>JAPPOU010000036.1:0-13669 GCA_028817795.1 Alphaproteobacteria bacterium
TACATATTCTACGCCGCGTACGTGGCACGCTGGCATGACGGAAGACGAGATGTTCTATAGGCTCGACCTGGGTGCGATTTCCTGAGCTTTCGGCCTTCCAATTCTTGACCGAAAAGCCCATATCAGGGCATAACTAGGAAGAAATATAAAAAACCGTTTCGCACTGCCCCCGGCTTGTGGTCGGCAAGGCCTTATTGGCTTTTGGGCAGGCGGACAAAGAGAACAGGTAATTACCACCATGGCATCTGCCGTCGAACAATTCGCATCCAACCTTAACTTTGGCTCTTTCGCAAAGGCAGAGGAATTAAAACAGCGTCTTTGGTTTACGCTGATTGCCTTGTTGATCTACAGGGTCGGTACGCATATCCCGCTGCCGGGTATTGATGCCGTTGTCTGGAACGATATTTTCAGCACCAAGGATGATGGCGTGCTGGGCATGTTCAATATGTTCGCGGGCGGTGCCTTGGAGCGCATGAGTATTTTTGCGCTGAACATCATGCCCTATATTTCGGCGTCTATTATCATGCAGATGCTCAGCGCCATGATGCCGCAATTTGCCAGCCTGAAAAAAGACGGCGAGGCGGGGCGCAAGAAACTGAACCAGTACACGCGCTATCTTACCATTGTGCTGGCGGCTATGCAGGCCTATGGCTTGGCTATAGGGCTTGAAGCAATGCCCAGCAGCACGGGCGGCTCTGCCGTGATTAGCCCCGGTGTCTTCTTCCGTATCATGACGGTTATCACCATTGTTGGCGGTACGGTCTTTTTGATGTGGCTGGGTGAACAAATGACGGCGCGTGGCGTGGGGAACGGTACATCGCTGATTATCTTTGCCGGTATTATCGCAGGCGTGCCACAGGCCGTGATGGGCACCTTGGCACTTGCGCAGCAGGGACAGATTTCAAATGCCAGCCTGATGGCGCTGACGTTAATGGTCTTTGCGGTGATCGCCTTTATCGTCTTTATGGAGCGGGCGTATCGCCGGGTGATTGTGCAATATCCCAAACGCATGGTCGGGAACAAAATGATGTCGGGCGATTCCAGCCATATGCCGCTCAAGCTGAATACGTCGGGCGTGATTCCGCCTATCTTTGCCTCTTCGCTGTTGTTGCTGCCGCTGACGATTGTCGGTTTTACAGGGCAGGGCGGCGGTAATGAATGGCTGGATACGATGTCGCGTTATCTGCAGCACGGGGCGCCCGCCTATATGGCGCTCTATGCCGCGTTGATTATTTTCTTTGCCTTCTTCTATACAGCCATTGTTTTCAACCCGGATGAAACGGCGGACAACCTGCGCAAGTATGGCGGGTTTATTCCCGGCATTCGCCCCGGCAAGCCAACGGCGGATTATCTGGATAACATCTTGACCCGCATCACGACGATTGGCGCTGCTTACTTAACGTTTGTGTGTTTGATGCCGGAATTCCTTATCTCCAAATTCAACCTGACCTTCTATTTTGGCGGTACCAGCCTTTTGATTGCGGTGTCCGTCATGATGGATACGGTGGCACAGATCAATTCCCACCTGCTGGCGCACCAGTACGAGGGGTTGATTAAGAAAACCAGATTGAAAGGGGCGCGGAAATGAGAATTATCCTGCTGGGACCGCCGGGCGCGGGCAAGGGCACGCAAGCCCGCCGTTTGATGGAAAGATGTGGCGCGCCACAAATCGCGACGGGTGATTTGTTTCGTGAGCATATTAAAAATGGCACCCCCCTTGGCAAGCAGGTGGAGCAAACACTGAAGGACGGCCACCTTGTGCCTGATGAAGTCACAATTAGCATGATGGCTGACCGTTTGAGCCAGCCGGATTGTAAGGACGGCTTTATTCTTGATGGTTTTCCGCGCAGCGTCGCGCAGGCAAAGGCGCTTGATGCAATGCTTGAGGAAAAAGGCATAAAGCTTGATGCCGTTGTCCAAATTGGTGTGGATGACGAACAATTGGTGGCACGTATATCCGGCCGGTTTTCGTGTGGGGCCTGCAACGAGGGCTATCACGACGTCACAAAAAAACCTGCCAAGTCCAACTGCTGTGACAACTGTGGGGCCGAAGACCAGTTCAAGCGCCGGGATGATGACAAGCCCGAAACGGTGCGTGAGCGGCTCAATGTTTATTATGAAAATACAGCGCCAATTCTGCCGCACTACGAATCGAAGGGTTTGCTGAAAACCGTGAACGGCATGGCCGAAATGGACGATGTGACCGAGGAAATTCAGGTCGTTTTGGGCAAAAAACTGTGCCCTGGAACCCCAAAAGCTCCCAAAATCGCGGGTTAAAACCGGGTGGTGGCCCATGTATCGGAAAAAGTGACACTTTTTCATCAAATAGGGAAATATTCAGTTGACGTTTCTTCCCGGCCACTTATAATGCGCGAGCCTTCGTCTTTTTGGATGCTAAGGCCCGGTAATATATAGAATTAGAGAGAATCAGGAGACAAGCGTGGCGCGTATAGAAGGTGTCAATATCCCAACGGATAAAGTCATCGGTATTTCGCTGACATATGTGTACGGCATTGGCCGTCCGACAGCGATCAAGATACTGAATCAGGCTCAGGTTGAATGGGGCAAGCGCACAAATGCGCTGACCGAGGACGAGCTGAACCGCATCAGGGATGCTATCAAGCAAGACCACTTGGTGGAAGGTGAACTGCGGCGTGAAGTCTCCATGGCGATCAAGCGCCTGACAGATTTGGGCTGCTATCGTGGTTTGCGTCATCGTAAAGGCCTGCCTGTGCGTGGCCAGCGTACGCGCACGAACGCTCGCACGCGTAAAGGCCCGCGCAAGACAATCGCCGGTAAGAAAATCGCCAAGAAATAATAATTAGAATAACGGAAACGCAGAATGTCCAAGACAAAAGCAGATAAATCCAAAACAAAAACAACACGCCGCAAGGATCGTAAAAACGTTTCCACCGGTACGGCACACGTGAACTCGACCTTTAACAACACGATCGTGACGATCACAGATGCGCAGGGCAACGCCATTGCATGGTCATCTGCAGGTCATTTGGGTTTTAAAGGTTCCCGCAAGTCGACCCCCTATGCGGCGCAGATGGCTGCTGAGGATGCTGGTCGTAAAGCGAAAGACCATGGCCTTAAAACTGTTGATGTCATGGTAAAAGGCCCCGGTTCGGGTCGCGAGTCCGCGCTGCGCGCGTTGCACTCCGTAGGCTTTGTCGTTACGTCTATCCGTGACGTCACGCCCATTCCGCACAACGGTTGCCGTCCGCGCAAGCGTCGTCGGGTATAAGATTTTTTTGACGCGCTTCTGCCGGCGGGCAGGGGGGCGATTTATTTGTGGTATATGCAAGCAAGAAGGGGCAGACCTTGATACAGAAAAATTGGCAAGAGCTTATCAAACCCAACAAGGTAGAAGTAAGCGCATCGAAGAATCCGGAGCGTGCGGGTAAAGTTGTTATTGAACCTTTGGAGCGTGGCTATGGCCTGACGTTGGGTAATGCCCTGCGTCGCGTTCTGCTGTCCTCTCTGCAGGGTGCAGCCGTGACGTCGATCAAGGTCAACGGCGTTTTGCACGAGTTTTCTTCTCTGCCCGGCGTGCGCGAGGATGTTACGGACATCGTCCTGAACATTAAAAACCTTGCCATTCGCATGCATGCGGAAGGTAGCAAAAAAGTGCGCCTGAACGCACAAGGCCCTTGCGAGGTTACGGCCCGCATGATCGAAACAACGGCTGATGTTGAAATCATCAACCCTGATCTGGCTATTTGCACGCTCAGCGAGGGTGCTACGCTGGATATGGAGCTGACGGTTTCCACGGGCAAAGGCTATCGCCCTGCTGCGCAAAACCGCCACGAAGATGCGCCGATCGGCGTTATTCCGGTGGATAGCATTTTCAGCCCGGTCCGCAAGGTGTCCTACAAAGTTGAAGATACCCGCGTTGGTCAGATTACCGACTACGACAAGCTGACGCTGGATGTTGAAACCAACGGTACGGTCAAGCCGGAAGACGCTGTCGCTTTCGCAGCACGTATTCTGCAAGACCAGTTGCAAGTTTTCGTCAACTTCCAAGAGCCGGAAGCAACGGCCCGCGAAGAAGAAAAAGACGAGTTGCCTTTCAGTCGTCATCTGCTGCGCAAAGTGGAAGAACTGGAACTGTCCGTCCGTTCGGCAAACTGCCTCAAGAACGACAACATCATCTACATCGGTGATCTGGTCCAGAAGACAGAGGCAGACATGCTGCGCACGCCAAACTTTGGCCGCAAGTCTCTGAACGAGATCAAAGAAGTGCTAACCGGCATGGGCTTGCATCTCGGCATGAAGGTTGAGCAATGGCCGCCGGAAAACATTGAAGAGCTGGCGCGCAAGATTGAAGAGAACACGTTCTAATGAGCGCGTTCCCTCCACATGAAGAAGAGCGTTTACTGAAAGCGGCCGCGCTGGCCTTTCCGGGTAAGTCAAAAGACGTGCAGCGCCGCAACCTGAATGACTGGTATGGTTTGAAGCGCCGCGCACTGGAAGTTGAAAATGGGATGGGCAGCATGTCTCCCGCGCAGCAAGAACGCCTGAAAAGGCTCGATAAACTTTTTGCCCCGAAACCGGGGCAGTAAAAACGGGGATAATCCCCACCGCAATATTACTGGCAGCAGGATATTGTTTTTGCAATCCTCCTCATGCGTGAGGGGAAACTGAAAAGGAGAACGCACCATGCGTCACAAGTCTGGATACCGTAAACTTGGCGTTACATCGTCACACCGCAAAGCAATGTTTGCAAACATGGCTGCGGCTCTTATCAAGCATGAGCAGATCGAAACGACCCTGCCCAAAGCAAAGGAACTGCGCCGCGTTGTTGAGCGTTTGATTACGCTGGCCAAAAAAGGAAAGCTTTCCGACCGCCGTCTTGCACATTCCCGCTTGCGCGATGATGTGCAGTTGAAAAAGCTGTTTGAGGTTCTTGGTCCACGCTACAAAGACCGCAATGGTGGTTACACACGCGTGCTGAAGGCGGGTTTCCGCTATGGCGACAACGCGCCAGTGGCTATTATTGAACTGGTAGAGCGTGACCGTTCCGCCAAAGGGCAGGATAGCGGCCCTGTAGAGAATAATCAGGCGCCTGACGGCTTTGTAGAGGCGGCGGAAGCCGCGCCAAAAAAGAAAAAAGCCGCTGGCTGATTTCAAGGAGATACGGAGAAGGGGGCGAAAGCCTCCTTTTTCTTGTGCTAAACAGTTTTTCGGCTAGGGAGAAAAGTTATGGGTTTTGCAGGCCCAACATATACAGAAGTCACTTTCTTGAAAGATGATAAGCCGACGTTTAGCGCTGAAACGGAACAAGACATGGGCTGCATGATGCTGGATAACGCTGCAGTGGCGCAACGTGCATATGATGATTTGAATGAGTCGATTGCTGCGGGAAAAACGCCTGCCGCTGCCGCTGATTTTAATGCCGTGTCCTTGCGTGGCCGAACGTTTGACGTATTGGCAAAGGCCCCTAAGCTTGTGATAAGTGAGGAACCGCGCCGCAATGCAGGTCGTGGCCCTAAAGCGCCTTGATCTGTTTTTAATATCATAAAAAGGGCGGGATTTTCTTATCCGCCCTTTTTCATTTCGATGATAGAATGGGCGTGCCTTGAAAACATCAGCCAATTAACTGCGAGCAGTGAAAGGCGAGTACGAAGAATACACTTATCATCCGCGTGAGCCGGAGAATGAGAAAAAGCGTCTGTTAATTCCCGCTTTGTCACGGGCAGATGTCATCAGTCATCATTGTTATGCGGGCACGCAGGATTTTAATAACTTCCATGTCCTTGTTGCGGGTGCAGGCACGGGGGATAGTGCGCTGTTTTGGGCGGAGCAATTGCGGGATAAAGAAAATGCTCGCCTTGTCTATTTTGATATGAGCAGCGCCAGCATGGCTGTAGCCAAAGAACGCGCCCAAATCCGCCAGCTGGATAACATTGAATGGCATCAGGGTAGCATCCTTGACCTGCCGTCACTGGATCTGGGGCAGTTTGATTTTATTGAATGCTCTGGTGTACTGCACCATCTGGCTGACCCTGATGAAGGCTTGCGTGCTCTGCGGTCTGTGCTTAAGCCGGATGGCGTGATTGATATCATGGTCTATGCGACCTATGGTCGCACGGCGGTCTATCACATGCAGGAACTAATGCGCCTTGTGAACGGTGGCGAGGCCGACAGGCAAAAAGAGGTGGAGAACACCAAAAAGATCATTGATGCCCTGCCGCCGCAAAACTGGTTCAGCGTGGGGCAGGAGCATGTGGTGTACATGCATGATGTTGAAAAAGACGCAGGCCTGTATGACTTGCTTTTGCATACGCAGGATCGTGCTTATACCATTACGGATATTTATGCGTGGCTTGGCCGTTGCTCACTGGAAATGACAGGCGTTCCCGGTATCGGCACCAGCGAGCATATGTTTTATCACCCCGAAACCTTTATTCAGGATTCCGCCCTGCTGGCGCAGGTGAAACGGCAGCCTCCCGCCGTGCAGCAAGCGATAGCGGAAAATATGTGTGGCCGTATTATCAAGCATCATTTCTATTGCTCGCATGCAGGGCATGGTTCGCGTGCCGTGGATATACAGGAATGCTGGGGCATGGTGCCTTATGCCGGTATTGTGGAGGTCCCGCCCTATGCTGATATCGCAAAGGCCTTCGCATCTCAGCCGGATAGGCCCGTCATCATTACCAGTGACAAATATGAAGGTATGCCCGTATTCAACCTGAATGGTGGAAAGCTGGAAGCGGCCATTCTTTGCTTGATCGATGGCCAGCGTACGGTTGAAGATATATTTAATACAGTACGTGACCTGCCAGACTTTAAAAGAAAAAAGCCGACAAAGTTTGATTTCATGAAGGTGTTTACGCCCATGGCGATTGCCTTGAACCGTGTGAACCATCTTTTCCTGCGTGATAAGTCTGTTGCGCCCTATACGCGTACGTCTGTGTTTGAAAACCGTGTCAAAGATTTGTATGGAGAGTAGAAAATGAAAAAGTTTGCTGTTGCTCTGGTTGCTGTTCTGGCTTTCTCTGTTCCTGCTGTAGCGCAGGAGGTACCGCAGAACATGGCACAGGTCAAAATGTCATTTGCGCCTGTTGTGAAAAAAGTCAGCCCGGCGGTTGTAAACATTTATACCAAGCGTGTTGTGCGTGAAAGAACGCGCATTGTCAGCCCGTTTTTTAATGATCCTTTCTTTAACCAGTTTTTCGGGGGCAATATGATGGGGCCGGTGCGGGAAAGGCTGGATCGTTCTTTGGGATCTGGCGTTGTGCTGGATGCATCAGGTTTGGTTGTCACCAACCATCACGTGATTAAAGGCGCAGATGAAATTACCGTTGTAGTTGAGGATGGCCATGAATACCCGGCTGAAAAAGTGCTGGATGATGAAAAAACAGACCTTGCTATTCTCAAAATAGACCCGAAAGGCAAGATACTGCCAACACTACCATTGGCTGATAGCGATGCACTTGAGGTTGGGGATATTGTTTTGGCCATCGGTAATCCGTTTGGTGTGGGCAAGACTGTGACCAGTGGGATTGTCTCCGGTCTTGCGCGGACGGATGTTGGTGTGACGGATTACGGATTTTTTATCCAGACAGACGCTGCGATTAACCCCGGAAACTCCGGCGGCGCGCTTGTCGATATGCAGGGTAGCCTTGTGGGTGTGAATACGGCCATTTTTTCACGCACGGGCGGCTCTGTCGGTGTTGGTTTTGCTATTCCGGCCAATATGTTCAAAACGGTTCTGCGGGCTGCGCAAAACGGTGGTAGGCTGATACACCCGTGGACGGGCATTGCCAGTCAGGATGTGACACCGGATATGCTGGAGAGTTTGGGGCTTGTAAAAGCGCAAGGCACGCTTGTGGCCAAGGTTGTTCCCAATAGCCCCGCTGAAAAGGCTGGTTTAAAGACGGGTGACGTTATTCTGGCGCTTGATGGCAAGATGATTGAAGATGCGCGGGCGATGCGTTTCAGGCTTGCGACATTGCCGATTGGTACAAAAACAAACCTGACTGTTTGGCGTGGCAACAAAAAAATAAATCTTCCGCTTGTGACACAGGCTCCGCCGGAGATTCCCCCACGTGATGCATTGAGAATCGAAGGCCGCAATCCGCTTGCGGGCGCGACGGTTGTGAATATTTCACCCGCTGTGTCTGAAGAGATGGGCGGTTTGTCTGCAAATGCCGGTGTTGTGATTTATGATGTTGACGGCGGCAATGCAGCAGGCTTTGGTTTTGCCAAGGGGGATATCATTAAATCCTTGAATGATACTGCAATCGATAGCACTGAAACCTTGAACAAGGCGATGAAGGCAAATCGTAGCGGTTGGCGGCTGCAGATTGTGCGTGATGGCCGCGTGATGAGCTTGATGATTACGGGCTAGATATATGCATACCCTGTTTGATACGACAACAGAAAGCGAAAACGTAGAAGAGCAGGAGGCGCCGCGCCCACTGGCAGATATTTTACGCCCGGCGGCATTGGATGACGTTGTGGGGCAGGACCATATTTTGCAGGGCGACGGTGCATTAAAGCGCATGACAGATCAGGGGCGTATATCATCCCTTATCTTCTGGGGTCCGCCGGGGTGTGGCAAAACAACACTGGCCCGGTTGCTGGCACAGCATACGGATTTACATTTTGAAGCAATATCTGCCGTTTTTTCAGGCGTGGCGGATCTGCGCAAGGTTTTTGAATCTGCAAAGCATCGTCGCCGCATGGGGCGGGGCACGCTTTTGTTTGTTGATGAAATCCACCGCTTTAACCGCGCACAGCAAGATGCGTTCTTACCCTATGTTGAGGATGGTACGGTTACGCTTGTCGGCGCAACGACAGAAAATCCGTCTTTTGAACTGAATGCCGCGCTTTTGTCACGCTGCCAGCTTTTGGTGTTGAACAGGCTTGATGAAACCGCTCTTGAAACATTGCTGCAGCGCGCTGAAAAACACCTGAACCGGCCTTTGCCTTTAACGCCGGATGCACGTATGGCGATTGTGCGTATGGCGGATGGTGACGGACGTTATATGCTGGGGCTGGCAGAGCAGGTTTTTCAATCACAGAAAAAAGGCGCGCTTGATACGGCAGATTTAATTAAACTGGTGCAAAAGCGTGCGCCGTTATACGACAAGACACAGGAAAGTCATTACAACCTGATTAGCGCCCTGCATAAATCCGTGCGTGGTTCCGATGCCGATGCGGCGCTGTATTGGTTTGCGCGGATGCTGGACGGCGGGGAAGATCCGCGTTTTATTGCGCGCCGCATTACACGGATGGCTGTGGAGGATATTGGCCTTGCCGACCCGCAGGCGTTGCAGCTCTGCATTGCGGCATGGGATACGTATGAGCGTCTGGGGTCTCCCGAAGGGGAGCTGGCATTGGCAGAAGCGCTCGTTTACATGGCGACAGCGCCGAAATCAAATGCGGTTTATACAGCGTATAAGGCAGCCCGGAATGCAGCCAAGGAAACAGGGTCACTCATGCCGCCTAAGCATATTTTGAACGCACCGACGAAGATGATGAAAGATATCGGCTATGGCGCAGGTTATGCCTATGACCATGATACGGAAGAAGGTTTTTCCGGCCAAAACTATTTCCCTGATGAAATGCCACGTGAATCTTTCTACCGCCCTGTTGAGCGTGGGTTTGAACGTGAAGTGAAAAAGCGCATGGATTACTGGCATAAACTGCGCGAGGAAAAGAAAGCATGAACGCTATTCTTGCTATAGCCGCCGGTGGCGCGGTGGGTGCATTGTTGCGGCATTTTTCATCAGTTTTCTGGCTGAAAACGGCGGGGGGTGCCTTTCCCTATGGCACGTTGTTTGTGAATGTTGCGGGGGCTTTCATGATCGGGCTTGTCATTGAGCTGGGGACTTTGAAATGGCACATGCCTTTGGAGGCACGCTATTTCCTTGTTACAGGTGTATTGGGGGCGTTTACGACGTTTTCAGCATTCTCGCTGGATGTGTTTAAGTTGGTCGAGACAGGGCAGGCCACAGTGGCGATTGTTTATGTTTTGCTGTCTGTTATTTTATCTTTATCTGCGGTGTTTGGCGCCGTTTATCTGGTACGTGGGGTGATGTGATGGCTGAAAATATCATTGTGGATGATATGGATGATGGCCAGCGCCTTGATCGTTGGTTAAAGAAAAAGTTTCCCGATCTGGGGTTCGCGCAAACGCAAAAACTATTGCGCACGGGGCAGGTGCGTGTGGATGGAAAAAGGTCTAAGGGTGATACACGGCTGGTTTCAGGGCAGAGCGTGCGCGTGCCCCCGCAGGTGGCGCAGCCGACAGGTCAAAAGAAGAAACGCCTTTCCCCGCGTGCTATCGAATATATACGGAGCATGGTGATTTATGAAGATGAACACCTGATCGCGCTCAATAAGCCTGCCGGCATTGCCGTGCAGGGCGGGTCAAAAATAACGCATCATATTGACGGCATGCTGGATGGATTGGCTGTTGATGGGCATAAACCGCATTTGGTGCACCGTTTGGATAAAGAAACATCCGGCGTTCTTTTGCTGGCACGCACACCAAAGGCTGCGAAAAAAATGGGTGATTTATTCAAGGGGCGCGAGATACGCAAATATTACTGGGCGATTACTGTGCCATCGCCCACAATCCACCATGGAAAAATCAGCTCTGCCGTTGCAAAGGTTGCGGGGCGCGGCGGTGAACGCATGATGGCCGTGGATGATGACAGCGGCAAAGGCGCAGTTACCTATTACAGCGTGATGGAAGATTTAAACGGCAAGGTTGCATGGGTAGTCTTTTGGCCGCGCACAGGGCGCATGCACCAAATTCGCGTGCATGCCGCGCAAATAAACTGCCCGTTGATGGGGGATTATAAGTATGGCCCGGATCAATCGTTTTTAGAAGAAAACCCTGCATTGCCCGATACGCTGCACCTTCATGCCCGGCGGGTGATTTTTCGGCACCCCTTTGCAGGCATGCGGGTTGATATCACAGCGCCACTGGACGAAGAAATGCAAGAAACATTTGACTTCTTCCATTTTGATGCAAATAACGATACAGACCCATTCGAGGAGCTTGAAAAGTGAAAAAGTTTGCAAAATATTTCGCGGTACTTTTGCTTGTCGTGATTATTGCTGCCGCAGCTTTTGTGGCGACATTTGATGTCAACCAATATAAAGCAAAAATTGAAACTGTTGCTGCGGATAGCATAGGTCGCCCCTTTAGTATTGGCGGGGATATTACATTGGGGCTGCAGGCGTGGCACCCATCTGTTATTTTGCATGATGTTTTGGTGGGAACGAAAAAAGATGAAGGCAGAATATCGGCATCAAAAATAGAGGTTATGGCTCCTCTAAGCCGAGACTCGTATAAGCTTCCTTTGAATCTCGATACGAAAATATCTAACTTGCGCATAGGGGAAAGAGAACTGGGTGATTTTTCATTTCCCTTGACGATAACGGAAAACGGGGTTTCGACTGATCTTTTGAACGGCAGAAAAGGCGCAGCCCGCATGAGCGGGAAGGCAAGCTATTTGGATGGTAAGCTGAACCTTGACATCGAAGTGACAAAGCTTGATTACGCAGATATTACCCCCGATTTTTCAGGTGAAGCAGTTGATGTGAGTATTTCGGTTCAATCTCGCGGGAAAACCGGCGCCCAGATTACCAAAAACATGAATGGTACGGTGATGCTGGTCGGTGGTAAGGGGGCGATGTCGGGCAAAGGGCTGGATTTATGGGGCGCGGACTTGTTGTCTAACCTTTTGTTCAGTCATGGTGACACGACAACAATCAATTGCACCATTGCGGATATTGGCTTGGAAAACGGTGTGGCTGTTTTCCGCGTTCTGGTGCTGGATACGGATAGAGTGGCATTGTTTGGAAAGGGCGGCGTGAATTTGATGGATGATACCGTCAGCATGAAGCTGCGTCCAAAGCCAAAATCACGTGCTATCATTAATCTGGCAACGCCCATGAAAATTGGGGGCAAGATCGGGGCGCTGACAGTGACGCCGGATGCCAAACACGTCATGACAAAAATTGGTGGCGTTTTGCTGAGTACCGTAAACCCGGCAGCGGCATTGGTGCCCTATGTTTTGCAGTCTACGGCGAAAAAGAATGCCTGTGCTGAATATCTGCAAACCGGCACAGAAGGGCAGGAATGAAGCGCTTTTATAAAGAGGCCGTGGCAGGAACGGCACCGGGCGGGCATGTTGTTCGACTGGATGGAAAGATATTAAAAACACCCCTGCAAAAACATTTGTTGTTGCCGTCTGAATCTCTGGCGACGGCCTTGGCTGCAGAATGGGCGCAGCAGGGTGATGAGGTTATTCCCGATAGTATGCCCTTAAACCAGCTTGTCAGCACCATGATTGATAAGGCAGAGAGCCATGAACGTGCTGATATGAACAAGACGGTTGTTGAATATGGCGCATCTGATCTTGTCTGTTATTTTGCGACACACCCGCAGGATCTGGTGAAGGCGCAGGAAGCTGTGTGGCTGCCGCTTCTGAAATGGCTGGAACAGGAACATGGCGTTGCCCTGGAACGTGTTTCCGGCATTCAATACCATTATCAACAGGATGGCATGCTGGAAAAACTTTCCGGCATTGTCGCGGGGCTGGATGCGGTTTCATTTACGGCGGTACAGGTGGCAACGGGGGTCACAGGGTCTTTGGTGGTCGCGCTTGCATTGTCATCGGGGCATTTATCTGCAGAGGAGGCTTTTCAGGCGGCTTGCGTTGACGAAGTTTACCAGCTGGATAAATGGGGCGATGATGAGTTGGCCCGCAAGCGGCTGGACCGTATTCACTGTGATTTGGCAGCCGTTGCAAAATTTATAAATTTTTTTAAGGCGGCAGAACATGGCGCTTAATCATGAACTTCCGGTTTTGGTGACACTGGCACGTATCAGTCACCGCTTTCCCGGCAACAAAGCGGGTATGCAAGACCTTGTCGACAAAACACTGGAAAGCGAAGAGGCGCGGGATATCGCAAGGGTTTTGATGGAATATCCCGAAAGGCCATCTCCTATACGTGATCGCTATAAAGGTAAGATTGCCGCTATTAAAGAGCTTGCGGGTGTGGGTTAGCTTCTCTTCAATAAAGAAGGTTTTAAATCTGCTTTCAGGTAAAGCGGGTGCATCGGCTCTCCTGTTTTGCTGACTTTCAGGCAATGCGGGCGTGGCAGTATTTTCAACATCTCTTGGGAACGTGATTGATAGGCCCCGTGATTACCCCATATCGCAACGATAATCCCGGCGTCTTTGGCAAGTTTCAGCACCCATGAATCATTATCCTTGCCCACAGGGTTTTTGGCGGCTTTCAGGTCTTTGGGTTGTGTTGCGCGATAGGCAAAAAGGTTTGTGACATACATCCCGCCATATCCCCATGATTTTGCAAAGTTGATGCAGCGGGTAATTGTTGGGTCGTTGTTGGTTGCATCTGCCGTGGAAGGGTTAAGGCCGACAAATAAAACATAAGGCTGGGTTTCATCCCACATACGCCACAAAGCGTATCTGTATTTTTTGCATCTTGATATAACGGCGCCTGATGCCGAGGTTGATTTCATGGTTTATTCCTATGGCTTATTTCGGCATCATCCCCGAAATGGCTCTTAACCCCGGCGCTGTCGTGACCAACATATGTGCACGGCAGTTTTTGGCGGCGGAAACGGACAGGTGGGCGATGGGGCTGCCGTCTTCGTCGGCTGGAATCTGCT
>JAPPOU010000036.1:13679-15410 GCA_028817795.1 Alphaproteobacteria bacterium
TCATAGGCTATGCGTACGGGCCGTTTGCTGGCGGCGTCGCCAAAACCAACATGAAAATGGCTGCTGTCTGCATGGGTGACGATGGGAGCAATGCCGCGTGGCTCATATATGCCCTTGCCGGTCAGGATGATAACATCGTTGTGGATATCGACCGCAGGCCCGCCATATGAACGGCTGGCCGCTGTTGACCCCATGGCAGTGGAAAATAAAAGCCCGTCCCCCATGATGCGGTGCGGGCCTGTTTCATTGCCTGAGAAATCTGCCGTGAAGTTCATAAGAACGGATTGCCCACTTTTTCTTTCAATCGCGACATCGTTAAAGGCATGGCAAATACGCTTGTTGCCATTGGCAAAGGTGATTTCTGCGCGAAGGGGGGTAAGGGCGATATCTTCGGCGCGTTCAAGGTTGCGCAGCAGGTCTTTTGGGGTTTTCACGCTATGGTCCGTCCAAAACCCTTTGCTGGGCGCGCCGGGCGGGGTAATGCCGTATATGGGTTTTCCTCTGACATCGCGCAGGGCTTGCAGTAATAACCCATCACCGCCAACCGTAACGACAACATCGGCCTTGTCGGCTTCTGTCTGGCCAAGTGCGGAAATCATCGTTTGGGCAAAACTGTTATACGGCTCGCGGTGTTTTTCAAAAATGAAGTGTATTTTCTTATTATGCATTTTTTAGAACCATGTTGTGACGTTTTCAATGGGCTTGTTTTTGCGCAGGGCAAGGTATCCTTTTATACAGCGGTACCACCACCAGCATACATAGGCGAATAAAATAAGCGCGGCTTCTACGAATACAGCGGCGTTAGAGCGGATAAGGTCTGCCGTCATCCGTTCCAGATCAAGCGGCGCGCCGGACTGCATGGAGAGGTAAATAACACCGTAATTGACAGAGCTCATGACCATCACGGTCATCAACACCATCATGATGGGTAGGTAAATGCCGGTGCCGATCCAGAATGTGCGTATCACCCAGCGGAAATGCGTGTCATACGGCGGCTCCGTATATTTGTTCTTGTAGATATAGGCGGCGGCGATGGCGATCAAATATCCCGCCGTGCCCAGAAGCATGGTCTGGGGAAACGGTATGAAGCTCAACAGCGTGGAAAGCGCAAAAAAACCATATATGGTGGCAATGGTTTCACAGGCCTTTTTGTTTTCTGTTTCGGTGTTCATTACTTCCTCCCAAACAGTTTTTCGATGTCGTGCAGTTTTAATTCGACATAGGTGGGCCTGCCGTGGTTGCACTGGCCGGAATGGGGGGTTTGTTCCATCTGGCGCAAAAGGGCGTTCATTTCTTCCTGTGTCAGGCGGCGGCCAGCGCGGATAGAGCCGTGGCAGGCCATGGTGCCGCATATTTCCTGCATTTTTTCTTTCAGCGCATGTGTCTGCCCCAGTGCGGCAAGGTCATCAGCAAGATCGTGCACCATTTGCTGCAGGTTGCAGTGGCCCAAAAGCGCAGGCGTTTCCTGTACGGCCACAGCGCCGGGGCCAAAACTTTCAATGACAAGGCCCAGTTCCTCCAGCTCGTCTTTGCGGGACAACAAGCGCTCTGCGGAAGGTTCATCTATCTCCACGATTTCAGGAAGGAGTAGGGGTTGCCGCGCAACGCTGCCGCCGTCCATGGCTTTTTTCATTTTTTCGTAGACAAGGCGTTCATGCGCGGCGTGCTGATCGACCAGAACCAAGCCATCTTTTGTCTGTGCAACGATATAGGTTTCGTGCAGTTGCGCAC
>JAPPOU010000036.1:15420-16366 GCA_028817795.1 Alphaproteobacteria bacterium
CGGGTAGTCTGCGGGCAGCGTATCCTGTGTGGGCGCGATATGCGCGCGTGCGGCGGGCGCAGATTCAAATTCCGGCAGGGTACGGGCAAGGTTGCCCTGCGTATAGGCCGTGCCGGTATATCCTGCGCCTTCCATGCCCTTGGCGTATTTGTGAAGGGGCGTGTTCTGGTTGTAATTTCCGTTCCATCCCGGCTGGTTTTCGGCAGCGGGAAGGGGGGCGGAAAAAGATTGCAGCGTTTGTTCGGCCACGGTGGTAGAGGCCCGGTGCCCTGCTGCCGCCAGCGCATGTTTCAACCCGCCCACAATCAACCCGCGTATGCCTGCAGCATCGCGAAAGCGCACTTCGGCCTTGGCAGGGTGGACGTTTACATCCACATCTTCAGGCGGCAGGTTTAAAAACAGGCACAGCATGGGGTGGCGGTTATGCGCCAGGAAATCGGCATAGGCCCCGCGCACGGCCCCCAGCAGCAGCCTGTCCTTCACGGCACGGCCATTGACGAAAAGGTATTGGAACTGGTTCGTGCCACGGTTCAGCGTGGGCAGGCCCGCAAATCCAGTTAATTGAGTGCCGTCGCGTTCGGCATTGACGGGGATGGCGTTCTCCGCAAAGTCCCGCCCCATAATTTGTTGCAGCCGTGCCAGCGTATCGGCGGCAGGGTAATCGAAAATTGTTTTTTCATCTGACAGCAGGCGAAAGTGGATATCAGGGTACGCCATGGCCAGACGCGTTAAAATTTCGCGCACGGCCTGCGTTTCGGCGCGGGGCGTTTTCATGAACTTTAAACGGGCAGGGGTCGCGTAGAACAAATCGCGCACCTCAACCTTGGTGCCGGTGCCAAGGGCAGCGGGAGAAACGGCTGATTTTTTTCCGCCCTCGACGCCAACCATATGCGCATCACCGCCGCTGCGCGGGCGACTGGTGATGGACCAGCGGCTGACCATGGCG
>JAPPOU010000101.1 GCA_028817795.1 Alphaproteobacteria bacterium
CCCTTACCGCAAAAACAGCGAAGTTAAAATCAAAGTGGATGGCCAAACATTCCGTTTGTTTACAGAGGAAGAAATGGAATGGACAAACGATCAGGCGACAGACAACGCCTTGGCGGATGCGATTCGTAAAGGCTCGCGCCTGACAGTTACAGGCACATCTTCCAGGGGGACAACCACCGTAGATACTTACAGTTTAAAGGGTAGTGCAGATGCCTATGATGCCATTACGAAAGCATGCAAGGTGTGACACTTTAACAGGGGAAGCAGGGGATGCGACATATAGAAGCAAGCAGAAAAATTGCCGTTGCAGGGCCGACGGATATTTCAAGCGTCAAATACAGTCTTGTACAGCGGTTGCGCGGCGCGTTTCACGTTGAAACGGTTGGGGAAGGGCAGGAAAGCTTTTCCGTGACGGCGGCCAGCAAAACATCGGCCTATCGTTTTCACCTGAATGTTCAGGTGAAAACAGAGCCGGAACGCGCGCGTATTCTGATAGATGGCCAGAACGAGATCAGCATGTCTGTGAAAATATTTTATGTTCTCAGCCTTTTAGCGGTTTTGATTTTAAGCCTGTTTTCTGAAACGATTGATCCCAACCGCAACGGTATTGCCATGAACGCCATGTTCTTTCTGGTGATCGGCGGGTTTATTATTTACGACCACTCCCGCAAGCTGGAAGAGCCGGAAAAAATGCTTGAGAAAGTTCTTGATTCCGTTGAAACAGAGTTCGGATAAGTAACGTAACTTAAAATAAAAAAAGGCGCTATCTGTAATGAGATAGCGCCTTTTTTGTTATGCGGTATGTTTAGCTTTGTACAACAGACCAAGTACCGTCGCTGTTTTGGCAAGCTGTACCGATAGCTGTTTCGGATTTGCCGTCAATATAGATTGTTTGCTTGTATTCGCGGCACAGATTACCACTTTCCGTGTGGCGGCCTTCGCGTACCGGTGTCACGGAACCAGCGTGACCGCTTTCAGGGTTGCGCCATTCTACGGTTTTGTTCAACGGTGCATTATAAGCCTGCTCGACGGCCTGTGCGTGGTATTGCTGGTCTGCGCGGTCAAGTGACTGGCCGATGGAGCTGCCGATGAAGGCCCCCAAAAGCGCGCCTGCGCCCGTTGTCCAGAGCTGGCCCTTGCCTTTGCCCATATGCGCGCCTGCAAGGCCACCCAGTACGGCACCGCCGGCTGTGCCGACCGTTTGTTTTGAGCCCCAGCTGCCCCAGGGGGAGGAGCCGTTCTGCATGCAGCCTGTCAGCACAAATGCGCAGGCAACAGCAACTGTAAGAATTTTTGCTTTCATAGTGTATTCCGCCTTTCATTGAGGTATAAAAATCCTGAACGGGTCCATTTGTAGACCCATGTTGTTCCATTGTCTACACGTATTGAATCATGGAAATCCTGCGCGGGGAAAACCCCCTTTTTATTTTTCAGAACTGGATGGCGGAAGCTGAGAAAACAGAGCCTTCCGACCCCAATGCCATGGCGCTGGCGACGGCAACGCCAGAAGGCGTCCCATCTGTCCGCATGGTTCTGTTAAAAGACTATGGAGAAGATGGTTTCACGTTTTACACCAACGCCGAAAGCCGCAAGGGGCTGGAACTGGTACAAAACCCGCAGGCGGCATTGTGCCTGCACTGGAAATCGCTGGACCGGCAGGTGCGCATTGAGGGCAGGGTTGAAAAAGTCCCGGCGCCCCTTGTTGATGCCTATTTCAAGACGCGGCATTACCTCAGCCGTCTTGGGGCCTGGGCGAGTTCCCAATCGCAACCTTTGGATAACCGTATAGAACTGGAAGAGCGCGTAAAGGTGCTGGAAGAGCAATATGGGCAAGAGAATATTCCCCGTCCGCCGCACTGGGCAGGCTATCGCGTGGTGCCGGAGAAAATTGAGTTCTGGCAGGCGGGCGCAGGACGGCTGCATGACAGGTTTTTATTCACGCGCACAGGCGATGGATGGGATGTGGTGCGGTTGAATCCTTAAAGGATATTCTTCACTTTTTCTCCAGCTTTACGGCGATAAACCGCATATCTCCCTTGCGCGATATAAAGAGGAGGACAGAACTGCGGCCTTCTTTTAAAGCGGCTTTTACTTTGTCCTCGACATCCTTGGCGGTTTTGATTTCCTGTTGATCCACCTCGGAAACAACATCACCCAGCATAACGCCTTTTTCGGCGGCGGGGCTGTTCTTTTCCAGTGCGGTGACAACGGCACCGTTTGTTGTGTCTGGTATGCCATGGATTTTACGCAGGCTGTCGGTGAGTGCGGAGAGGCTGAGGCCCAGTGCTTCGATTTTTGTCGCGTCATCGGTTTTGCCCGTGCTCTGCGCGGCTGTTTCGATCAGGCCTTTTTCTTCTGCCTTTTCAAGTTGGCCAAGGGTGATGCTAATCTGCATTTCCTTGTTTTTCCGCCAAATTGTGACAGGCGCGGTCTTTCCGATTTCCGTTTCAGCCACGATACGCGGCAGATGGCGCATTTCTTCTACATCCTTACCATTAAACTTTAGGATGACATCGCCGGTTTTGATGCCGGCTTTTTCAGAGGGGCCATCCTCGGTCACGCTGGAAACGAGCGCGCCGCGTGGCTTTCCAAGGCCAAGGCTTTCAGCGATTTCAGGGGTGACGCCCTGAATGCGCACGCCAATCCAGCCGCGTTTGGTCTGGCCGTATTTGATAAGTTGTTCCACGACACCCTGCGCCATTGCCGAGGGCACGGCAAAGCCGATACCGACGGACCCGCCAGAGGGCGAGAAAATGGCTGTGTTCACGCCAATCACTTCGCCATTCATGTTGAACATGGGGCCGCCGGAATTGCCGCGATTGATCGAGGCATCTGTCTGGATGTAATCATCATAGGGGCCGGAATTGATATCGCGCTGGCGGGCCGAAACAATCCCTGCCGTAACCGTGCCGCCAAGGCCAAAGGGGTTGCCGATGGCGATGATCCATGACCCCACGCGGGCCTTGTCGCTGTCGCCCCATGTTGCGGCGGTCAGGCCCTTGGGTTCCTTGACTTTCAAAACGGCGATATCTGTTTTTTCGTCCGTGCCGACCAGTTCGGCATCCAGCGTTGTGTTGTCTTGTAATGTGATCTTGATTTCGTCCGCGCCGTTGATGACGTGGTTGTTGGTGACGATATATCCATTTTTGGCATCAATCACAAAGCCGGAACCGACGGCATTGGTTTTCTGCTCTGTTTCCGGCGTGTTGCGGTAGCGGTCATAAAAATCCTTGAAAAACTGGTCAAAGGGGGAGCCGGGCGGGAAGTTTGGCATGTTCGGCATGGGCTGCGTGCCATCGCCCAGCGTCACCTTGGTTGTTGTGGAGACATTGACGACTGTGGGGAGCAGCTTTTCGGACAAGTCTTCAAACCCGCCGGGCGCGGCCGCGAAAACGGCAGAGGCCTGCATGGTCATGGCGCAAACCATCATGATGGCAAAAGACAGCGTACGGGATGCGATGCGTTCCATTTTCGTAACTCCTTTGGTTGTCCGATACCAGAGAATCTAGGGCTGTAATGCAGAATCGTCAACTGTTGAGAAGCAATGGCAGCGCTTTAGTTTTACCGTGAATCCTTAAAAACCTCTTCATTCTTCAAGGAAGCAGGGGGGGGGGAGGGATTTTTGGGCATTTTGTTAAAATTCCGACATCCCGGCCAACCCAGG
>JAPPOU010000038.1 GCA_028817795.1 Alphaproteobacteria bacterium
AACTTTTGCATCCATCATCCAAAAGGAAAATCAGCCCCTGGGCGTCACGGTGAAAGTTTTGACTGTAACTGACATGACACGCCTTGGCATGGGGGCGCTCATCTCTGTCGGGCAGGGATCGGCCCGTCCACCACGCCTTGTCGTCATGGAATATAAAAAGGGCGGCAAAGGCGCGAAAAACGTGGCCTTTGTCGGCAAGGGCGTCACCTTTGATACGGGCGGCATCTCGTTGAAACCCGGTGCCGGCATGGGCGATATGAAATGGGATATGGGCGGCGCAGGCACGGTAACAGGCCTGATGAAAGCCATTGCGGGCCGCAAAGCCAAGGCCAATGTAATCGGCATCGCCGTGCTGGCGGAAAACATGCCGGACGGCAAAGCCAGCCGCCCCGGTGACGTTGTTAAAACCATGTCGGGCCAGACGGTTGAAATTTTAAACACCGACGCCGAAGGCCGCCTTATTCTGTGCGATGCGCTGTGGTACTGCCAAAAAACTTACAAGCCCGACCGCATTATCGACCTTGCCACCCTGACGGGCGCCATGATCGTGGCGCTGGGCCATGAATATGCGGGCATGTTCACCAACGATGATACACTGGCCCGCCACCTGACCGCCGCAGGCGTGGAAACGGGTGAAGAGGTCTGGCGCCTGCCGCTGCACCAGCAATGGGACAGGGATATTGATTCCCCCATCGCCGACATGAAAAATATTGGCGGCAAGGCTGCAGGCTCTGCCACCGCCGCGCATTATCTGAAGCGCTTTATTCAGGACGGCGTGAAATGGGCACATTTGGATATCGCAGGCATGGCCTGGGCCTATCGTGACAAAACAGGCATCCCCAAGGGTGCCTCCGGTTTCGGCGTGCGGTTACTGGACAGGTTTGTTGCGGATTATTGCGAGAAGTAATACCACACAAGCTATACGCCTATGGCGTGCGCAACGAAGATGGGGGGATAACCCTTCGCTTTTTCTGTGTTCCCCGCTTGGCAGCGTCACGAAACGCGCAGCGCGTTGTTTCCTGCTCGATCAAACGGATGATTTCGCGATATCCGTCCACAAAACCCGGTTCAAGGAAGAGGGCATCCCGACGCATCTGCGCAAGTCCCAGCGCTGTCCGGCCATCTTTATTCCGCATCGTTGTATAGGCCCCTTCTTCCAACAGCATTTGTACAATTTTAACGTGCCCGTTATATGCCGCATGCATCAGCGGGGTCCATTCCAGATGATCGGTAGCAGCCACCGCCGCGCCCTTTTCGATTAATGATTTGACCAGCCCGTCCTGACCGCACCGGGCAGCAATAGAGAGGGCCGTGCGCCCATGCGCGTCATGCATCTGTACATCGGCCCCGTTCTTGATAAGGGCAAGGCAGGTCTCTTCATGAGGGGAATGCGCCCCAATTTCTGCGAGAAGTTTTTCGCCCTTGTCCAGGCTGTCATCAATGTCATTGGTCATGCAGGCCCTTGTTTTCAAAAGTGAAAAGTCATCGCATCAATCTTATTATACATAACTTAATAAAGCGTAAACACCCTTAATAATCATAATATATTGACATAGTTATAAAAAACATCTACTCAGAAGGCTCCCTTTTTTATTTTTTGCGACGTCAATACAGCCCATGGACCTTTCAGAAGACGATTTCCGTGCCACCAAACTGGCCCTCTTGTTATCAGACACGCTGGACAAATACACCCCTGACAACAAAGCAGATTGCCTGAAATGGATTGCTGAAGGGGCGGACATGCACGGCACACATTACCAGCCCGGCACCGATATCATTATAAAAGCCACGCGGGTAGGAGATGTCGATATTATCCGTGCCCTCCTCAACGCTGGCGCAGATGTGCATTCGCGCAACAACGCAAGCTATAGAACGGCGCTGATGGAAACCGTGATGCGCGGCCAGCACGAAGCTGCGGATATTTTGCTGCAACACGATGCCAGCATCGTCCATGACAGGGATCAGGACGGCTGTACCCCCCTTCATCTGGCTATGATCGGTGGCGATGATGTCTTTGTAGAAAAGCTTTTAAAGGCAGGGGCAGACCCCGAATCCAAAAAATCCTATGGCCAGCCTGATACGCCCTTGCTCCACGCCATCAAAACCGCCATCAGCCCCGGCGACATTCAAAAATCCATTGTTCATCTGCAAAATGCAGGGGCAGATATAGATGCGCGTCATGAACTGACAGAGCGCACAGCCCTGATGCAGGCCACTTATGTCTGTAACAGAAGAGCCGCAGAAGGATTGATTGTCACAGGCGCAGACGTAAACGCTGAAAACAGCCTTGGCCTGACCATTGCAGAAAACATGCTGGTCGAAGAGCATATGGGCGTACGCGCCCATAACCTAGAATGGCAAAAAGAAATTCTGCGCCTTTTGCTTGAAACCGGAAAAACAGACTTCTTCCGCAAAAACAGCTATGGCATGACGCTGCAGGACATGATTGCAGATGCAGGCAACCGCGCTGACCGGCCCTTTGCCCAGGTTGCAAAGCAATATCTGGCCACCACCATAGAAAAGAAAATTGCGACTGGAACACAACAAAAAAGAAAAATACACCGCAAAGGACCAACCCCATGAATCTGGAACCGGTGCGCGGCATAGATCTGGAACTCAGAAAAGCCCTTAAATATTATAACCCCGGAAAAAAGCAGCAGTGCCTTAACCTTATCGCTGCCGGCGCGGACGTCTGCGATACAAGATGCGCGCTAGACATACCTGCCCTTACGGCAGGGGCGGCAACGGGGGATGCTGACATTGTGGCCGCCATGCTTAAAGCCGGGGCCACGCCAAACCCCAAGACACCGCGCCAGAAAGCTCCTCTCTACGCCGCTGTGAAAAAAGGGGGGCGCGCCGCGACAGCGCTTTTAATCACCGCCGGCGCAAAAATAGACGCACGCAACGAAACAGGATACACGCCACTGATGGTCGCTGCATCACTGGGGCACATAGATATTGCCAAAGACCTGGTGGCCGCAGGAGCCGATATAAACGCCGTACAATTCGACGGCAGCGGGTTGCTTATCCATGCCTTGCACAGCCCTAAAAGCCCGGATGTCTTGCAATATTTGGTCAACGATCTGGGGCTTGACGTCAATGGCACCAACCTGCACGGCTCAACACCGCTTATGATCGCCGCCATGCGCAAGAACCCCCAAGCCGTAGAGGCTTTAATTGATCTGGGCGCCAACGTACATATAACAAACAAGGCCGGCGAAAACGCGCTTTTGCTCTGCCTGCGTCATGCAAGCCAACGACACATGACCAGCCCCGCCCTGCGGCACGTCATCCGTATCTTGATGGATAAGCATATTGACATCAACCTGCGCAACAACAATGGGGAAAGCGCGGAAGACTTTGCGGTGAGCACAGGAAACCACAAACTCATCAACCTTATCCGGAACGAACCGCAACGACGGCGGGACATGTTTAAAGCAATCGCGGATGCAGGCACGTCACGTTCACGTCCCATCTTGCGCCCCGGCAGAAAAAAACAAGGCCCGAAAAAACAAGGACCCGCCGGACCTTAATGCACGGCGATAATCGCAATTCCCTTTTGCCCGGCGGCGTGGCGGGTGGCCTTTGCGTTTTTCTGCGCGGCAACCGCCGTGCCGTCCGCCGCGTGCAATACAAAGGTTTTCTTTCCTTCTTTGGTGTAAACACGCACG
Organism: Alphaproteobacteria bacterium; assembly: GCA_028817795.1. GTDB lineage: Bacteria > Pseudomonadota > Alphaproteobacteria > Micavibrionales > UBA2020 > JAPPOU01. Next base: position 3,672 of record JAPPOU010000038.1, read on the forward strand.
TAACCCACCTTGCCTTTGCCAAGGCGTTTTAAATCTGCTGCCGTCATGTCGTTATTAATCACGCGCAACATCGATTGTCTGCTGCTCCCTGTCTTTTTTATCTTTTGCATTGCGGATAGGAATGTTTTGCACCGTTGTTTCCGGCACCAACCGCTTTAAATCAATATGCAACAGCCCGTTATCCAGCCATGCGGATGCAATCTCGATATCATCGCTCAGAATAAAAGACCGCTGGAACTGGCGCGTGGCAATACCACGATGCAGGAAAATACGCTCGCCCTCGTCCTCTCCCTGTCTTTTTCCACGTATGACCAACTGGTTTTGTTCCAACTGCACGGACAAGTCCGCCATGTCAAACCCGGCAACGGCAATGGAAATACGTAACTGCGTTTCACTAAGCTGTTCAATATTATATGGGGGATATCCTTCGCTGCCGCTGCGCGACACGCGGTCCAGCGCCCGTTCAAATTCATCAAAACCCAAAAGAAAAGGGCTGTCAAAAAGGGATAAACGTCTGCTCATATCCGCCTCCTGCTCCTTTTGCCAAGCGAGCGTTTGCGCTAACTGCCCCGCAAGCGGCGGCTATAGCACTCTGCATAGGGTAAAACATCCCCGCCAAAAACTCAAGGCTGGCGCGGCCCCTTTGGCCGTATGATCTTGCGCTTTCGTGCCGTGCCGCGTGCATTGATGGCGCGCCAGCGGCGCACGCGTTCATCCTGAATGCGATGACGTATATCTTTATTTGGCGCAAGATCTTCGGGCATCCGCCCGGCATAATTACGCACATCAAGGTCTGCGCCATGCTGCATCAAAAGCGTTACGAGCGCCCTGTTACCGTATTCGGCTGCGCAATGAAGCGGGGTTTCACCGTTTTTATCCCGCGCATCAACATCCGCGCCACGCGCCAGCAATTCTTTCGCAAGCGCCGCGTAATTAAAAATAGAGGCCTCATGCAACGCCGTATGCCCATCATAGCTGGCCGTATTCACATTCGCGCCATGATCCAAGAGAGATATAACAGCCTCTTTATGCGCCTTGATGGCGGCGGCATGTAAGGGCTTGCTCCCAAAAACATCCATGATCTCCGGGTCCGCGCCTTTTTTTAAAAGATGCGCGATAACATCTGCATGCCCCCCTGTCGCGGCGCAATGCAGGGGCGTTTCATCCAGCCCGTTACAATCGTTTACATCCACACCACGATCGATCAAAAGGGTAACAATATCCAGCAATCCCTTTTCCGCCGAGAACTGCAAAAGGTTATAGCTGGGCGGATGCGTCCGCGCTTGCAAATGCGGCGATACGCCTTGATCCAAAAGATGGCGCACTTTTCCCACATCCGGCCGCGACGATTGAATTTCGGCAATCAGGCGACTTTCCAAACTTGACAGAGGCACGGACTCTTTTCTGGATGGTGACGTCATAATGGCTCCTTGCTATATTGCGCAGCTTAACCGTTAGCATATGAAAATTCAATGGTGACCACACGCACAATAATTTCGTTTTTTCCTTGGCCTTATCGCCAAAAACGCCTTAAATAGTTTTTGAAAACAAGGGGATACTATTGTTATGGCGCTTGTAGCCACGGGGCTGACCACACATATCTATAACAACCACCTGAAGTCTTTTGCACTGCTGGCGGGGTTTCCCTTGTTGCTGGTCTTGATGGTCGGCGCATTCTGTACGGGGCTGGATGCAATGATGCAGAACAGTGTGCGGCGCGGCAGCAGCATCGACTGGCACAAAGCTTTTACCAGCGGGCAAGAGGGCATTGTCGAATTTGGCCCCTATGCCGTGGGGGCCGCGCTTATCTGGTTTGTCATTGCCTATTTCTTTCATGAAAAAATGATGCGCGCCGCTTCCGGCGCCGTGCCCGTCACGCGACGGGAAATGCCCAAGATTTATAACCTCCTTGAAAACCTTTGCATCAGCCGTGGCTTGCCCATGCCACAATTCGAGGTCATCGACAGCCCCGCGCTCAACGCCTTTGCCACGGGGCTGAATGAAAAAACATATAAAATCGTCCTGACACGCGGGATTATTGACCGCCTGTCAGATGATGAACTGGAAGCCGTAATTGCACATGAGCTAACGCATATCATCAACCGCGATGTGCGGCTGTTGATTATCGCCGTCGTCTTTACCGGCATTATCAGCTTTTTGGCTGAAATGGTCTTTCGCTCGCTGGTGCATGGCCGCAGGCCCAATTATTACAGACGGCGGCGCAGCAATAACAACAATGGTGGCGTGGCTGTTATGCTGTTGGCGCTGGCCGTGCTGGTGGTCGGCTGGCTGTTTGCCCTTGCCATTCGTTTTACCTTGTCCAGAAAGCGCGAATACCTTGCCGATGCAGGCGCTGTCGAGCTAACGCACAACCCCGAAGCCATGATGCGCGCCCTGCAACGCATATCAGGGCAGGACAAAGTGACCGGCATGCCGGACGACGTGCAGCAAATGTGCATTGAAAACAGCCACAGCTTTATGGGGCTTTTCGCAACACATCCGCCGATTGACAGGCGCATTATCACCATTTCAAAAATGACGGGCACGCCCGTGCCGCAGCCGCAGGTATCCCTGCGCCGCGGACCGCGCAGCCCGTGGGACCAGGGGCCACCCCCCGCAACACAGGAGACCATAAAATGAAACACCTTCTTACCACTGCCTTTCTGGCACTCATGTTAACCGGCATACCGCTGGCGCAGGCGGAAACAACTCCCGTCATCGGCACCTTTGTCGCCATAGAGGGCGCCGCCGCCGTCAATGACCGCGTGGCCAAAATTGACGATGCCGTGCACCTGAACGACAAAATATCAACCGGGCCTTATGCCCGCGCCGTCATCCTGTTTTCCGACGATACGGAGCTGACCTTGTCTGAAAACACATCGATGACGGTAGACCGCTATGTCTTTGACCCTGCAAACCCGCAAGACAACGCAGCGTCATACAATGTTTTAACAGGCGCGTTCTTGTACGTGAGCGGCCTGATCGCCAAGGACAAGCCTAAAAACATCAACCTGAAGACCGCTTACGGCAGTATCGGCATTCGCGGCACGGCGGTCTGGGGTGGGGAGACAACGGAAGGCTATGGCATTCTTGTGACCGACGGTGCTGTAACTGTCGCCAACAAAGGGCGCAGCGTTGCCCTGTCGGCAGGCGAGGGGACGACATTTAAAAACCGCGCATCACGCCCCGCCCGCGCAAAACGCTGGGCGCAAGACCGCATTAACCGCGCTGTCAAAACCATTACGCTGCAAAGGCCTGAAGCCGCGCGCGAACGCATTAAACACGCAAAAGCCCGCCGCAAGGCCCTGCGCGACAAACGGCAAGAACACCGTAACCTGCGCAAACACATGGAAAAACCGCACCGCCGGGCACCGATGCAACGCCATCAAAGATAAATAATTACGATATGGAAACGGGTGGCGCTAACTTCGCAATTGAAAGCGCCGCCCGTTTTGCCTATAACAGCCTACACAAGGGCCCGTAGCTCAGCTGGGAGAGCGCCTGCATGGCATGCAGGAGGTCGTCGGTTCGATCCCGATCGGGTCCACCAATTTTTTCTGCTGCAAAAATGAAACAAATCGAAGTCCATCCTGGACAAGGAAAAAGACGCCCCTGTACAGGGGCGTCTTTCCTCGCTGATCACGGGATCAAACGCGTCATCACAGAAACCAACCTGGAGCACAAAGTGCATCCAAAGTTGATGCGAAAGCATCGACCCTGGGAAAAGCTGGCTTCGAGACTAAGCTGAATACTCATGTATCAACTCCTTCTCTAGCGCGAGGGTCCCTTGCGGTAGCCGCCTTCGCGCATTAGGCCAGAGGCCAGGGTTTTGTATTTAATGCCTACATGATCCCTGAAACACTGCGGCTATTCCGTGAGTGACTCTATACGATTCGCGCACTCTTGTTAAGAGTCTGCTTTCTGTACAACAAGAATATCAGGAACAGATTTGCTACCCCCTCCCCGGCCCCACCCAAACCTGCTGGGCATTGGTAAAGGCGCGGATGCCGTGGGGGCCGAGTTCGCGGCCATAGCCGGAGCGTTTCATGCCGCCGCTGGGCAGGCGCGGGTCGGTTTTGACGATGCCGTTAATGGCGACCTGCCCCGCTTCGATATTCCGCGCCATGTCTTCGGCTTTTTTCACATCCGCACTCCAGATGCTGGCGCCAAGGCCATAGGGGGTATCGTTCGCCATTGCCATGGCATGGTTTTCATCGTCCGCCCTGATAAGAACGGCAACAGGGCCAAAGGTTTCTTCGGTAAAGGCGCACATGCCGGGCTTTACATCCCCCAGCAGCGTGACGGGATAGAAAAATCCAGCGCCGTCCGGCAAGTCACCACCCAAAAGGCAGGTGGCCCCTTGCTTGATGGTTTCTTTTACTTGCCGGTGCAGGTTATCGCGCAAATCAGCACGCGCCAGCGGGCCGACTTTCGTATCCGCCGCCGCAGGGTCGCCCACTTTCAGTGCTGACAGTTTTTCTTTTAACAGGGCTGCCAGTTTATCGTACACAGGCGCTTCAGCAATCACGCGCTTGGCCGCAATGCAGGACTGGCCTGCGTTGATAATACGCGAGAGGACAATCACATCCGCCGCCGCATCCAGATCAGCATCTTTTAAAACAATGCAGGGGTCTGACCCGCCCAGTTCCAGAACAGCAGGTTTAATTTCAGAGGCCGCAATACGCGCCACCGCGGCGCCACCATGGCTGGACCCTGTAAAAGACACCGCCCGCACACGCGCATCGCGGATCACCGCCTCAACAGCAGGCGTTTCAAGGTAAAGGGGCTGGAAGATGCCAGCAGGCACATCCGCTTTTTCAAAAGCCTCTGCAATCATGGCAGCACAGCCGGGCACATGCGGGTCATGTTTCATCAAACAAGTATTGCCCGCCATCAACGCAGGCGCGGCAAAGCGAAATGCCAGCCAAAAGGGCGCGTTCCACGGCAAAATGCCCAGCACCGTGCCCAGCGGCATATATTGCACATAGCTCAGCGTTGCATCAGATTCAATCACTTCCCGCGCCAGATAGCTCTCGGCATGTTCCGCGTAATGCCGCGAGCACCAGATGGATTTTTCAACCTCTCCATCCGCTTCATGCGCGGGCTTTCCCATTTCTTCGGTCATCATCGCAGCATAGCGGGGTTTGTTTTCCTGCATCACGTCCGCAACAGCGTTGAGCAGTTTTGCACGCGTGGCAAAAGACGTTTCACGCCATTCCCGGCCTGCCTCTGCAGCGGCGGCAAGGCGTTTTTCAACAGCAGCGCCTGTATCAACGGCCTGTTCCCGCACAACAACGCCCGTTGCGGGATTAATGGCACGTAGCACACCCTCTGTTTCTGTCTTTTTTTTAGCTTGCAGTCCGGTCATTGCAGTCTCCTTGTTTTAGGGTCAGGACCTATAATTATATGTTATTATACACGTTTCCAAACGGCCAGATGCAAGGAAATGACCGCAGCGCGTAGCGGTGCTACGGGCAAGGTCACTGATACCGCAGATGGCCGTTTGGAAACGTGCCCTTACGGGTGCGATAAAAATGGCGCCCTGCGGCTTCAAACAGCTTGCCCGTGACGCCGCCACGCGCTGCGCTGTTTTCATTGCAGGTTCGCCATTTTTCTTCGCATAGAATGACATATAATTATAGGCCCTGACCCTAGGCGGCGGTCTTGCACACAAAATCTTCGTCCAGCGTGAAGAAAGATTCACAGCCATCCTCCGTAATATAAACCGTATCGGAAATACCCACGGTTTTATCGCCGTCAACGCCCCACATCCACGGAATCACGTGAAACGTCATGCCAGGGCGCAAAATGGTTTGTTCGCCGGGTTTCAGGCTCAAAATATTCCCCTCATCCCAGCTGGGCGGAAAGGCGATACCTATGGAATAACCGGCCCGCGTAATCAGCGTCGCGCCCACATCGTTATCCATGATAATTTTGCGCACCATCGCATCGGCATCCGACACCGTCAGGCCCGGCTTGAAATGCGCGCGCACTTCCAACAAGGCGGCTTTCATTGTTTCCTGCGCCCTGTGCATGGAATCCGCCATATCACCGATCACGACGGTGCGCATCATGGCGGTATGGTAACGGCGGTAACAACCGCCCACTTCCAAAAACACGTGTTCACCGCTTTGCACGGTACGCCCCTCCCACGTGGCATGACCGATCATCGAGCGCGGGCCAGAGGTAATATAGGGCATCACGGCAGGAAACTCCCCGCCCGCCCGGAACATGGCAGCGCTTACCTCTGCGGCAATCTCGTTTTCACTCACGCCTGCCACGCAGGCATCAAATCCGGCTTGCATCCCGGCCTCTGTCGCGATAGCAGCTTTGCGCATCACGTCAATTTCGACATCCGATTTGCACACGCGGCAATCCTCGACAATGCCGTAACAATCATACAACCGCTTGCCATCAAAGGTCGCCATCATGCGGTCTTGCTGATAGGCCGGAAAAAAATAACTGTTGCGCTCAAAACCAATATTCTTTTCCATCAGGCCCATCGATTTCAGCGTATCGGCCAAAAGCTGGATGGCATCGCCTGTATCATTAAAAGTCACGCTTTTTTCAACCCATGTGCGGGCATGTACGTTCGATTCTTCCATCTGGCGCGTCAGCATAACCGGCTCGCCCTCCAACGGCACGATCAGGGCCTGAAAATAGGAATAACCCGTCGTCTGATAATCTGTCAGGTACATCAGGTCGGCAGGGCTGGTAATCACCGCGACATCCAACTGCCGTTCCTGCAGCCGTTTGCGAAAGTTACCTAGCCGCCGGGCATATTCCTCTGGCGGGAAGGTCATATCATCGCGCTGCTTCATGCGGCACGCGCTTCTTTAACAACATGAAGAACGGCGCTTTCAAAAATATCCAACCCCTCCGATAAATCCGCATCGGAAATCGTAAGTGGTGGAATCAGCTTCAACACGCGCCCCTCCGTACCACAGGGGCCGACCAGCAAAAAGTTTTCAAAGCACTTTGCAGCAATGGCCTTTGACAATGCACCATCACGCATATCAAGCGCCTGCATCATACCCTTGCCCCGCACGTCGGGCTTTATGCCGGAACAGGCCTTTGCAATTTTTTCAAGACGATCGCGCATAACAACGCCCTTCCTGTCCACGTCCTTCATCAGCTTATCACCTTCAAAATACCGCAATGCCTCGCGCCCCGCGACAAAGGACAAGTTTTGCCCGCGAAATGTACCGGTATGTTCGCCGGGTGACCATTTATCGTGTACGGGCTTGACCATGTTCATCGCCATTGGCGTGCCAAACCCACCCAGCCCCTTGGCAAGGCAGATGATATCAGGCGACAGCTCCATGCCATCAAAACTGAAATAAGAACCTGTACGCCCACACCCGGCCTGAATGTCATCGATAATGAACAACGCCCCCATGTCATGCGCCAGCTTTTGCACTTCGTGCAGCCATTCTTTTGATGCAATATTAACGCCGCCTTCGGATTGTATCGCCTCCAGAATAAAGGCAGCAGGCGGTTTCAGGCCTGATGATGCGTCTTCCAGCGCATCACGCAACCGCGCAAGATCGGTCATGCCGCCGCCTGCATGTTCAAACGGCAAGCGATGCACATGATCCAGTGGTACGCCCGCAGCGTTGCGGAAATAATCATTTGCCGTACAGGCCAATGCCCCCAACGTCATCCCGTGGAACCCGTGCGAAAACGCAAAAACCGTTTCCCGCCCCGTCACCTTGCGCGCCAGTTTCAGCGCTGCCTCCACAGCATTCGTGCCCGTCGGCCCCATGAATTGCAGTTTGTAATCCATGCTGCGCGGTTTCATCACGGTATTCACAAAAGCATCAATGAATGCGCGCTTGGCTGTGGTGTACATATCAAGGCTATGGGCAATGCCGTCTTCTTCGATGTATTTTAAGATCGCCACCTTCATGTTTTCATTATTGTGACCGAAGTTCAAAACACCTGCGCCTGCAAAAAAGTCGATATATTCCTTGTCGTTTTCATCGATCTGGCGCGCGCCGCGTGCCGTTTTAAAAACGGTCGGGTAAGCACGGCAATACCCGCGAATGTCTGATTCCCATTTCTCAAAAACCTGCGTGTCCATATGTATCCTCTCCGTACAAAAATAATTTCATGAAAAAATGCTATCCCGTAAAAGCGGGCCTGCTCAATCAATTTTGAAAGCCCGCACACAAAACGCAATATTCTTCCCCTGCGCATAATACCGTGGCGCGGGCGGTTTTTTACCGTAACCTTACGCCTTGCGGCCCAGCAACAAATTTACACTGCCCCTGTTTTGAAATATAATTTTTGTGGGGAAAGAATCGTTAAGGGGAATGCTGCCAAATATGTGGGGAATTCGGACAAAGGTATTGTTGCCGCTTATCGTTGCGCTGCTGGGCATTGGCGCTTATCTCTATTTCATATGGGTGCCGCAATCCGTTATCGCTGCCAAAAAGGAATCCATTGACCTTTTACAACACACCCTGGAGATCGTGGACGACCAAATCACGCAAGACATTCTGGATGGCAATACTGATGTCGCCCTGCAACGGCTAGACCTTATCCTTCTTAAAAACTCTGACTGGAAAAGCATCACCCTGACAGGAAAAGACGGGCAACAACTCTACCCCATAGATAATTTTGAAGTCGAGAGCGACCCCAACGATGTCCTGCTACCACTCTCACGCGATCTTATCGCTTTTGATGAAAAAGTCGGCACACTGTCTATCACCTATGACTTCACAGAGATGTCCAACTTGATACGCCAAAACGCGCTGGGCGTTTTCTGGACAATTTTAAGCGGTATTGCCCTGTTCTCTATTTTCCTGGCCTTTATGTTATACAAATACGTCGTCAACCCTGTGACAGCTTTGGCAGATGTCACCAACAGCATCGCCAATGCCGAAACAACGGAAAAAATGCGCGATGTCGCCATGCCCCCCGCCGGACGGGATGAAATTGGCCTTTTGGTCCGTAACTTCGAAACCATGAAGGAAACCGTCCTTTCGAAACAGGAAAGCCTGACGCAACAAAACGAAGAACTGGGCAAAGCCAAGGAAAAAGCCGAGGCCGCCAGCCAGGCAAAATCCATGTTCCTTGCCAACATGAGCCACGAACTGCGCACACCCATGAACGGCATCCTTGGCCTCACACGGCTTTTGTGTGAAGGCGACCTTGATAGCGAGCAACGCGAATCTGCACAAGCTATTCTGCAATCCGGCGAAACGCTTTTATATTTGTTGAATGACATTCTCGACTTTTCAAAAATCGAGGCCGGCGAACTGGTTTTGGAAACCGTGCCCTTTAACCTGAAAGGTAGCCTTAGGAACGTCATCCACCTTTTATCCCCCATGGCCAGCAAAAAAGGGATTGTACTGGAATACGATTACGACGAATCAACACCCGACAGCGTTATTAGTGATCCATCCCGTATTGGCCAAATTGTCACGAACCTTGTCGGCAATGCTATCAAGTTTACAGACCTTGGCTATGTACGCATTAACGTTATCGGCACGCTGCTGGATAAACAAAAAGAGATGTGGGAAATAGCGATCCGCGTTGAAGATACCGGCATTGGCATGACGCCGGAACAAATGAAAAAGCTGTTTTCAAAATTCAGTCAGGCCGATACCTCGACCACCCGCAAATACGGCGGCACGGGGCTGGGGCTCGCCATATCAAAACAGCTTACGGAGCTGATGGATGGCAGCATCACGCTGGACAGCACCTATGGCAAAGGCTCTACGTTTACGGCGACCATGCGCGTCAGAAAGGCCGATTCCGCCATCGCAGCGCGGGAAGCCATAGACACGCCCGCGCTGAGCGAACGCATGGGAGATTTTGCACCTTATAAAGTTCTGGTCGTCGATGACCACCCCATCAATATGATGTTTGCAAAAAAACAATTAAAGAAAATGGGGTTTGTGTCCATTGACGAAGCTGTCAACGGGAAAGACGCGCTGGACAAAATCATCAGCAACAACGATGCACCCTATGACATCATCCTCATGGACTGCCAAATGCCGGAGATGGACGGATTTGAAACCTGTCGCCGTCTCAGGCAAATCGAGGCCGAGTCAAATAGCAGCCGCCGCACCCCTGTCATCGCCGTCACAGCGCACGCCATGGAGGGGGATAAAGAGATGTGCATGCAATCCGGTATGGACGGCTACCTCAGCAAACCCATTAACCCGGCCAAGTTGAAAGACACCATACGCGACACCCTGTTCCATGTGCATGATACACACACAATACATGACCATACGCAAGAACAGACCACACCCATTCCCACGGAAGACGTCGCTGAGAAACCTCAAAACCCCTCTATTGACCTTGAGCAGCTAGAGTTATTGACGGACGGCGATCCCGATATGGAGCGCGAAATGGCAGAAATCTTCTTCCGTACCACGGTGGAATCCGTAGAACTCTTAAACGACCATGTTCGCGGTAAAAACGACGATAAAACATGGAAGGGCGCGGCGCACAAAATGAAGGGGTCTTCCGCGTAACTGGGCGCACCGGCTTTATCTGCAGCTTGCAAAGAAGCTGAATTTTCAGCAGATGCCTCAATGGAAGATAAAAAAGCTCTACTGGATAAAATTGAAGCAGAACTCGCAGCCGCCAGACAGTTTTTTGAAGAACGTGGCACGGCCTGACCTTGCCTTTGCCTTCAAGCAGAATGCGCCAAAGACCAACCGTCCGGATCTTTTAAATACTCTTCAACCGTATCCAGAGCAGCACCCGCGAAAAGCTGGCGGCCCCGCGCCGCAGCCAGAACATCAGCCCATGTAGCCAAATAGTGCAACCGCAGGCCTGCATCCGCCAAAATCTTTTCGCTTTGCGGATAAATGCCGTAAAAGAAAACAGAAAAAACATCCGCAACCACGCCGCCTGCATCGCGCAAGGCATCGGCAAATACGATCTTGCTGCCACCGTCCGTTGTTAAATCCTCAACCAAGAGTACCTTTGCGCCTTTGCGCAAATCACCCTCTATCTGCGCGCCCCGGCCAAAACCTTTTGGCTTTTTACGCACATACAGCATGGGCTTTGACAAAGCTTCAGACAAAAACGCCGCATAGGCAATGCCCGCCGTTTCACCGCCTGCGATATAATCCACATTATCAAGGTCGCAGATCTGCGTTAAAAGCTGCGCGGCCATATCTGTTACAGCCCGGCGCTCGTTAAGATAGGCAATCAACTTTCGGCCATCAATATAGACGGGGCTTGCCTTGCCAGAGGTCAAGGTAAAGGGCTGGCCTGCATTGATATGAACAGCCCCAATATCCAAAAGGATGTCCGCCGTTGCGCGGGCCGGGGAAACAGCGCTCATTTGCGCAAAATCCTGTTCGGATTGTGTGATGCCGGTTTAAACAGCCAAAAATTCCTGAGCAACGTGAACACGCCCAGAAAAACAATGTTAATACCCGCAAACCCCGCCATAACCAGTATTGGAATAACGCGTTCGGCCTGCGTGCCGATATAGTTGGATACCACCAAACCCCAGACAAACCAGAACAACACGCACACGCCCAGGATCATCTGGTTAAAAACCTTGATCTGGCGGGCTTTGTCAGGCGCGTCGGGCTGGAACTTCCAAAAAGCCCACAGCGGCAACAATCCTGCAACCAACAACATAAAGAGTGTAATGCCCATGACCTCTCCCCCGGTCTTTCATGCATGCGACGTAAAATGCGCGTCAGGCAACCTGCGAATCCAGGAAGTCCTGCGTGTTACGATAGTCCACGGCCCGTTCCATCTGGCGGCGGGCCAGATCATCGGGCAAGAAAGATGCTGCCGTGCCCATGCGGCCCGTGCGCAAAATGCGCGCCCTGTGGCCAACACTAATCGTTTCGTGCGAGAAACGAAAACGCAACGTCACATCCAAAACCTCGCCTGCCCGCACGCCGGCATCAACCATGCCAAACGCCGTGCCGCCAAGACCCCAATCCTGAATATCGTAAACCTGGCCGCGTACAACAATATCGGCATCCACGCCGGGAAATCTTACATGCTGGCGGCGGCTATCCGTTTCCACGTTCAAGGAACCATCACCCAGCCCCAGTTTCATCAGAAGTCTGTTAATCATCACAGAGCACCCTTCTTCTGTTCACACAATGTCACAAAGTATGACATATATATAGCATAGCGCATATATGCCACAAGCCATGGTTTCCGAGTATAAATTTACATATTGCAAAAGACGCTGTAAAAGAGCCGGAATCAGCTTGACTCAAAGCCCCACAACACCGTATAAACGCTCTCCATAAACAGGCGATCTGGCTGATTTTGGCTGCCTCGGTCGCTGTATACGAAACCCGCGAAGGTCCGGCTATCCGGCCCCCGCCATGGAAAGGAAAAAGAAATGCCAAAGATGAAAACCCATTCGGGGGCAAAGAAACGCTTTAGCGTGACAGCCCGCGGCAAGGTCAAGGCCCGCGCCGCATGGAAGCGCCACCTGATGACCAACAAATCCAAACGCGGAAAAATGGAAGGCCGGAGCACAAACATTCTGTGCGAGCCGGATGCCCGCATTATCCTCGACGACTTCCTGCCCTATCAAAGCAAGAAGCGCCGCCCAAAGCGCATGGATTCGCGCAAACTTGAAGCAGCGAAGGAGAAAGCATAATGGCACGCGTTAAAGGTGGGACGTCATCTATCAACCGTCACAAAAAAGTTCTGAAACAATCCAAAGGCTACGTTGGCCGGTCCAGCAACTGCTATCGTTCGGCAAAACTGCGCCTTGAAAAAGCATTGCAGTATGCATACCGCGATCGCCGCAACAAAAAGCGCGATTTTCGTGCGCTTTGGATTCAGCGTATCAACGCGGGCGCGCGCCTGCACGGCCTGACCTATTCCAAAATGATGGGCGGACTGAAAGCTGCCGGTATCGACCTGGACCGCAAAGTCCTGTCCGATATCGCAATCCACGATGAAGCGGCCTTTGCTGCCCTTGCAAAACAGGCACAAACCGCACTGGATAAGAAAGCCGCCTAAGAACCGCTTTCGATAAGAACAAAAAAGAAAACCCCCGGCACATCACCGGGGGTTTTCTTTTGCGCCGCCGCACGACTGTGCTAAAAATAAAGCTTAGAAAACACGCAATTTAGAATAAGGTTGCCATGGCCCGCGCCCAACGTCTTTACGTCTGCCAATCCTGCGGCACGTCCTATAACAAATGGGCGGGCAAGTGCGAAGCCTGCGCCGAATGGAACTGCATCACCGAAGAAGCCGCACCCGATGCACCGCCCAAGGGCCTTGGCCGCATCAAAGGCAAAACAATTGAGCTGGTTTCATTGGCCGGTGTTTCAGAAGCACCACCCCGGCGCAAATGCGGCATGCCCGAATTTGACCGCGTCACCGGCGGCGGGTTGGTGGCAGGCTCCGCCGTCTTGATCGGCGGCGATCCTGGCATTGGCAAATCAACATTGCTGATGCAGGTCACAGGGCAACTGGCAAAAACGGGCGGGCGCTGCCTGTATATTTCGGGCGAGGAAGCAGCGGGCCAAGTACGCATGCGCGCGCAAAGGCTGGGCCATGCCGATGCGCCCGCCGACCTTGCCACATCCACCAATGTGCGCGATATCATCGCCACAATGGAAAAGGAAAAATATGACGTCATCGTCATCGATTCTATCCAAACCATGTATCTCGACATGCTCGATTCCGCGCCCGGCACGGTGGCGCAGGTCAGAGCGAGCGCACAAGAACTCATCCGCGCCGCCAAACGCCGGGGCACCTGCCTTTTACTGGTCGGCCACGTGACCAAGGAAGGCCAGATTGCAGGCCCCCGTGTTCTGGAGCACATGGTCGATACCGTTTTGTATTTCGAAGGTGATCGCGGCCATGCCTTTCGCATTCTCCGCGCTGTCAAAAACCGCTTTGGCGCCACAGATGAAATCGGTGTTTTTGAAATGGCGGAACAGGGCTTGATCGAGGTTGAAAACCCTTCGGAAATATTCCTCTCGCAACGCCAACAAAATATTTCGGGTAGCGCTGTCTTTGCAGGGATGGAGGGGACACGCCCCTTGCTCGTCGAAATTCAGGCGCTTGTGGCACCATCGCCGCTGGGCACACCGCGCCGCGCCGTCATCGGCTGGGATTCAAGCCGCCTGTCCATGGTGCTGGCCGTGCTGGAAGCCCGCTGCGGTGTGGCCATTGGCGCGAATGATGTTTACCTGAACGTTGCAGGCGGGTTGAAAATTTCTGAACCCGCCGCCGATCTTGCCGTTGCATCGGCACTGGTCTCTGCCATGTCGGGCATCCCTGTGCCGGACGACATGATTATATTCGGCGAAATTGGCTTGTCCGGTGAAATCCGCCATGTCACGCAAACGGAGCAACGCCTGAAGGAAGCGGCCAAGCTGGGCTTTAAACACGCCCTTGCCCCTGCAATCCACACCCGTAAAGCGCCAAAGGTTGAGGGCATCAAGACCACGGAAACAAAACAACTCAAAGACATTCTGCCGCTGTTTAGCGAGGAGTAAAGCACATGACACCCGTTCTGTTCGACATCATCGTATCTGTTATCATCCTTTTGTCTGCCGGTATCGCATGGTATCGCGGCCTGATCCGCGAGGTTCTCACCATTATCGGCCTAGGCCTTGCCGCACTTGTCACCATCAAGGGCGGGCCCATGATGGTGCCCTATATGAATAAGTGGATGAACGTGACAGAAGACGGCGGCGAGAAAGCGGCAGAAATGGTAACAGACGGCATGGGATCAGACGCCACCAGCGCCGAAGCCATGCGCGGCGCCGTTTATGAAAGCGACCTGATATGGGGCATTCTTTCCCCCGGCGTGGCCGCGCAGGCGGCCGCCTATGGCAGCGTTTTTATCGGCACGTTTGTCGTTGTCGCCCTTATCAGCTTTTTCCTCTCACGCAGCATACAAGAACTGGGATTGACGGTAATTGATAAATCCGCAGGTTTTATCTTTGGCGTTGCACGTGGCTTTGCTTTGGTCTTTTTACCCTATGCCGCCGCCTTTATCATGATGAACGGCGATGACAACATGTTCAAATGGGTCCGCAACTCCGTGAGTGGCGAAGTCATGAAAACCAGCTATATATGGGCTGAGAAAAGATTTGATATCTCCGATATGGTGGAATCACGCGGCGACAAGCTGGAAATAAAAATGAACAAAGAAACCGTGGACAATATCCGCCGCAACATGACAGAAGCAGAAATTGAGCTGCAAGAAGCGTTAAAACGCGAAGAACTCATTCGCGATAAAAACAGTCACCAATGACGGAAAAAACAAAACGCGCCCTGCCTCTTGCGCACACACTGGGACTATCTGCCGCCGCTGCGGGTGCTGCAATATTCGGCCATGCCCGTGCTATGGACTATGTCACGCTCACGGCGACAGCACCTCAACGCCTCTCTTATGCCTACCTTGCCGTTTTCATAGGCGTTTTTGCTATGGGATATGCCGGCGCGAAATTCGCGCTTCGGCATAAAAAGGGATTGGGGGTAAAGGGTGTGGCCCCTGTTGCCGCACGCGCCATCATTATCGCTTTTTGCGCGGCCCTGCCCTTGCTTTGGCTGTTGCGTGACGGGAAATCTACAGTCTCGCTCCAAAAGCTGATCGATGCCGCGCCCGTCACCGCCGAAAAAACCATTGAAAAAGGATACGCCAAGGATGATCGCGACGAACTGGATGCGCTGATTGGCCGGGAAGGAACACCATGACACAAAAACTTGAAAATCGTATTGCCCTGATTACCGGCGCATCACGCGGCCTTGGCGCTGCCATCGCCCAAGCCTATGCCAAGGAAGGCGCGCAAGTGATATTGCTGGCCCGCAACGTCAAGGCGCTGGAAGAAGTGGATGACCGTATACAAGCCGCAGGCGGAAAAGCCACATTGATGCCCTTTGACCTTTTACAGACAGACAAAATTGAAGCCATTGGCCCCACCATCGCGGAACGGTTTGGCAAGCTTGATATTTTTGTCGGCAATGCCGCCATGCTCGGCGCGCTTAGCCCCGTATCCCACACCGATCCCAAAACGCAAGACAAGGTTTTTAACGTGAATTATTTTGCCAATGTGCAAATGATTCGTACGCTGGACCCTTTATTACGCGGATCAGACGCAGGCCGCGCCATTTTCGTGACATCGGGCGCTGCCACAGCACACACGCCGTATTGGAGCACCTATGCCGCATCAAAAGCCGCACTGGAATGCATGGCCGCAACCTATGCCGCCGAAGTTGCCTTTAGCCCATTGAAGGTCAATATCGTCGACCCCGGCATTTTGCGCACAGGCTTAAGGGCTGAAGCGTTTCCGGGCGAAGACCCGCTGGAACTGCCAGAACCTGCCGATATCACACAGCGCTTTATCGACCTTGCCGCCCCTGACTGCACCGAAACCGGGCAGATCGTGAAGGCCGCATGAGCATCGCCAATCCGCATCTGCAGGAAGAAAATACAGCAGACACACGGCTGAAAAAAGCCGCCACAATGGCAAGCCTTGCCGTGGCAGGCATTCTTATCGTCACAAAATTCATGGCCTATGCCATTACCGGTTCCGTTTCCATCATGTCATCATTGCTGGATTCGGCCTTTGACATGGCCGCATCCTTTATTACCCTGCTGGGCATCATACAAGCCGCCGCGCCTGCCGATCACAGCCACCGTTTTGGCCACGGCAAGATCGAAGCGCTGGCCGCCATGGGGCAGGCCCTGTTCGTGGCTGGTTCCGCGCTGTTTCTTTTGTTTGAATCCCTTCACCGCTTTTTGCACCCCAAAGCCATTGCGCAGCCCACTATCGGCATCTATGTCATGCTGCTCTCCATTGCGCTGACCCTTCTTCTTGTCCTTTTTCAAAAATATGTCATCGACAAAACGCAATCCGTTGCGGTTTCGGCAGATCATCTGCATTACAAGGGCGATCTTTTAATGAACCTTGGCGTCATAGCCACAATTACGGCATCCATGTACACGCCCTGGCCCTATCTGGACCCACTGTTCGCCGGGGCCGTTGCGCTGTATCTTTTGTACGGGGCGCGGGATATCGGCCGCGATTCCGTCGATATCCTCTTGGACCGCGAACTGCCTGATGCAGACAGGGAAAAAATACTGGCGCTGGCATCAAGCCACCCCGCCGCCCGCGCCGTGCATGACCTGCGCACCCGCACGACGGGCGATCGCATGTTCATCGAATTTCATTTGGAGATGGATGCGGACATGTCGCTTTCCGCCGCGCATGATGTGACTGAGGAAATCGAGAAAATCCTTTACGATTCCTTCCCGAAATCAGAAGTCATCATTCACCAGGAGCCTTACGGGATCGACGATCACCGGCTGGATGACCAGATTGCAAAGGCTTAACGCCCACAGCGCGCTTAATCTTCCGCGCCCGCACCGTTCCCTTTTCCGCTGCCGCCTGAAAAGCCAGAACAACGCGCCGCCTGTCTTCTGCTTCAAAAAGAGACAACATGCCACGCCCACCGTGGACCGCCGCCCAGCTGCGTGGCGTCATGCCCCAAGACGTTTTGATATCCATGTCAGCGCCCTGCGCAAGAAGGAATTTTACCGTCTCCACACGTTCCTTATGCACAGCCATTAAAAGAGCCGTATATCCCTTCATTTCAGCTTGCATATTAATATCCGCACCCTTATCAAGCATGACTTCTAAAAGGCGGGTATAGCCCTTTTCCGCCGCGACGACAAAGGCCGGGTGACCTTTCGAGGCTTGCGCATTGACATCCGCACCATCCTTAACACAGTCAATACACGCATCCTCGTTTTCCTTGAAAACTGGAAAGGACAAAATTGAAAAAAGAGTGCGTGTACGACTATTGCGCTGATCTTTAGAAGGCATGGCGTTCACCCTTCCTTAACCCATCTGAAGCCTGAGGTTTTTTCACACGCAGGATTTTCCGACGGGTAGCCGTACCCTTTTCCGCCGCAGCGCGGAAATCTGCTGCAATACGCTTCTTCTCTTCCTGATAAAAAAGAGATAAAAGTTCTCTTTTGCTATATTTAGCGGCAAGGGCATATGCACTGTCACCCGTCCTGTTTTTTAATCGGAAATCCGCACCCTGCGCCACCAACATAGCCACAAGGCCTATACGCTTATGACGTGCGGCATAGTGCAGCGCTGTATTGCCATACGCATCACGCATGTTTACATCTGCGCCGTTTTCTAGCAGGGCGCGCGCTACTTTTTCATACCCGTTCCGCGCCGTACACATCAGCGGCGTCAAGCGATAGCTCATAAATGTCGTATTCACACACGCGCCAGATTGGATAGCTTTCAGGCCAACATCTTGGTCCGCGCCAGAATTTATAACCATGTCCACCAAGCGGCGGGTCGCATAATGAACTTTTGGATTTAAGCGCTTCCAGTCCATAGGCTAATCCACATACGGGTTCTTGCTGGCCTTAACCAGAAAACGCACCGGCACGCCCGGCACGTCAAAATCACGACGCAAATTGTTTATCAAATAACGCTTATGCGTTTCAGGGTAATCGTTCGGGCGCGACACCCAAAGGGCGAACGTGGGGGGGCGTGCTTTAATTTGCGTGATATACCGCAGCCGGTTTTGGCGCCCCTGCGCCAGTGGTGCGGGATGTTGCGATTCCATCTGCGCCAGCCAGCGGTTCAGCCTGCCCGTCGGCACGCGGCTGTTCCACAGGGCATAGACATCCAAAACAGCCTGCATCAACTTATCAAGCCGCGTACCGTTCAAGGCTGATAATGTCACCAGCGGCACGCCTGCCGCCTGCGCCAGCGATTTTTTAAGCTGTTTTTTTAAGTTTTCCAGCGTTTCCTCGCGTTCTTTCACGCTGTCCCATTTATTGACCGCCACGACCATGGCGCGTCCCTCTTCAAACACATGGCCTGCAATGGCAAGGTCTTGGTGCGAAAACTTTTCATTGGCATCGATCATCATAATCACGACATGCGCCAAGCGAATAGCGCGGATCGTATCCTCTGCCGACATACGCTCGATATAATCGACAACCTTTGCCTTTTTTCGCAGGCCTGCCGTATCCACCAGCCGCATATTACGCCCGCCAAAGGACCAATCGACATGAACGGCATCCCGTGTAATACCGGCCTCCGGCCCGGTCATTGACCGCTCTTCCCCGACAAGCTTGTTCAGCAGTGTCGACTTCCCCACATTGGGGCGACCCACAATAGCAATGCGGATTGGAATTTCCGGCGCTTCTTCTTCTGCCTCTTCATCGCCAAAACCCGTTTCGGACCCTTCGGCATATTGAATATCAATATCGCCACCTTCCCCGCTGCCATCGATTAAAGCCTCATCATCCCCGATATGCGGCTGCAAAAGATCAAAAAGCTCTCCCATGCCAAGGCCGTGTTCGGCGGATATGGCGATCGGCTCACCAAGGCCAAGCTCATAAGCTTCGTATAAACCGTCAATACCCTTGCCTTCGCATTTATTTGCAACCAAGGCCGCAGGAATGCGCTGGCGCCGCAAAAAGTCGGCAAAGTGCCTGTCCATCGGCGTCACGCCGGCGCGGGCATCGATCACCAAAAGCGCCATATCCGCTTTTTCCAGCGCAGCTTCGGTCTGGCGGCGCATCCGGCCTTGTATGGAGGCATCAAAACTTTCCTCCAGCCCGGCGGTATCAATAACATCAAAGGATAGCCCCATAAGATGCGCAGGAGCCAAACGCCAGTCACGCGTCAACCCCGGCGTATCATGCACCAGCGCCAGTTTTTTGCCGCACAAACGGTTAAACAATGTGGATTTTCCGACATTCGGGCGGCCTATGATGGCAAGGGTAAAGGCCATGACGAAACCTTAGCGGTAAACGGCAAGGCGGCCGTCTTCCGTCAACAATAAAAGGCTGCCGTCCGCCACCACCGGGGGGACGGTGACGCTGCCCGGCAGTTTTGTTTCACGCACAACCTTGCCGCTTTGCGGGTCCAGTTCCATCATGCGTCCGCCAGAGGATGCAACAATCAAGCGACCGCCTGCCAAAACAGGGCCGGTCCAGACAATCGTTTCTTCCTTGTCGTCATCTTCATATCGCGGCAAATCCGCCACCCAATGAATACCGCCATCCTGACGCGACAGGGCCACAAGCTGCTGGTCTGCCGTCACAATAAACAGGTGCGCGCCCGCCACATAGGGCGTTTCCGCAGAGCCTGTTTCGCGCTGCCACAAACGCCGCCCCGTCACCTGGTCAATCGCGACAAGCCGCCCGCTATAGCTGACGGCATAAACAACGCCCTGCTCCAGCACAGGCAGGCCGCGTATATCGGCAATAGATGATAAAGCACCCATTTTCCGAACGGCGGAGAGGTTATCTTCCCACACAACGCGCCCATTTTCGGGCCTGAGGCCGAAAATCTCGCCGGAAGACAGGGGCAACACCACCAGGGATTTATCAGCCGCAACGGAAGCCGCGCCCAAAAGATTGGTCGTCTCGCTCACGCCCTTGTAATCCCAAAGCGGCGCGCCATCGCTGGCTGCGAAAACCAAAAGCTTGTTATCCATCGTAATCACGTAAACGCGGTCATCCGCCACGGTCGGCGCAGACCGCGCTGGCGATGCAATCGGGCGGCTCCAAATCATATGTCCGGTTTCAGGATTAATCGCAGCCAAATATTTATAACCGCTGGTCACGTACAAACGCCCCGCCGCATAGCCAAGACCACCACCTTGCAGGCCTGTATCCTCTTCGCCCTTGGGCACCACGTTTTGTTGCCAGCGCGATTTTCCGGTTTTCAAATCAAAAGCACGGACAGTGCCCCGCGTATCAATCGTGAAAACAAGCCCCTCGGCCACAATGGGGGCGGATGTGAGCGGCGCGCGGCGACCACCGCCCTTGCCCACAGATTCTTCCCATGCCTTTTTCAATTCCGCATCAAGATCCAGATGCCCCATGGCATGGTTGGGATAACCGCCGTTTTGCGGCCAGTAACGATTGGTCCAGGCTTGCGGCAGCGCAAGTTCCGCTTGTTCCAGCGCGGGGTCTGGCAAAAGATCGTTTTGCAATTGCAAAACGGAAATACGCTCGCCTTCCAGCGGCACCTTGCCGTCTTGCGCAAAATTACTGCAGGCCGACAGGGTCAGCAGCAGGGCGGCAAAGCTTATAGATAAATGGCGGCGCATAGCAAACCCCTCACCTTTTTTGTTCCACGTCGGCGGCATAAAGCGCATGCAGCGTCATCGCCCGCGTGCGTAAATCTTGCGGCGTCAAAGGGTCTGCTGCCAATACGGCCAAACCCTCGACGGCATCTTTCACTTTATTTTCACGAATATTCAAAAGCGCTAGCAATTCCCGCGCTGAAAAACGCCACCAGTTCTTTTCAGCGGATAAATCTTTGAGCGTCTTGCGCAACCATGCAGGATCGCCATCATCAAGCTGCGCCGACGCCGCCTTTAAAAGCGCAAGGTCGCGCCAAACTTTCTCGCCGCCGCCTTTGGATATCTCTATCCATGTCTTAACGGCTTTGTCTCTGTCGCCCGCTGCCGCATAGGCGGCGGCCGCTTCAAAACGGGCATAGGTCGCGTGCTTTTTCCCAAGCTCTGGCGCGCGCGCCGTCAATGCTGCAGGGTCAGCCTTGCTTGCCGCCTCCAACAAAACGGACGTCATACGCATATTTTGTTTTGCTTCATACACCCGCCAAAAAGAAATGCCGCCTGTCAGCACAATCGCCGCCACAACGCCACCGATAATCCACGCGCCGTTTTCACGCCAAAACGCCTTCAGTTCCTGTTGGCGCAGCTCTTCGCTGATTTCATGATAGAGTTCGTCAGATTCGGCCATGGCGATCTTCTTTGTTTTTCGTTTTTTCCCAAGGGGTTTCGATATCACTTATACCCTTGCCGCGCCGATTCCTCAAGCGCTCCCCCCTTATTTTACGTATATTATGTATATATTATTGACGCCGCATAGATATGCTGGTAAGCCTCATAAGATCATCAATATAGAAAAGCCCACCCACATGGGGCGATATGAACGGAGCGATATGTCGGGACTCAGCGATATTTTCAACAAATACGATGCCCGTGGCATGACACGGCTGCATACAGCGGCGGAGAACAACGATACCGACCAGATTCGTCGCCTTATCAATGCAGGTGCAGATCCGAACCTTGGCATCCAGCCGCAAAGCCTGGCCGCAAAACTGGTTTTTCACACACCCTATGTCGTTGGGATGTCGCCACTGCACATTGCCTGTGTTCACGGCAATCTGGATGCGGTCAAAACACTTTTGCGCAAGGGCGCGCATGTCCTGAAAACAGACATGAGCCAGAAAACGCCGCTGGATTACGCCGTCGACAAACGCGATTACTACGCAGAAAAGCAAGAAACGCTTGAAAAAAGTTTTATGAAGCGGAAAACGGCCGCGCAAAAAGCCGGGGATCAGGTGCGTCTTTACGATGATGTAATCCGGCACATGCTGAAAAACGGCGGCAGAACGCACTTTTTTGCAATACCCGAAAAATTTTCAGAGCTTATGCATGCCGCGCCGCCGCGCATGCCACGCCGTCACGGACCGCGTTAATAGTCTTTCAGCCCGGCCCTGAAAAACCATCGCGACGCCTGATAATCGGCGGCGTATGTTTTGCACGGTGTTCAAACAAGCTATCGATGCCATTGCGAATGGCAGCAGGCATCATGTCATAGACAACGCTAAAATGATCTTTCTTGGGCAGTGTTTCCGGCATTGGCGTCACGTCGCTGCGCGCATGAAGAGCTTCTTCCATATCCCGCAACACCATAAAGGCCGTATCGAAATTCACGAATTGCGTCCAGCCCTGCTTGCTGTCATTATCCACGCGTTCGCCCGCGTGTTTAAAAAATGCTTTTTTCCATGCTTGTTCGGCGTCCTGCAGCCCCTCTGTCACCGTGCTCACGTTATGGCACATGCGCAAACGCCAATGTCCGCCCGATGCCCGTTTGGCCTCAATACGCATCCAGCGATCTTTCACATCAGCCATGCCCGGCACCGGCAGGTCGCGCGTGACCATCTTTTTTACGTCGTTAAATGCCTTGGCTTCACGATTAAACCAGAACTTCATAGGGGGTGCCCTTACATTATGACAAAAACAAGCCTGTTGATTTCTTCGATATAACCGGCATATTAGCCATATGTCAAGAGAGACGCCCGTTTGGATCAAGGAGCGCGGGCCTGTCGGCTATGCCGAGGCCATATCCCGCATGGATGACTCTGCCTTGGATATTCGCCAAAACGGCGCGGCAGAGACAATCTGGCTTTTGGAACACCCCCCCCTTTACACCGCCGGTACCAGCGCAAATGAAAACGATTTGATCGCACCGGAATTTCCCGTGCACCAAACAGGGCGCGGCGGGCAATATACATACCACGGCCCCGGCCAGCGCATTGCCTATGTCATGCTGGACCTGCAAAAACGCGGGGCGGATGTCAGGGCCTATGTCGATAACCTTGAAAGCTGGATTATCGCGGCGCTCACAGACTTTGGAATACGCGGGGAACGGCGCACGGGTCGCGTGGGCATCTGGGTCGATATGACGCGACACGGCAAGCCCATGGGCACCGAAGCCAAAATCGCTGCCATTGGCGTGCGCATTAAAAAATGGGTGACAATGCACGGCCTTGCCATCAACGTCTGCCCCGACCTGTCCCACTTTGGCGGTATCGTGCCCTGCGGCATTCGCGGGCACGGCGTCACGTCACTGGCCGATCTGGGGTGCGATGCATCTATTGCAGATATAGACGCATCATTGCAAAAACATTTCGACGCTATTTTCACGCAACACACTGAAAAGGCACGGTCCCATGGCTAAAGAAACGCTGCCCACACGTCCCAAAACAAACAGCATGACCATTACGCGCCTGACCGGCGGTCTTATAAAAGCGGCCCCTACAAAAGACGAGCTCATCACGCAGATACGGCAAGAACTTTCCAGCCATATCACCCAAGCGGAAGAGGAACAAAAGCAGCAACAAGCAGCCGGGCAACTGCGCGGATCATTCAACAAGGCCGTAAGACGCGCGCAAAAGGAACTGGCCCGCTTTGAGCAAATCATTTCCCATGTACCGGACGGCTTTGCACTGGCCCCCGTCTATTACAAAGGCCCTGATACCGCAGAAAAAAAAGATATATACGATGAATACCTAACGCACGTGCGCAGCCAGTTCTTGCGGTATATCGCAACGGAACATGCTGATGCCGTGACAGCACTGGGCATTTGCGAAACCGGGATTGACCGCATGCGCAAGGGGCTTGAACCTGCAGACGATCAGAAACGCCCCTATAACGTCGATATCGACCACATTGTCGAGCGCGCGGGCAGTTGGCACATGGGGGATACACAACAAAAAGACCCCCTGAACCCCGGAAGGACAAAGGCACAGGTTAATCATTTCGCCAATCTTATTCTGTTACCCAGCGAAATCCATGGCATGAAAAACAACCTGAACAACGTCCAGTTCTCCAGCGGTCCGCCCGCGCGGCAGGGGCGCTGGATGTTGATGCTGGTGCCCGACGATACGCATGCAGGTTTCGTCTGCCCGCCGCAACCAAAGCGTATATTAAATGGCTTAAGTTTTCGCACCAGCGACATCTCGCGCAAGACGGGCTACTTAACGTTCCAAATTGACAACGTGTATCGCTCTCTTGAAAGCCTAAGGCAAAGCAGCATCGTACGAAAAGCACTGGCCCTTTATGATGCGATTGCCGAAAATAAGAATACAACCGTCATGAAAGCAGCGGCACAAGACCCGGAACTCAGCCGCGTGTTCAATTATCTGGCCACGCAAGACCCGCATGCCAGCGCGGAACTGGCGCAGATTTTCCGGCCCGGCTTGAATGAAATCAAGGATAGCATCACCGATATCTTTAACGAGGTTTCGCCCGACAACCCTTCTGCCGCGACCGCAAAACAACGCATCGTTTTTTCACGCCTTTATCAAGGGCGCAAAATCAAAAGGCTGAAAAAGACACTGACAACCCTGCCCTTTCCTGAAGCGCAGGCACTGAGCGAGACGCTCACCCGTATTGACAATAAGCTTAAAGAAAAACCGCCGCAGGTTTAGAATATATCGCCATTAAACGCTATTTTTCTGCCCTTCCCCCTGTCCCTGCGCAGGCAGGGACCCAAAGGTAATTTACAAAGCACGGCTTACAGCCAAACTAGAGCACCCTGCACTTAAAAAGAGTCCTGTCATTCCGGCGAAGGCCGGAATCTACCATGCAGCAGTCCGGTAAAGGTGGGCAACGGGCAATGGATTCCGGATCAAGCCCGGAACGACGAAGGCAAACGATCATCCTTGCCTGCCCGGATTTGAATGCAGGATGCTCTGGACCCCTGCCTGCGCAGGGGCACGATGTCTTTTTAAAATACAACCTTGGGTCAAAACCAAACTGTTTTGAATCAC
Source organism: Alphaproteobacteria bacterium (assembly GCA_028817795.1). Lineage (GTDB taxonomy): Bacteria > Pseudomonadota > Alphaproteobacteria > Micavibrionales > UBA2020 > JAPPOU01. Next base: position 29,006 of record JAPPOU010000038.1, read on the forward strand.
TCCAAGAGGTTCCGCCATCCCCACCTTCGAGGGGGGGATTGGGAAAGCGCTGATAAAAATCGATTCAGTTGAGTCTTCACCTTAACACGACGGCCGATCAATCCAGACCGTCAGGCACGTCACGCCGCAACTGCCGTAGTCCAGCGCCGCCTGGCATGAGCTGAACTTGCGCATAAAGCGCGTTAAAGCATCAAGATGCGTCGCGCTTAACGGAGCCGTTATTTCCATGCCGACACCATCAGCAACAGTATTGAAATACGTCCATTCCGTATAGCCGGAGGGTGGTGGCGGCAAAAGCTGGCCGCGATTGCCCGCACCCTGGAACATATTACGCGCTGTCGAGGACGACATCAGGCATTTCAAATTGCGCACTTGGTCATTACCCGCCGCGCCACCGGGGTTGAGGGCATCATTCGGCTCCAACGGATAGGGCGTGTTGGCATTATCTGCCGCGTCAATATCATTATCGCCATCCAGATCACCGCCGCCGCCCGGAAATTCCAGCACGCATTCGGTCACAGCCGCGCGAATCAAGTTCGCCTGCGCGTACAATTCGCTGGCTGTGTTCTGCGCGACCTGCGTTGATACGGTGCTATCGCTGTCTTCCATGACAACAAAGCTTAAAGCCCCGATCAGGGCGACAGCCATAAGAATATAAAAGAGGACGCTGCCCCGCGCCCCGCGTGAAGATGGAGAAGGGGAGGCTTCGATAAGGAAGCGCTCCCCTTTTTCCATGTGTGCGTCTGCTTTGTTCATGCCAGCCGCACGGTACGATTATTGTTCAACAATCGCGTGGTAGTACACAAACGGGCCGTTTGCGTTGGTCGCGTTCGAATAGCAAGCAAAAGGCTCGCCAATGGCACCGGAAATGGTGGTTGCCGTACCGGTTACACCAGCCGTAGACGCGCCTGCACCACCATCCTGCGTTCCAGGAATGCCTTCAGTACCATCCGTAGGCGTCGCAAAGCTGACCGCCGCCACTGACTGGAAGCCCAGAGTCACACCCAAGCCTGTATTGATCGAGTTACAGGTACCCGTGGTCACGCCGAGAAACGCAAAAGCATCGCGGTTGGTGGCGGCAAGTGCGGAACCGTTCACGCCCTCAATATACCAGCCACCAACATTACCCGATGGCGTTGCCGCCTTGAAGCGCCAGTCGTTACAGGCTGCGGCCTGCGTATCATCTGTACAAGCCGTACCAACCACAGCCGTTGACGGTGGTGTTTGCGCGGTCACGCCGCCACCTGTGGGCGAGAAAATCGCATCGCCACCAGACGTCGCATCAAAATCAACCGCCGTTGCCGCCGTACCCGTCAAAATCAGGCGGGTCGCTGCCGTGCGAATGGCAGATGGATACTGCGTGAGCTGCGCTGCGTTAATCAGCCCCTGCTCGCGGTCAATAGAACCAGAACCCCGGCCCGACTGCGTCACCGCATAAGACAATGCCGCAAACAGCGCAACGGCAATCAAGATCAGGAACAGGGCGTTACCGCGCTCCCCCTGACGGTGTTTACATGAAAGTGCTTTCATCTTTTCTCTCCCTTTTTAAAGTCAAAAGCCTCGTTGGTTTACAAAACTTAATCTTGTTTCAGCCTAGCCCTCTCCGGACAAAATGCCTGCATCGCGTGGTGGATTATCAACACGCACCATCTCCACCTTCATGATTGCTGAAAGCTTTGATCCCGTACAATCCCTGCCAACGCACATGCTGGAAATCTGCACGCGCCAGTTCTTGCCGCCGTTTTGCAAGTAGTTCACGGCTGCCAAAAACTCAGGGAAAAACTGTGTATCACTGGCGCTCAGCGTGACTTGATTGCCGCTGATGACCATGCCAACCTCTGTATAGGTTTCTTTTATTTTGTCCTGCAAATCCTGCAACGATTTTTGCGGCGGCGCGGAATACGTCAGAACGGGAATGGGGGGCTTCAACGCCTCCACCTTCATCAATTCTGCACGCAATTCACTGACGCGGCCCGATTCCACAACCGTGAAAAACACAGTCACCCCGGCAATAATCCAGGCCATGCCTGCCGCAATCAACGCGTTATAACCGACATTCAGGGGCAAAGCGTCAAGGAAGCGATCCAGATCCTTAATGGCCTGGGGATTCGTCCAGCGCTTTAGCGTGTTCATGTCTATTTTGTCGAATCCCTGCAAAGCAGATACCCCGTTTAAAAACCCAACCCAAGCCTATGGTACTACAGGCTCATTCTTTGATTCTAGGGATAAAATGTGTCAACATGATGGCATTCCCCTCAAATTTCGTAAAATTTGTCTCTTTTTTCACGCGTATTTGCATTAATGCCTTGTTAATACAAAATTTAATGCGCATCTGTTTTCTACTTCGCCGCCTTTTTCCTGCAGGCATCTGCATAAACAACCAACGATTTTCCGCAACCCTTAGGGTGGGGGTGATCTTTGCACTGCCGCATAACCCACTTCAGAGAATTTCCCACATTGTCCAACGGTATCGTACGACAAAAGCTTTGGCTGTAACTGGCCTTAGCCGTGCAACCACGGGCAAACCCCATGGCACTTATCATGCAAGCTTGTTCCCCAAAGCAACCCCCAAGTTGCTGTCGTGTTTGCCCAAAACATGCGCGCAAATCATGTGCCTTACCATAGGCATACCCCTTTTCAAGACTCTCGCCACCACCCATGCTCTGTCCAAAAAAGTAAGCTGCAACGATCAGAACCACAAGCGCCAGAAAAATAAAGCCCACGGTCTTCAATAGTTTTCCCATGATCTCTTTCTTATCTTAAGATGCCTTAACAAAGGCCATACCCTAATTCGTGCCTTGGATGCGGATACGTCCCTTTTCCGCGCCAATGGCTGTCGCCTGCAGCTGTTTTGGCGCCACCGCACTGGGAATCAACGCCTCCCACATCACGCCGCCGCCGTCTTTCACTTCGTACTTTTCTAAAACACCACCGAAACTGCCAATCACATTATTCAGCTCGATAATACGCGACAAATGCTGGCTGACGTTGCTGTGCTGCGCCGCCGTTGCATCAATCAAAAGCTGGTTTGTGGCCTGTGTCGTAACCTGCCGGGCTTTATCAAGCTGCGGCGAAATAATTCCGGCCAACATATATGATCCCGCAAGAAACAACAGCGATATAAGCGTGACGCCCAGTCCTGAAAAGACCAATACCTTAATCGCAAAGCGCGATAGTCTTTCTTGATTCAACGCCATATTGTGCCATATCACAGGACGGGCAACTTCGGGGTTAATCGTCACGAAATTCGCATCCATGCTTTGCACCTTTGGCAAAACAGTCCGCGCCGCGCCCAGAAAAACCTGCATGCGGCCCGTATCTTTATCCCACCGAAGCGCACCTGCAACACCTTCTTGCTCGTACAAATAAATCGTTTCCCGGTCCCAATATTCGCTATTGCCGGGCAGGGCTGCGGCCAAGGGGCACCAACTATCCGGGCTGCTTGCCAGCGCCGACGATGGCGTTGCCAAATACCAAATGCGCCCTTCATGCACAGTATAACAGTAATGCACCCGTTCCGTGCCGCAGGCCTGCGATGCCGCGTTCCATACAGCTTCTTCTTCAGTGCCCGGAATATGCGGCAGGCCGCCACCCACCAGTTCCGATGGCAAATAGGGCGGCGTCATCGCAATGGCATTTTCTGTCGCAATCGCCGTTGCCGTCGCCGCTGCGTCTTTGCCGGTCATTTGCGGGTTTTGTATGGTGGACGATGAGTCCATTGCAGGTTCCTTGTCTTTCTCTTTTTTATCAGGGCGTCATAAACTGGCCCATCATGCTATCCATGCTCATGTTCATAACCGTCAGCGCGTAAATCGCGCTACCAAATGCTACCACGAGATAAAGGCCGGATAAACCGAATGCAAGCCACACAATCAAACTATGTTTCGTTTTCGCGTTGGTTTGCCTCATTTCGGAAATAGACTCCATGAGCGTTGCCACCTGCCCCAAATCGGAAATACCGGCCAGCTCCAAACGTTCGTTCTTTGTCAGCGGTGCACGATCCAGTGCTGCACCCAAACCAACGCCACGTGACAAATCTTCGCGCGCATTCATCCAATATTCGCTCACATCCGGAATATTACTGGCTTCGGAGGCTTGTTCCAAAACATCGCCAATCGGCACGTTACCGCGTAACATCCGGGCCGCCGCTGCTGTCGAGTCGGAAAAACCCAGATCACGCAGATACGCGCCAATCAACGGAATTTTACGCACAATGCGGGCCGTCGGCCAATCACGTTTACCCCGGTTATGCCAGAACGATAAAATCGTCCAAACAAGAAAGGCGCCCATCGCATAGGCGACATAGAGCAATACATCCCACAACAAAGAAAGATTTCCGACAACCTTGTTATATTGCTCTAACTTGTCCGGTTCGGATGGTGGGTTGCTTTCAAACCAGCCGATAATTTTTCCCTTGCCCCAATACATGCCCTGCACGATCGTCAGAATATCAAACCCCAGCCAAGCCATCGTACCAATCACCTTGCCGCGATTTTTCCGCTTTTGCGTGATGTTTTGAATGGCGTGTGGAATCCCTTCGTGCAGGCGGTTTGATCGTTCCGATGCCGCCAAAATCGCCAGCGTGCCGTAATCATAAATGTTCAACGACCGTAAAGCGTCAATAACACCAAGACCCCGCGCCAAGGCCTCCCGCGCTGGCGACAAAATATTCTGCCGCCGTGGATTGGTTTCTGCCTGAATAAGTCGCCACAATGCAACGCCGGGCGATGTCGCCGTGGAACGAAACTGGATACCGCGCAATAACTGCACCTGCCACCAGCTCGACCGCGCCAACCAGCGTTCAAGGGGGGAGCGCGCATGCGGACGGATTGTCAAAACATAGCCGCCACGCTTGGTAACTTCGTGCCGCACGTCGGCTTGCGATGGCATGTAATAAGATTCTTCCAATACCCGTGGCCCTGCGGGTGTGTCGATAGAAAATTTAACGATCCACTGCTGCATATGCCGTTACTCCCTAAGGAGGACCAGGCCCACCTTTGGGTCGATCTGCCCGTCCGCAACCAAAAGCCGCACGCCATCTGCGCGGGAAATATGAGTCACGCCTTTTTCATGAAGAATATCATTCACGTTATGCATTAATGCGTGGAAAATCGGGTCACGCTGCGATAAAGGCGTATCCACCACCAAAGCTTCCAAAAGCAGCGCCCGGCCCAAAACGCCGGTATGATTACACAGATCGCAGCCATTCGGGTTATGTGTATGAACAATATGCTCGGCGTGCAGTTGCAAAGCTTCGCGATCTTCTTCGTTCAGCGCATCACCTGCGGGAATTTTGCTGGTGCAACTATGGCACAGGGTCTTAATAAGACGCTGGTTCAAAACGCCCCTGATTTGCTGTGACAATGTATAAGTCGAAGATCGCTCGCGCTCGGACGGCATAAAGGATTTCAAACGTTCCAGCGTCTGCACCGCCGTATCGGCGTGGATGGTCGAGATTACCGTGTGGCCGGATTCCGCAGCCTTCAACGACGTTTCCACCGTCGCCGCATCCCGCATCTCGCCAATGATGATATAATCAGGATCATGGCGCATCGCAGCGCGGATCAGGTCCGAAAAATGACGGCCCGGCCCATCGGCCACTTGCCATTGCGTTGCATAGCGCATTTCGTATTCAATCGGGTCTTCAATCGACAGAACATGGCGACGGCGGCGGTCAATTTCAAGAACGCAGGCATACAATGTGGTCGACTTACCTGAACCCGTCGGGCCAGACATGAGTAGCAAACCGCCACCACCTTTAATCTCCGGTGCCAGCAGGCGCGTTAAATGCTCGTTGACCATGGGGTAGCGCGAAAACAGCTCTTCAAAAGAACGCAGACTGGCGCGATCCAAAAGACGCAACGTCAATTTTTCGCCATCTTGCGCTTGCGGCCCTGCCGCCACACGCACGTCGATCGCGCGGCCCTGCCATGTAAACCCAAACCGACCATCCTTGGGCGTTGATCTGTCACCAAAGTTTAGGCCCGCATCGCGTTTTAACAGCGTCGTTAAACGCGCCATCGCATCAGCGGGCAACAAGTGCATGGGCACCATATCACCATCAATGCGGTACTTGATCCAGTTTGGTGCATCGGGCGCGTTATCTTGCACCAGGTGAATATCCGATACGCGCATCTGCAACGATTCCGCCAGCATGTCACGCTGGAACTGGTTGAGTAAAAGGCCGTTATCAATATCGTTTAGCCACATCGCCAACGTTTTCTCGCAGCGGTCCGCCGACAAGTCATGTACGGACTGCAATGTGCGAACAAGTTCAGACCTGTCCCACAGCTCTATATCGATCTTTTCAACTTTCAGGCCGATACGCAATGCTGTATTTTTCAGTGCGGCAAGCTGTCGGTCCGTCAAATCATAGAGCGGCGCAATCGTCAAAACCCCCTTATCGAGCGAGACAAGGTGAATGCTGAGAGGCAACCATGACTGCACCGGCAACACCTGGCGCAATTGGTCGCCGGAGGCGCTGTCGCGTTCGCCATCTGCAACCTCGGCTTCCGAACCCGCGCCCGCAGCGCTCAGCAATTGTTCAGCAGAGCGCGTTTGTCCTTGCTGTGCAAGCAGGGCGCGCTCGCGCATGACCATATCCAAATATCTTTCACGCCCAATGTTGGACCGCGTCTTGCGACGATCGCCCTTGCGCCGTTCAAAACCGCCGGGCGGGCCAAGGTCTTTTTCACGTCTGTCAGATTTACGGGGATCGGGCGGCAGGGAATCTTCCGGCCTTTTCATGCCGGTTTTTTCTAAAATCTCTTCCCTGTCTTTTCCCGTTGTATCGTTCACAATCCGTCCATCAGGTTTTTTTACTGTTCACTTGTCGATGATGATGTTGCCGTTGTCGTCATCTCCGGCTCTGCCGGAGAGATCGTACCAATGCGGAAAGACTTGTCAAAGAACAACGTCACATCCTCATGTTCCCGGCTCAACACAACGCCGTTTTCAACAATCGTGGCCATCCAGCGGGCGCCACCAATAAATGATTCACGCCCGTTGCGCACAATAATACTGCCACCCGGCCCGCTCAGCACCGCCTTTTGCGCCGACATAGACGTCACGGACACACCGTCCAGCGATGCGCCCATATTCGCCAGAACATCGGCAACGTCGTTCAAGTCAGGCGGCGTTGTTCGCGCCTCTCCCGCACTTCGCGGGCGCTGCCCTCCTGTTTCTGCCTGGCTTCCACCATCAAGCATGGGGAGAGATGATTGCCGCACCTGCAAAGAAGACGTATCACGCGGTGCCGCCGCCGCCGCTTCACCGCGAATAGGTAAAACCAAAACGCCCCGCGCTCCGGTATGCAAAACCTGCAAATCATCTACCAGCGCACCCGCCCTGTTCGGCGTCCAGCTAATCGTAAGAACGCACGCGCCGCCGGGGGTAATTTCGGTGCCCACCCTACAGCCGTCACGCGACAACGACAACCCGCTATCCGACCCCGCAAGACGAATGTTCTTGAGCGTTAACGCGGAATAGCCGGAATTCACCAGCATCACCGTATTGGACGACACGCTATTGATGCCCGTGCCAAAGTTCACTTCCGTTTTATCCGCCACTAAAAGCCCCATATCCGGCACGGATTCAGGATAAATCGCGGCGCTGGCCCCTGTGGGCGGTTGATACGTGCCTTTTATATCCACCTTTGTCAAACTGCTGTTGGCGGAGTGGCCGACAAGCAAAACCCCTTCCGTCAAACCACCGACCTGGGGCGTCCATGTAACATTCACAACACAAGATTCCCCGGCCACCAAACGCTCCGGACATTCGCTGACATATTTGAAGCCCGACAAAGCCGCACTATCCAGTTTTAAATTTGTCAGCGTGACCGGATCTGCCGTGCGGTTACGCAGCAAGATAGAACGCACCAGTGGAAGGCCGCTATTGACGCTACCAAAATCCAGCGTTTCCGGCACGGCTTCGACATCCATTTTAACTTTATCGAGCTGTTGCGTTGAAGAGCTTTCCGCTTCCCCGGTAATCGCCGCCTTGGCAAGGCGCGAGCGACCATCGTGGTCAATCAACACTTCTACCCTATAGGCGCCCGCCTGCAAGCCCGTCACGGCAACGGTAATAGCACATTGCCCTTCCGGCGGTAATGGCTCTTCCGCACATTTATTCAAATTGACCTGTGCGGCAACGCCGGATGACGGGTAAAGGTTTACACCCAATGTCTTGACAGGTTGCGTGCCGTTGTTTTGAAAGACTGTCACGACATATGCCGTCGTGCCGACCGCAACCTTGCCGGCCACAATCGAATCTTGCACGGCCTTCAAGTCAGGCCCTGCCGCCGCGCCCGCTTTGCCCGATGTCGGGTCCTTAAACGCATTGAACTGCGCCAGCGCCGGATAAGACGTCAGGCACAACCCCATTACCAGAATAAAAGCCAGCCTTTGCATGCCAGATACAAATATCACGGCGCACCTCCTGCATTGTCATCAGCCCGCGTCAGTGGCATGGGCGCTAAATCCGTATGCCCTACGGGTAATTGCGGCATTTGCGGTTTTTGCGGTGCCTGTACGTCGGGGTAATTTTCTTCAAAACCGCCGTTGGCCGATTCGCCGTTATTCCCCGCTTGCGCGACCGGCGCAATGTCACTGCCGAAAACGCGGCCCATCTGGCCGCTTAAATCACGCGCCATCCGGTTATCGCGGGGCATTGTTGCCACCGGCACCGTATCCAGTTCATCACCCGGCACGAAAGCAACAACACGGGGGCGCAAAAGGAAGACAAGTTCTGTATTGCGGGTCGTCGCAGCGCGGGCCGATGAAAACAACGGCTTCATGAAACCGGGGCCGCTTGATGTATATTCGTCTTTCTGCGTCACCATGCCACCGATCAAAATGGCATCACCCGGCCGTACGCGTACATAGGTGCTCAGGTTACGCTGTGTCGTGCGCGGCAACTGAATTGTCGTGTTTGGATCAGGGTTAAAGGTATCAAGGCGTAACAGTTCATCAATGTTAATCGCGATCGAGCCGTAAACCGTCGATTGGTCCCACGCGCTTTCCACGTTCATCGTCAGGCCTGTCTGCACCGTCCCTGTCGTCGTTGCAACCGTATCAGCAATACCCGGCGTGGTTGACGGCGTGCGCGATACGCCGCTGACAAAGTTTTCCGTCTGCTGGATCAGCAACGATGCCGAACCGCCCGACAGCACCGCCAATTGCGGCTGCGATACCGTTTTCACCGTGCCATGTTCGGAAATAAACTCCAAAACCGTGCTAGGCTGGATGCCGTTTGATCCCGTCCATGCGGGCGTAATAGTAATGGGTGCCGCCGTGCCGTCCGGCGCACCGCCGGGCAGGATGATATCAAGGCCAAAATTGCCATCCTGCATCAAAACACTCCAATCAATACCGGTACGGTTCTGGTTATCAAGCGCCACTTCCCAAATATGGGTTTCATAGATAATCATGGCCGTGTTTTTACGCAGGCGCTCGAAATATTTCTCCGCGCTTTTTTGCGTGCGCTGCGTTGCCGTATAGATCATGACACGCGTTGTGCTGTCGATCACGGGCGTGGACCCAATCAGTGCCGTCAAGCCGGTGGCGATTTGGTCATACCCACCGCTGCTGCTACTGCTGCCGCTTCCTGATGATGACGAAGACGATGAGGACGATGATGAACTGCCGCCACTCGATGAGGATGAAGACGATGACGCCGTATCAGGCAGCGGCGGCAAATCCACCACAAATGTCTCCGTGTCCTTGATCGTCATCAACCCGTCTTTGTAAACACAGTACATATTCGCAAGGCCGCAGATTTTATCCACAACCTCATCCACCGTGCCGCGCAGGTTTGAAACAGCAATGCGCGCATTCATGGCACTTTCCGTTTCAAAGGCCAAGGAGACGTCATAGTCATCCAAAACCATCTGCAAGGCTGCCGCCAGCGACGTACCGCGTAACTCGAACGGGCCAATAAAATCTTCAGGCAACGGGTCTTGCGGGGCGCGTTGCGGCACCAGAACATCCCTGCCCAGGCGCACCCGCGTGACGGGGTCACGTTTTTCGTTCAGGCCCTGAAAACGATCCAGGGGCGGCGTCACTGTCGGCACAGAGGCAGAACGCCCATCCGGCACATCAACGCCGGCACAGCTTGTCACGGCCAGCGTCAAAGGCAAAAGCAGGCACAAAGCACGCAGCGTGTATTTAAATTTATGCGGCATTATCTTGCAGCCCCCCTTTGCAACAGACGGCCAACCGTCGATACCAATCTTTCTTTTTCAACAGGCTTTAACATGACGGCGGCCACGTTGTGACGCCCCGCCCGCTCCAAAAGACTGGGGTCTTGGTCGCCCGTTACCAAAATAACCGGAATTTTAAAGCCTTCGGCTTGCAGGACGGAAATAAAATCAAACCCGCCCATCGGTTCCATGCGCACGTCGACAATGGCAAGTGATACATCATTCGCGACAACGTCCAGCGCATGATCGCCGTCCGTCGCCTCACGCGTGTCGTAACCCGCCCCCTTCAGGAAGGTAACAATCTGCATCCTGACAAAGTCGTTATCCTCGACAACCAATATTGTGCGCTGTTCGCTCATACTCCCCTTAGCAGCTTGTCTCTTCCAAAACAGAAAAGACGATCACGCCCCCATCAATCAAAAACCCCGCAGGAAAAAAATCCTGCGCGCCGCGCCATGTAACCCCTTACATAGAGCCGCACCTTTAAAGTATATACTTAAGATTAAAGAGTCTACAACTGGCAATTACGGAACGCAGAGGGAACAGCACGGCATGACGGACACAATTCTGCAAATTGTTCACATAACGGTGTTCATCTCGATTTTCGGCGTGATGATCGCGTTGGCTGCCATAGACGTAAAGCATTACATATTGCCAGATGTACTCAACGCCGCGCTCGGCATCCTCTTCCTTGCATTTCATCAACTTGCAGGATGGCACCTGATCTCCCCCACACAGGCATTGATTGGCGCGCTGGCGGGGGGCGGCATGCTGCTGGCCATCCGCTGTGCCGCTAATGCCTATTACAAAGCCGACACGCTCGGTTTGGGTGATGTGAAGCTAATGACCGCAGCGGGTTTGGGGCTTGGATTTCCAGATATACTGATGGCCCTCTCCCTTGGCGCCATGGTCGGGCTGGGGCACGGTATAATTATGGGAATAAATGAGCGGCGGCGGGGGAATAAAAACGCCTCTTTTGCCAAAGTTAATGTCCCTGCGGGCTTGGGCCTTTGCGTGGGAATCGCTATCATGTTCCTGATCGCATTCCAAATGAACTGGCTGGCATGAGCACGACGATGCAAAACAGCAAAGGCGCACTGGACGGACTGCGCGTGTTTGACATGACACGCGTGCTGGCCGGGCCGTCAGCAACGCAGATACTGGGAGATTTGGGCGCAGAGGTTATCAAGATTGAAAAACCCGGCGCGGGCGACGACACACGCGGCTGGGGGCCGCCGTTTCTCAAAGACAATAACGGCAACGATACACAGGAGAGCGCCTATTACCTTTGCGCCAACCGCAACAAGAAATCCGTCACGCTCGATTTCACAAAACCAGAGGGGCTGACGCTTGCCAAAAAAATCATCAGCACCTGTGATATTCTGGTTGAAAACTTCAAGACAGGATCGCTGGACCGTCACGGCCTTGGCTATGAAACGCTGAAACAGGAATATCCGGGGCTGATTTATTGTTCTATCACAGGCTTTGGCCATACCGGCCCCTTAAAAGACGATGCGGGATATGATTTCATGATACAGGCCATGGGCGGTATCATGAGCGTCACGGGCGATCCCGGCGGCGCGCCCATGAAGTGCGGCGTTGCCATTGCCGATTTGATGGCCGGGATGTATGCCGCCACCGGCATATTGGCCGCGCTGCATCACCGCGACAAAACAGGGCAGGGCCAGCATATTGATCTGGCCCTTTTTGATTCGCAGGTCGCATGGCTGGCCAATGTCGGGCAATACTACCTGACCTCGGAAAACACCGTGCCGCGCCTTGGCAATGCACATTCCACCATCGTGCCCTATGAAGCTTTCATGGCACAGGACGGCTGGATCGTGCTGGCTGTCGGTAATGATCGGCAGTTTCGTGACTTTTGCACCTTGGCCGGAAAGCCGGAACTGGCGGATGATCCGCGTTTTGAAACCAATGCAAAGCGCGTTGTCAACCGCGCGGCCTTAACACCCATTGTTAAGGACATCATTGCCGCAAAGACCGTTACCCACTGGATGAAAACGCTGGAGGAAAAGCGCGTGCCCTGCGGCCCTGTGCAAACCGTCGACCAGGTTTTCGCGCACCCGCAGACAAAAGCACGAAACATGACAATGACGCTGCCGCATCCCGCGTCACCAGAGCCCGTCACGCTGACGGCAAGCCCCCTGAAAATGTCGGCCACGCCCGCCACATATCGCCATGCCCCGCCCACACTGGGCCAGCATACCCATGAAACACTGAAAAACCTTCTCGCTATGAATGATGACGACATCGCCCACCTGCAACAACAAGGAGTGATTTGATATGACCGCCCAAACCGCCCTGAAAACCCAACCGCCCCTGTATAAAAGCCTGACCGGCATTGCCGAACTATCTGCGAACGAGATTAACGATATCCTTGACCTTGCCGATCACTATGTCGTGCAAAACAGGCGCCGCACGCAAACGGCCGCGCTGTTAAAAAACATGACCATCATCAACCTGTTTCTTGAAAATTCGACGCGCACGCGCCTGTCGTTCGAAATCGCGGCCAAGCGTCTGGGCGCTGATATCGTCAACATGGCGGCAGACGGCTCATCCTTAAGGAAGGGCGAGACCCTCCGCGATACGCTATTGACCATCAACGCCATGCTGCCCGATCTTGTCGTCATCCGCCACCCGGAAGACGGCGCAGCCATTGAAGCTGCCAATGCCATGGACTGCCCCGTCATTAACGCAGGCGACGGCATGGGCGAACACCCGACGCAGGCGCTTTTGGACGCGCTGACCCTGCGCCGTCATTTCGGCACTATAGACGGCCTGAACATCACGATTTGCGGCGATATCCTGCACAGCCGCGTTGCCAAATCAGGGGCCGTTCTTTTAAAGAAACTGGGCGCATTGGTGACGCTGGCCGGGCCGAAGGAGCTTGTCCCGCCCGGCATGCCCTCCTTTACCGACATTGGCGCTGCATTAAAAGACGCCGATGCCGTCATGATGCTACGCATTCAAAAAGAACGGCTGGAAAAAGCGCTATCCTACAGCGAGTCCGACTACTTCAAGAAATGGGGCCTGACGCAAGAGCGCATAAAGGTAATGAAGCCCGATGCCGTCGTCATGCACCCCGGCCCCATGAATCGCGGCGTTGAAATTGATAGCGCTATCGCGGACGACCCCAAACGCAGCCTGATTACGACGCAGGTTGAAATGGGCGTTGCCGTGCGCATGGCCTGTCTTGACCTTCTCACCCGCCGCAAGAGGTAAACATGGCCCGCATTATCCTGTCTTTTATCCTGTGCCTTTTTCTGGCTGCACCCGCGCTGGCGCAAATGCCGTCGCAAGAGTCCCTAAAAGCCGCGTGGGAACACAGAATCCGCACAGACGAGAACACCGTCCGGCTAAAAGAAACAGAAACAGAGGGCGTATACGATTTCAAAACCCTTTATTTCCCCTATGAAGGAAGCTTGCGTGTTTTGAACCACCTCGTCACGAAAGACAGTTACATGCAAACCCCTGACGGGCGGCAGCTCTACAGCGGTATTGTTGAAATTGAACTGACCAACGCGCCAAAAGACTTTTTTGCCAAATATGCTTATAGCTACGCGGCTTTCCAGCGCGGGAATCAATTCTATTATGACCCTGCCACGCAAAGCTGGTTTGCGCAGGACGCATGGACAGAACATTTCAGCAATGCTGCGGCAGGGCAACAGAGCAATTACCGCTGCCCCCTGCCGTCAACGAATACGCTTATCAACATCGTCTTGATATTGGCGGCGCTCACTTTGCTGTTTTTGGTGCTTGCCGTTGCCAAACGCGGCAAAAAAGCCATGACAGATCAAGACACCATGATGGCACGGCAAAAACGCGGGCTTGAAATCGCCGAGGAAAACACGGCCCTCATTCGCGCGCAAATCCGTATTTTGGAAGACATCCGCGCCGCACTGGACGGGCAGGAGAAAAATGACGACAATGCATGATGTTATTGTGATCGGCGGCGGGAGCATGGGTGCCGCCGCCGCTTGGCAGCTCGCCCAAAAGGGCAAGAACGTTCTGGCTTTGGAACAATTCGATATCCCGCACACCAAAGGCTCCTACCACGGCGAATCGCGGCTGATCCGCTTTGCGTATAAGCAAGGAGACCACTATGTGCCTCTGCTGCTGCGCGCACGCGATCTGTGGCGGGAGATAGAACAACACACCGGCGAAAAGCTCTTTTTCGATGTCGGCGGCCTTTCCATCGCCGCGCCGGAAACGGAAGCATATCTGGAGGGCGTGTACCGCTCCGTCAAAAAATACGATATTCCGCACAAGGTCATGACAGGGGCAGAGGTCAATAAACAATACCCTGCCTTTAACCTGCCGCATGATTTTATCGCCGTGCACGATTCATGGGCCGGGTATCTTTTATCGGAAAAAGCCGTGCCCGCTTTTGCGCGTCTTGCACAGGCAGCAGGCGCAAACATCATGACGAATACAAAAGTTTTGTCATGGGGTTCAGATGGAAGCACTGTCACCGTCACAACAGATAAAGGCGCGCACAAAGCAGAAAAACTGGTGATTGCGCCGGGCGCGTGGTTTTCCACGCTGGTGCCGGAATTCAATACGGTCCTGAAAACAATCCGTGTCGCAATTTCATGGTACGCACCACAAAATAAAGCCGCGTTCACGCCAGACAAAATGCCCATTTTCATCATGCGTGACAGAACGGACCGCAACGGATGTTACGGCCTGCCCATATGCGATGCCGTGCCCGGCATGAAAATCGGCCAACATTTTCATCTGGGCGAAGAAGTCACCGGTGACAGCATCGACCGTGCGCCCACGCCCGCCGATGAACATGTCACGCGTTACTGGACAGATACGTTTTTTGATCTGAAAGACGCGCCCTGCCTCAACACCGCTATTTGCATGTACACAAAAACACCGGATGAAGCCTTTATCCTTGGCCTCCATCCACGGCATGAGAACGTCATCCTCGGCCATGCCTGTTCCGGTCATGGGTTTAAATTCGCGCCCGTGATCGGCGAAATCCTTTCTGATCTTGCAACGGACGGCACAACACGGCACGATATAGCCGCGCATATGCCGCAAAGGTTTCAGCAAGAGGTGTCATAATGATTCCAGTTTCCGTTTTGTACTTCATCATCTTCCTTGAGGGGTACATTGTTCTGTCAACAGAGCTTTTGGCGATCCGCCTGCTCATTCCCTTTACGGGGAGCGGCACGGATACGGTCTCCATCATTATCGCCGCTGTTTTGCTGCCCTTGTCTTTTGGGTACTTCGCGGGCGGGCGCTTTAAAAAGCGCTGCGCCAAGGGCAAAGCCCGTACCGTGCGCGGCAAGCTTATTTTCAACCTTGTTCTGTCCGCTGTCATCCTCACCTTTGGCCTGTCCTATGTATTCCTTGATGGCGCTTTTGACATCACGCGAAAAACACTGGGCACCAGCAACCGTCTGGTTCTCACAACGCTCTACGCATTCCTGTTTGTCGTGATCCCGGTCTATCTTTTGGGGCAGACCGTGCCGCTTATCAGTAACTATTTCTCCCGCGACAGGTTGTCTGCGATTGCAGGGCGCATTTTGTTTTTCTCGACGCTCGGCTCTTTTGCCGGCGCGATTTTCAGCACGCTGATTTTCATGACGCTTTTGGGCGTTCACCATACCGCCAGCATCACCATTGGTTGCATGGCGCTTTTGGTTTTCGTGCTGGCCCGCAAAAAAACCAGTGGTTCCGTTCTTGCCTCTCTTGCCTGCCTTGCTATTACATTGTTCTTGAACAGCAACGCCGCCATGGAGCACCTGAACATCGTCAGCAACAACCGCTATAGCGTTGTGCAGGTTGAAAGCGATGGTTATGGTGTGCGCAAGATGATCTTGAACCGTACTTCAGCCTCCACTATATACGAAGGCACGCCGGAGCCTTATATGGCCTATAACCTGTTTATTGAAGACAACTTTCTTGCATCGTTGGAAGGGGAGGGTGAAAAGAAATCCATCCTTGTCCTTGGGGCCGGGGGCTTCACGCTGGGACGGCGCGATGAAAAAAATGACTACGTCTATGTTGATATAGACCCTACACTCAAAGCCATCACCGAAGAAAAGTTATTGCAAGAAAAACTGCCGCCGAACAATAAATATGTCGCCATGGATGCCCGCGCCTATCTGTTGCAAACAGATGAAACCTACGATGTGATCGTGCTCGACCTGTTTCGCGACCCGGTCAGCGTGCACGAAAACCTGAACACGCAGGAATTTTTTACATCGGTACGCAACCACCTGAAAAAAGGCGGGGTCATGGTTGCGAATTACTGGGCATCTCCCACCTTTTCCGATACCTATTCCCGCAATCTTGATTTCACGCTCCGCAGCGTCTTTCCGCTGTTGAACCGGCAGGTGATTGATATTTTTGACGTCTGGAAGCGCGAGAAAGATTGGCACAACATCATTTACAGCTATGTTCACCATACAGAGCCGCTGCATGCCTATACGGACATGAAAAACACGATAATTTATGACAAGCCGCTATAGGCCGTATATTGCCTGCCACAGGCGATTACGTCTATATTGCCGCCAATGACCATGAACAAAAGGTGAATGCTGATGGGTCTTTTGCTGTCACAAAGCGGTCTGGACTGGGCCATGATTCTTGTCGCGTTTTTCGGGGCCTATCTATCCGGTTCCGTGCCTTTTGGCCTTCTTATCACGCGTATCGCGGGGATGGACGATATCCGCAAATCCGGCTCTGGCAATATCGGCGCGACAAACGTTTTACGGCTGGGCGGCAAAAAACTGGGCGCGATCACACTGGTGCTGGATGCGTTAAAGGGCACCATACCCGTACTTGTGGCGCGGCAGTTTCATATGGATTACGCCCTGCTGGCCGCGCTGGGCGCAGTGCTGGGGCACATCTTTCCTATCTGGCTGCGCTTTAAGGGTGGCAAAGGTGTGGCAACGTCTTTGGGTGTTCTTATCGCGCTTAACTTTATTTTGGGCCTTGGCCTTGTCGGCATCTGGATCATGACGGCGGCCTTATCGCGCATGTCATCGCTTGCCGCGCTAACAGCCTTTGGGTTTTCGCCCGTGCTGTCTTTCCTGCTGACCAAAAGCCCGCAAGTCGCGGCGGTCGCGCTCATTATTGCCGTTATTGTTTTTATCCGCCATCACGAAAACATCCGCCGCCTTATCAACGACACGGAAAGTAAAATAAACTTCGGGAGCACGACAAAGGATGGCTGACGATAAAAAGCGCCTGAACACCCTGCGCCTGATCCGCACTGAAAACATCGGCCCCGTCACGTTCCACCGCCTGCTCAGCCGCTATGGCACGGCAGAACGTGCGCTGGAGGCACTGCCCACGCTATCAAAACGCGGTGGGCGGACAAAACCGCTTGTTGCTTTTCCCGCCGATGAAGCTGAACGCGAACTGGAACGCATCGAAAAGTATGGTGCACACCTGATTGCTTTTGACGACCCGCTCTACCCCGCATTACTGCGGCAGTGCGATGACGCGCCACCGCTTATCACTGTATTGGGAGACCCTCAAATACTCTCGCGCCCGGCACTTGGCGTTGTCGGCGCCAGGAACGCATCACTTGCCGGGCGAAAAATGGCGGAAAGCCTTTCGCAAAAAACGGGCGCGGGCGGCTATACCATTGTCTCCGGCCTTGCACGCGGCATTGACAGCGCCGCGCACCAGGCCGCGCTGGATACAGGCACCATCGCCGTTGTCGCAGGCGGGATTGATGTCATCTACCCGCCGGAAAATGAAAAATTATATCGCGCCATTGCCGAAAAAGGCGCAATCGTCGCCGAAAGCCCCTTTGGCACGGAACCGATTGCCCGGCATTTTCCCAAACGAAACCGTATTATATCGGGCCTGTCCCAAGGCGTGTTGATTGTGGAGGCCGCGCTAAAATCAGGATCACTCATTACCGCCCGCATGGCGCTGGAACAAAACCGCGAGGTTTTTGCCGTGCCGGGATCGCCCATGGACCCACGATCAGGCGGCGCGAATGCAATGCTGAAAGACGGCGCCCATATCGTCACAACGGCAGACGATATTTTACACGTATTGCGCGCCCTGAAGCTGCGACCCCTTGCAGACAACAAAGCCGCGCCATGGCAGCCCCCCCTTCCAACAGACACGCCGGACAATACGCCGGAGCCTGATACCGCCCTGCGTCACCGCGTGATGGAATCGCTCAGTACCGCACCCGTGCTTGTGGATGACCTGATCCGCAGCCTTGATGTGCCTGCAGCCTTCGTTCTGTCTGTTTTACTTGAATTAGAGCTTGCAGGCCGCGTGGAAAGGCAGACCGGCAACAAAGTAAACCTTATTTAGTTTTTTGCAGCGCTTCCATACGTTCAACCTCTGCACGCAAAGCATCTATTTCGCGCTGGCGGCTCTCGATCATATGCTGGCGCTCTTGCACTGCCTTAACCAGCGGCGCAATCATGTCATCAGACCGGATGTGATAGGTTTTCGCATCATCATTATCTTGCGTGACCATATTTGTCACACGGCCTTCAAGCGCTTTTTCCACCTCTTGCGCGATAAAGCCATACTGCAAAAGACGATCATCACTCTTCAAGCGATAAGACACAGGCCGCAAGTGGCGCACAAAATCAAGGCCCAGATCACTGTCACAGATATCTGTCTTTAAACGGCGGTCAGACGGCGGCGACCAAGCCACCTGCCCTGCGATAACCGTGATATTGCCGTCGCCCAATTGAACGGTATTGCTGCTGGATACGGACGCATTATACCCAATGGCTGTCGTATTCGACAGCGCTGCACTGGCAACATTCGCAAGATTTCCAATAGCCGTATTCTGGCTACCCGTGCCATTCGCGGACAAAGCGCCGTTCCCCACCCCTGTATTGTCGCCACCTGTCGTATTAGATGCTAAGGCATCATGCCCCACCGCTGTATTGTTATCGCCGGATGTCGTCGCGCCCAGGGCATCAAAGCCTATGGCCGTGTTATTGTCCCCAACCGTGCTGCTGCTGCCCGTTGCATCCAGCGTGCCTGTGCCGATGGCCACGTTATTACCACCTGTTGTGTTAGCGTACAACGCCTGATACCCCGCCGCCGTGTTATTGGCACCGCTGGTATTTGCTTGCAATGCCTGATACCCCACCGCTGTATTGTTATCTCCCGTTGCCGATGTTAATGCCCAGTAACCAAACGCCGTATTGCGCTGGCCAGACACATTCGACAACAAAGCCTGAAACCCAAACCCCAAACTGCCCGATCCGGATTGATCTGCCGCCATGGCCTGAAATCCAAATGCCGTGCCCTGCCCGGCGCTGCTGGACCGCGATGCCAGCGCCGCATACCCAAATGCCGTATTTTCCGCCGATGTCGTAATAGATGTTCCGGCCAGCGAACCAATGGCCGTCGTATAATGCGCCGTTGCCAACACGGCAGCAGATGCACCCACTGCTGTGCTGTTGGTATGGGTTTGGTTTGATGCCAAGACATCCCACCCAACTGCCACATTCCCTGTGCCGCTGGTATTAGATAACAGTGCCCCTGCGCCAAAAGCAACGCCGCCCCCTGCGCCATTGGCATTAAATGCGCCATAACCAACCGCCGTTACAGCGCTGTTCGTATTGGCCGCCAACGCTCCCGCGCCAATCGCCGTAATACCGCTCCCTGTGTTGCTAGATGCCGCGCCCGACCCAATCACCACATTTTCACCCGCCGTGGCATTGTAAGACGCAAGCACGTTATAACCTATGCCGACACTCCCCACCGCCGCGAGGTTTGTTCCCGATAAAAAAGCATTTGAGCCAATACCAACAACATAGCTGGCTGTCGTTAAGGCTGCACCAGCATTATACCCAATAAGGCTATTCCCCGTACCGCTGGTCAACGCAGTCAGCGCCTGATACCCCACCGCCGTGTTGTTGCTTTGCCCTACTGACGCATCAAGGGCCTGTGCGCCAAATACCGTATTTCCTGATCCTGTTGTATTCTGCAGCAGTGCCCGAAACCCTGCCGCCGTGTTTCCATCTCCTGTTGTATTATCCTCTAGCGTCTCATACCCCAGCGCTGTATTGCCATCGCCCTGCCCCTGTGACCAATTGCCAAAAAGCGCACTCGAACCCACTGCTGTATTATAATGTGGGGAATTACCACCACTTGAAAAAAGCCCTGCCGCCGCACGGAATCCAACGCCAACGTTACCATCTCCTGTATTCAAATTCCCCATTGAAGCCCATCCGATTGCCGTGGTACCCCCAACACCGGCAGCAGAGCCCAAAGCACCATGCCCCACCGCCGTATTATAATCATTCGAATGGGTATATCCGGCATACCTGCCTATCGCGACATTCCCTGTGCGGCCAGCTAAATTTCGGGCCGCCTCAAAACCAATTGCAAGGTTATATCTACCCGTCCCATTACTTAAAAGAGCTCCTGAACCAACCGCCGTATTGTAATGTCCGTTTGTGGAGTTTTCCAAAGCCTGTTTCCCAACACCAACGTTACCAAGCTTGAATCCCGCAGATGACACAGCGCGATACCCTACGCCAACATTCCCTGTCCCGGTTGTATTATCCAACATGGCTTGATACCCCATGGCCGTATTCCCGGCACCGGTCGTATTATCTTCCAAAGCCTGCTCACCAACGGCAATATTGCCCGTGCCGGGGGCCAAACCCACAGGGAATGTCGCCATCACGGTTTCCATGTTATCGCCGCTGTGCGAATCGTGATTCCACCAATGATCGAGATACCCCGGTGTCGTAATCACCCTGTATACGGCCGATGTCGCCAGCCCTGCCGAAGAATCCTGATCCAAAAGAAACGACGTCCACCCCACTTCGGGTGAAAAATTGACGTTGGAATCATTGGAATCATCAAATATAAGCGCGACATACAAATAAGGTGCCAACCCCGGATCGGCCAAAGGCCCGGCATCCGAAGAAGCAGAACTGCCACTCCCAAACGTAGACCAGCCAATTTTCTCTACAGGCACCACTGGATCACCGCCTGACAACTCAAGCGCGGCCATGTTAATCATCGAATCTTGCGGCGGCGTCGCTGTAATCGTAAATGGGGTGCCTGTTGCAACATTCGTCGCCACAAATATTTGCCCACGCGGGCCACTAGTATCGGCATTCGCATAAACGCCCTGCACAACAGTGGAATAAATATTTCCCTGGTTGTCCGTAACTGTCGCGTTGTCAAAGCTACCATTCGTTCCCTTACCCGCCAAAACGACAATAACCGTATTTCCTGCCGTCGGCGCGGAAGCAAAAGTCGTTGCCGCAGACGCTGCATTGGCCGTTTGCGTGACAGGTGTCGAAACCTGCTCTACAGCAAGTGTGGGCACAGTGCCCGCCGTCACTGCTGTCAACGCGTTTTGCCCAAGACCGATATTTTCATTCGTATCATCCGCAACGGCATCTGATAAACTATCAATACCGCTGCCCCCACCGCTACCGATATCTGTCCAATTGCCGCTCACGCCATCGCAGAAGTCGATTCCTGCCGTTCCGGCGGCGGTGCTGGCGGCGTTAAAGGTTGCGATCGCTGCCATTTTATTCGCCGTTGCCGCAACGTCCTGTGCATCATGCACCCAATTATGCGTGGCCGTCACGCCCGCGACAGGCATCACTTTGTAAACTGTTGACATTCCCATGGAGGCTGACGCGTTCTGGTTTGTAAACACGCCTGTCCACCCATACTGTGGCACGTAATTGACATTGATGTCATCATTGCCAACACCTTCGTACCCATGCACGGCCACAGCCAGCGTATTGGCCTGGCCCGTGCCCGCGCCCGCTGCCGCGCCGGATGATGTTGCCGTTGCCGTTGTGTTGTTACCCGTGCCTGTTTGGTCGACAACCGAAGCCGTCACAAGCCCTGTCACCGCCATGGCACCCCAGCTCAGCTTACGCGACGTGCCGCCGCCATAGTTCACCGTTACGGTAAACGGCGATCCTGTCGTCACATTGCTGGCCTCATATATATAAACCGTGCCATTCGCGCCCGCATTGGCCGTTGCGACCTGATTATAAGTGTTGCTCTGGTTATCGGTAACAGAGCTGACGGAAAACGCGCCGCCCGTTCCTTCGCCCGCAATCGTTACAATCACCGTACCGTTCGCCGTCGGCAACGCAGATGCAGGAAAAGACGCGTTCGAAGACGTTGTTGTGCCGTCTGTTTCTGTCGTCAAAGGCGTTGCCGATTCAACGTTGATCGGCGTTGTGCCGCCAACGCCTGTGTTATAGCGCAACAAACCGTCATTACCCGCCGCAATACCGCAAGACAAAACCTTGTTCTGGTCTGCAAGCTGCAAGCCGCCCGTTGCCGTGATCGCGCCGCCTGCCGCCGTTGTCAGCGCCAGCGCAGAAATTGCGGCAGCGGGTACTTCCAAATCTTTTATAATTTCCGCCGTATCCGGCGCACCCGCCTGCAAGCGCCACAGGTCGCCCGCCATAATAGAGGCTTCCGTATAGGTATAACGCATCACCACATCATCACCACCCGGCACAATGAGGTCTGCAGTCGGCGCGCCGCCGTTATACGCATTGCAATTGGTTGTAAAATCCCTGTCCGGTCCTGCGGATATAATAGCAAAGGCCGTTTGCGACACCGCCACACCCGAAAGCGGTGTGGGCGACCCCGCAAGACGGCGGGCATTGGCAGGGCAGGTACCCGTTGCCGTTGATGGCGTATTTTCCGTGCCGACATCCCACACGCAATAACCGTAGTCCGTGCCCCACGGGTCCGTTACCTTTGCCGCCATGGATGTGGGAAGCCACCCCGCATTGCCCGGCGCATCACCGGTTGCAACGCGCCATTCCGTGGGTTCAATGGAACCATCGGCATCACAATCGCCACTGGCCGCCTGATTAACGGCAGCAACCACAACGCTTTTAGACAAGGCCAGCATTTCCGTTTGCGCGGCCGTGCTTTTTGTAATGCGCGACATGGAGGCAAGAGGGCCGGAAAGAACCTGATAAAACATATAGCTTAAAGTTCCCGTCAGCGCGACACCGCCCAGCAAGATCGCAACCACGTTTCCTTTCTGGTTTTTCCACCGCATCATGGCGCGCCTCCTGCCTGTAAATTCTGCAGATGTATTTTCAAGGCTTCTATGTCACGGCGTTGCCGTGCCTCAATATCTTCTTGCTCCTGCACGGCCTTGACCAAAGGCGCAAGAATATCGGCATGGCGCAATCTGTACATGTGCGCAGCGCTATCATCTTGCGTTACCATGTTTGTTTTACGACCTTCCAAAACGCCCTCAACCTCTTGCGCGATAAAGCCGTAATCCACTTTCTTGTTTCCATCTATACGCATATAGGAAACGGGGCGCAGCTTCATGATAAACGCAAGGCCCAAGTCGCTGTCTGTAATGTCTGTCTTTAACCGTGCATCTGACGTCGCCGTGAAACTGGCGGGCTGGGCGGCGATTGTCGTGACGCTGCCGTTACCAATATACAAGTAATTGCACGCCGTAGCCGTTGCGAAAAAACAAATTGCCGTCGCGTTCGTTAAGTTACTGGCATTCA
>JAPPOU010000130.1 GCA_028817795.1 Alphaproteobacteria bacterium
GCCTATGGCCGTCCGGATGCTTCCCGCGAAGATATTGTGGAAGCAGCCAAACAGGCCTTTGCCGATGAGTTTATTGCGCGTCTGCCCGATGGGTATGAAACTCTGGTGGGGGAGCGCGGGGTAAAACTGTCGGGTGGTGAACGCCAGCGTGTTGCAATTGCACGGGCGATCCTGGCCGATGCCCCCATCCTGATTTTGGATGAGGCGACATCAAGCCTGGATTCAATCTCGGAGCATTATATCCAAAAGGCTCTGGAGAACCTGATGCAGGACCGCACGACCATCACGATCGCGCACCGCTTGTCGACCATTAAACAGGCGGACCGCATTCTGGTCTTTGACCAAGGCGAGATCGTGGAGCAGGGTAGCCACCAAACCCTGATGTCGCAAGACTCGCGTTACAAGCGGCTGTATGACATGCAGATGCTTGACATCGCGGATGGCGAGGATGAGGAACAGGCGGCTTAACGGCCGCCTGTTTCTTTTTTTAAGTTTTTTGGTGTTAAAGCATTTTGCATGTGAAAAGCTTCACGTGCCCCTGCGTAGGCAGGGGGCCAGCGCAGCCGACAGGCTGTCGTTTATAAATGGGCGCAAAGCGCCACTGGGTCCCCGCCTGAAGCGGGGACACGGGCTTTGGATAGATGGATTTAAACGCAGGGTCTTTAAGGCCCTTTGGGCTTTGGCAGGAAAAGGATAGCTTTGGTGTTTTTGTCAAATGAAACACCTTCCATGCCTTGTGCCATGGCTTTTTGCTGTTGGCCAAGGTCATTTGCTGGAATGCGGACACCGGATTTTTTATTAAAGGTGTCAGCCAGCTTTTGCCGGTTGCGGTCCGCATGCATGTGGTAGATTGTGCCACCGGGAAAAACGCCGGGGCCTGTGTTTTCAATGCGCAGGCCTTTTTTCATTAAAACGGCCCAGCTATGCGGGTTGTCGACATCGCATTCGGAAATAATATGCGTGCGGCCCATATCCTCTGCAACCTTGATGCGGGCATCCACCAGCGCTGCCATCAGGCTGTTGCCGCGATAGTCGGGGTGCACGCGCATGCCGTGTAGAGCTGCCACGGTTTCAGGCGGTTCCGTCAGGCACATATTCCATGTTTCCAGTTCGGGCTGTTCCGGTGTGGGCAAGGTCATCATGGCTTGCGCGATCAATTGTCCCTCCAGAACCACACCGACGGCGCATTCCTTGCCATCAGATGATAATTCTGTTTGCAGTGTTTCGATGGAGGGGTTGACGACAAATCCTTCCTGCCCTTCTTCCAGCGCGTCTGTAATAATGTGGTTCAGCGCAGATATTTGTTGTGCGTGGTTGGCAGACAACAGCACGACATCACATGTCTGCCCGGTTTTGGGCAGCGTGAACGTATCAATTTTTTCCGCGCTGTTGGCGGGCAAGCGGGGCGGTGGTTTGATCGTCATGGCATTTGGTTTTCTTTAGAATAAAAAAACAAGAAAGTTTCTGTGAAAACTTATATGCCGTCATTAGTCAAAATAGATGTATGTGTAAATAGTTTGCCGCTGTTTTTTTTGCAAACAAGGCACCCTATTTTCCATGTCACCCCGCCCTTGGTTTCATAAGATGGGTTCTGGGGTGGGAGAGCGATATTTGTTCCGGAATTACAGCTTTTGCACAGGCGGTGTAAAGGCGATTGTGCCGTGTGCTTTGTCAAAAGCCACGCCCTTGAAGCCCGCACAAAGAAGGCCTTTTTGTTGCTCAATATCGTTGGCGGGAATGGGCAGGGCGTTAGGGGGAGAGGCCTGCTTGTTAAACGCGCTGCGCGCACGCCGTTCCATGAGCGGTTTGATTTGGGCATGCATATTATACAATATAGAACCATTTTCCTGGTCAAGGCCGATACTATGTAGTTCCAAACCCTCAGCCATCAATACAGACCAACTATTGGGGTTACGCGCATCTGCTTCGGAAATGACATGCGTCCTGCCAAGGGCTTCGGCCATTTTGATGCGCAGATCAACCATGAGCGGCATCAGGCCATTACGGCGATAGTCAGGGTGCACGATCATGCCATGCAGAACAGCTATGTCTTCGGGGGCAGCGTCAAGCTGCATGTCCATCATGCCTGTGCCGGGGTTGTCAGCGGTGGGCAGGGTCAGCATGCTTTGGGCAATGAGTTGCCCCTCACAGATAACGCCGATGATCATGCCACCGCGACCCAGATGCTTTTCAATGTAGTGGCTGTCTTTATCCCGGATAAAGGTTTTTTTATCTTCGGGTAGGTCTCCTTGTACGGTGTTATGCAGATTTAGTATGTCTTTTATATTCGCGTGTGTTTGCAGCACAACGATATAATCCTTGCCGTTTTTAGGCAGGGTGCCCGTAGCGATGATGTTTTTTTGTGTATCAAGGGTGTTCACTGTTTTGCTCCACGCGTGGATGCTGCCATCCGGTTAATTTATCAAGGTTTTGGTGGAGCTACGCTTGCTGTCAGATGTCAAGAGGAACCCCGCCGATGTTAACGGCGTGGTCGTCGCGGAAACGCGAAAGAGCAAAAGATGTGCATATGCGTATACATAGCGTCCATTCTTGTCATATATATGATTCGTGTCAACTGTTATTTTGGGGCATGACCCTAAAGTGGGGCAGGCGCATTGCGTGCCGTGAAGCTGAGGGTGCTCTGTGTGCGGTCAAAGGCGACTCCTTTAAACCCGGCAGAGAGAAGCCCCCTTTGCCGTTGCAGGTCGTCTGCGGGAACGGGCAGGGCGCTATCGGCTGCGGGGGCCTGACTGTTAAAGGCCATGCGGCGGCGGTGCGCCATCAAGGCCGTGGTATTGCCGTGCAGGTTATAGACGTCGCGTCCCTTGGGGCTGCTGTCGATGCTGTCCAGCTCAAACCCTTCGGTGATGAAGGCGGCCCAGCTGGCAGCGTTGCGGGTATCGGCACGGGCCATGATGTGTTCTCTCCCAGTGGCTTCCGCCATGCGGAGGCACGATTCAATCATGACCGACATCAGGCCATTGCCCCGATAGGCGGGGTCGACCAAAACCCCCTGTATAATTGAAACATTGTCTGGCGCGGCGTTAAGCTGCATGCCGGTCATGCCGGTTTCGGGGTGTTCCTCGTTGGGCAGTTTAAGCAGGCTTTGCGCGATGAGCTGGCCATTGCACAGGATGCCAATGACGACGCTGCCGTTGTCTATATGCTCTTCCAGATAGGCGCGGTCCTTTGGGACAATAAAGTTCTTTTTGTCGTCAGGCAGGGTATCCAGCACGGTGTGTTGGAGATGGAGCATGGCGTCAATATCGGCTTTGGTCTGTATCACAACGCTATAGGGCTGGTCTGTCTTGCCCATGACACCGGTGGAAATGGTGTGTGGCGCAGCGGCGCGGGCGTATTCTTGTCGTGTTGATGCCATCTATTATCCCCAAAAACCCCAGAGTATATATTTTTACATAATGTAACAATTTTGTCAAGAGCTTTAGTGTGAGGAGTGGTGATATCTAATGATTTGATAATTAAAAGTTTTTTGTGGCTGGGCGGAGGATTTTTCGTTTGGTTCTTGTGCCACGCGCATCTATCGCTTTGAAAGCCTCTGTCAGGCGGCGCGTGCTTTCATCATCAATGATCTGCCTAATAGAGGGGTTAAGGTTCATATCTGTAATTTTTTTGCCGCTGTTCAGCGTAGCGTCGATGTCTGCGCCATGGGCCAGTAATGTTTTTACTGTGGTGGCAAAGTTCATCCGGGCCGCAATCATCAAGGGCGTGTCGCCGCTGTTGTCGGGTGTGTTTACATCGGCGCCTTTTTCAATGAGTGCTTGAACAATTTTGTGAAGGTTTTTTGCGGCAGCACTCATAAGGGGCGTGAACTCCCATGGGCCGTATTTTTCCTCTATATCTGCGCCATCGGCAATCAGGCGCAGGGCCTCTTGCGTGTTCATGTCGCTTATCGCGACCTGTAACTTTGATCTTTGCCTTTCCATGCGTTTACGGCCCCCTGTCCGGTGTGCGGGGGCGTATTATTTTCCTTTTTTTTGGGGTGCCTTTTTTATCTGCCGTTAAAAAATTGTGCTGTATATAGTGCTGCCATAGGCGTGCTTTCATGTCGGGCGGGGTGTCGGTATAGCCCAGTGGCGTGTAGCCACATTCATCGACGGCATTTATGTTCGCCCCCTTTTCAATCAGCATTTTTGCAATATTTTCTTGCAACATTTTTACGGCGCAGGCCAGTGGCCGCATGCTTAATGAATTGGGTTGTTCGATGTCTGCGCCGGCTTCGACCAAAATCTCTGCTATTTCGAAATTATGCCGGTTGATGCTGGTGATAAGGGGGGATGCCATGACGCTTGTATAGGTGTTGATTTCTGCATTTCTTGCAATTAAGTTTTTGACCATGTCTTTGTTTTTGTTGTGGACGGTGTATAAAAGCGCTGTCCCAAATGATTTGTCTTTTGCATTTACATCTGCACCGTTCTGCATCAGCAGGTGCATCATACCCCATTTCCGTGCGCGGCAGGCGCGTATCAATGGTGTTTCACCATTATTGTCTTTTGTTTCGATATCGGCCCCTGCTTTTAAAAGCGCCGTGACGGTGCGTTGATCTCCTGCGACCGCGGCTATAGATAGCGCTGTTTGCCCTTCTGTGTTTTTTGTTTCAATATGCACGCCTTCCTCTGTAATCAGGTATATTGCGCCCGCGACGCTCCCCATGTTCAACTGCTCTTCCAGTAGAGTTGAGGCGTTATCTTTTGCGCTTGTCATGACAGCCCTTTTGCCAGTTTGGGCCGTATGATTTTACGGCGCTTTGTTGTGCCTTTGTTGGCGGCTTCACGAAATGTGGCGGCAATATATTTTTTATGTTCTTGCCTAATGAAATTTTGTGTCTCGGTTGAAATAAAGGGGGTGCTGCTGAGCGCGCCGGTTCCATTGACGTCTGTGCCGTCTATATTTGCGCCCTTTGATATAAGGTCTTTTATAACGTCTTTTTTTCCGTGCAGGGCGGCGGCCATAAGCGCGGTTACGCCTTCGTTGTTTTTCACGTTAATGTCAGCGCCATTTTGGATGAGGTGTGAGGCTACACGCCATGCGGTATTGCACATGCTCTGGATGAGCGGCGTGTTGCCTCTTTCATCCTGCGTGTTTATATTCGCGTTGGCGGCAAGGAGTATGTTGACAAGGTCAATGTTTCCAGTTTTGCATGCTAGGGCGAGCGCGGTTTTCCCTTTTCTGTCTTGCGCTTCAATGTTTGCCCCCAGTTTCAGCAGTTCTTTTACAACATCCTTATCCTCTTTTTCAGTAGCAAGTAAAAGGGTGGTTCTTCCAAGTGATGTAAGTTCAATGTTGGCACCGTTTTTAATGGGTCTCAGGCAATTCCCTAGTTCATGTCTGCCCGACATCCGCATGTGGTATAAAAGATGTTCATTATAAAATTCTTCGTCTGTTTTTTTCATGCTGTGCCCCCTGCAGGTTTGGGGCGTATGACTTTACGGGGTTGTGATGTTCCTTTATCAGAGGCTTTTTGAAAGCTTTCCGTGATGCGGCGCTTTTCTTCTGTTTGCAGGAGGGTCATAATATCATCTGCGCCGTTTTTCTGTGCGTAGTCTTTGGCTGTCATCCCGTTGCTGCGGGTTGCATCTATATCAGCATTGTGGGCAAGGAGCAGGCGGACGATGTCTGTGTATCCATGGTCTACGGCTATGATGAGCGGTGGGCTGCCTTCGTTTTTGAGCGTTGTATTGGGGTCAGCGCCAGATTTAAGCAGGTGTTCAACGATGTGTGCTTTACCCGCCAGGGTCGCGCAGACGAGCGCGGTAGTTACCTGCCCGTGGTTCATCTCCATATCCGCGCCGTGCTCCAGCAAAAGCTTGGTAGACCGAAGGTCGCCGTTATGCGCGGTGTAGTGCAAAGCTGTATTGCCGTTACTGCCGCAGGCATTAATTTGGGCGCCTTTTTCCAAGAGTGGCGTGATAATGCCAGTCACGCTTTTTTCACAAGCCAGTACCAGCGCAGGCATTCCACCGCGGGTTTTGGCATTGGCATCCGCCCCTTTGTCGAGAAGGGCGGTGGCAATTTCCCAGTCGTAAAAATTTATCGCGTACAACAGGGGCGTGAAACCTGTATTGTTGTCACGCACCTCCAAATCTGTGCAGGCGTTTATCAGTGCTATGCACTCATCCAGGCTTTCCCTGTTCTCTATCGCTTGTGCCAGATTTGCCCAGTTTTGTTGCGTCATGATACCCCCGGTACGGTTTTTACAGGCCGTATAATTTTGCGGCGGCGGGGTGTGCCTTTTTCAGCGGCGGTGCGAAACTGCGCGGCTTTGAACAGTTTGGTGATGCTATCGGGGCAACGGCTTTCGTTGTAGTAATCCAGAGCCGTATAGCCTTGATAGTCTTTTAATGTGTCGATATCCGCGCCTGCTTCAAAAAGGGCAATAACACAGTTTTCATCTCCTACCCCTAGTTGTGCATGCCGCAATGCAAGCATTATCGCTGTTGATCTGTTTTTCGACTGCATATTTATGATATCAGCGTTGGCCTTTAACAGGCATATAGTTTTCGGGCCGGTATGCGCGAGCATCAAGGGGGTCATGCCACTATAATCCTGCGCTGTTGTATCAGCGCCGGCTTTCAGCAGCATGTCCAGAGTTTGCGTATCAGAACAATCATTTATAGCTACGGCGTGCAGGGCCGTTTGGTCAAACTGGTCTTTGAGGTTCACATCTGCACCATGTTCTATGAGCACTTGAACGATATGGGCATATTCCTTTTCTGCGGCGAGCATAAGCGCTGTTTTTTGATCTATGTTTTTATGGGCGTCGGGTCTTGCGCCTTTTGCCAGGAGGTCAAGGCACGATTCTGCATCGCCCCTGCAGGCGGCGAGGAATAAATCATTATTTCTTGTTTCTTGCGCATTTTCACGCATATCCGGCACGCCCCTTTGGCTGTTATTTGCATGGCAATATTTGCGTAAGATTATACAGATAGTTGTCACGCAAGTCAATAATTATGTATAATTGATGACTTAATGTATTGATTTTTAATGATTTAGGCGGTTGGCGCTATGGGGTACAGGCTTTTGTGCCGGGCCGGATGATTTTGCGGCGTTTTGGCGTGCCTTGGCGGGCGGCTTTTTCAAAGGCCTCTGTCGTGCGGCGCGTGTTTTCCTGTATCAGCCGTTCCTTGATTTGTTCCCGCTCCGGAGAAACATCCTCATAGAGATTAAGGAGGTCTATGATGCTGGCGCCCTCATAGGTGGTGATGTTGATTTCGGCCCCATGGGCAAGAAAAACTTCCATGACATCTTTGTAACCAAAAAGAGCGGCATGCATGATGGGAGTGCCCCCTTTATTGTTTCGCGCATTAATGTCTGCACCCTGCCGGATCAGTTCTTCGGTAACGTCTTTATTGGTGGATGTGGCCAATGGGGTGTTGCCCAAGCTATCCCGTGTCTCGATATCTGCCCCTTTTTGGATAAGGAGGCGTACGGCGTCTACAGTCTTGGCAAAGTGCAGGACTGCTTTGTCGTCGTCGTTTTTTGTATTCACGTTTGCATCCAGTTGGATCATTTCGGCCGCAACGTCGAGGCTATTGGCAAAAATGGCGACCTGCAGGGGCGTATTGCCAGCCGCGTCTTTTGTCTCCAGACTTACACCTCCGGAAACCAGATTGCGGCAGGCTTCACAGTCGTTGTTGCGGGCTGCCCAGAACGGTTCTTCTGTGGTATGTGAGTTTATTTTCATGACAGTCCCCCGTTCTTTATTGGGGGTCGGATGATTTTGCGGCGTTTTGGCGTGCCTTGGCGGGCGGCTTTTTCAAAGGCCTCTGTCGTGCGGCGCGTGTGTTCCTGTATCAGCCGTTCCTTGATATGCACAAGGTTAGGCTGGGCATCACAGAAGGTGATGGCGTTGGCTCCTTCTTTGGTGGTAATGCTGATGTCTGCTCCATGGGTTATCAGGGTTTTTATGGTGTCTTCTCTCATCAAAACCGTTGCACGTATGAGTGGTGTGATACCGTCATTGTTTTGTGCGTTGATATCGGCCCCCAGCCGCAGTAGCTCCGCAGTCACTTGTATGTTGGGAGACGTGATCAGCGGGGTACTGCCTTCATTGTTGCCCATCTCCAGATATGCCTTCGCTTCGACAAGAAGACGCACCATCTCTGCGGTTGTTGCATAGTGCAGGGTTGTGTGCTGTGTGTCGTTTCTTGCGTTCGGATTTGCACCTAGCTTAATCATGGTTGCCGCGACATCAAATTTATTGGTCAGGACTGCTATATGCAGGGGCGTATTACCGACAATGTCTTTTGCTTCCAGGCTTCCGCCAACGGCAACCAGGTTGCGGCAGGCTTCACAGTCGTTGTTGCGGGCTGCCCGGAATAATTCTTTTGTGGCATCTGAGCTTATGGTCATGTTGGTGCCCCTGTTTAGCATTACAGGATATTATATACAGGGGGGCTACCTATGTCAATTATTATGTATAATATATTTATTATCCTTTTAATATAAAATGATTTTTTTAGGGCCTGCACTCATGAAAACCTAAATCATTTCCAAATGAAAGAACCTTGTCATGCCCGCTTTACGCGGGCATCCGGTGCATGCTGAAAGTGCACACCAGCCTCCCGCGCGGCGGCGGGGGTGACGGTATTTTATGAGTCTGCACCTTAAATCAATCATCCGCCTGATACTGCGTACACAGCACGGAATAGGCGGCCTTGATATCGGGCATGGCGCGTTCGACGGCGGCTTCGCCTTCCTCGATCAGTTCCTCGGCCCGGTCAAATTCCATCAGGCCGATATGGCCGATACGGGGGACGATAAGAACATCGGGCGGATCACCTGCAAGGCGGGAGCGGGCCAGACGGTCCTGAATAATGTTCAGGGATGAAACCATCACGCCGAAGATGCTTGGCGCTTCGTTATCGTGCGAGAAGATGCGTTTTATCAGCCCGCGTTTTTTCTGTTCTTCAACTTGCTCCGGGCCTTCTGTGTTCATCAGCTCAAACCCCGCAATGGTGGGCACGCTGTCACCGGGGCGTTTGGCCTTGCCGATAATGTCGCCGTTGACGTTGACAGCAATCGTCATGCGCGCGCCATGCGCGGCACAGGCGGAAACGGGCACAGGGTTTACCAGCGCCCCATCGACCAGCCAGCGGTTGTTCATGAACACAGGCGGAAAGATGCCGGGCAGAGAGAACGAGGCGCGCATCACGTCAACCAGTTTCCCTTTGCGCAGCCAGACTTCGTGGCCTGTCACAAGGTCGGATGCAACCGAGATCATGGGGTGGGGCAGGTCTTCAACCTTGATATCGCCAAAATTGTTTTCCATGAGTTTCATAAGCTTTGTGCCGCCGATCAGCCCGCTACTGCGCACGCGGAAATCAAGGTATGACAGCACGCGGAATTTATTGAGCGAATAGGCCCATTCTTCGACCGCATCAAGGCGGTTGGCCAGATAAGCGCCGCCAATCAGCGCGCCCATGGATGTGCCGGAAATAACGGTAGGTTCAATGCCGTGGCGCTTCAAGGCCCGCACAACCCCCATATGTGCAAAGCCACGCGCCAGCCCGCTGCCCAGCGCCAGCCCAATGACGGGCGGGGCCGACATATGAACGCCCTTTGTATCCTGTGCGCGCAGACCGTGGCTGGCAGAGGGGATATTTGCTTCTTTTTCCTTGTTTTTATCTTCCCAACCGAACATGGTGTCCTTAATTATGTCTATTGTTTACAGGCGTAGGAGAAAGCATTACACTCCCCCTCCTATAAAATAATATAAAGGACTTTCTAAATCATTAACTGGAAAGTGCCACGATGATGAACCCGGATAAGAAAATGTCGGCCTCTTTGCCGCTGGTGCGCCGCGCGCTGGAAACTTATGTGAAGCCTTTGTGGCCGGAAATTTCCGTGGCACTGTTGTTGATGTTGATTACGGCGGCAATGACAGGTGTTGTCGCCAAGTTGATGGAACCGATTATCGACAAGGTGTTTTCAGCGAAGGACGCAGCGATGCTTTGGCCCGTGGCGTTGTCGGTGCTGGGCGTTTTTCTGGTGCGTGGTTTTGCGACCTATGGCCATACGGTCATCATGAGTAAGGTGGGCCAGCGCATTATCAGCAACATGCAAAAGGATTTGTTTGGCCATTTGGTCTATGCCGATTTGGCCTATTTCCACAGCCAGCAAAGCGGGCAGTTGCAGTCACGGTTTCTGGCCGACATGACGATGGTGCGCACGGCGCTGATCGAAAGCCTGGCGGGGATTGGTAAAAATACCTTTACGTTGATTATCCTTGTCGGCGTGATGGTCTGGCAGGATTGGAAACTGTCGATTGTCGCTTTGTTTGTTTTTCCCATTATTGGTGTTGTTGTGGCGCGGTTGGGCAGGAAGCTGCGCAAGGTTTCAACATCGATGCAGGAAGAAACTGGCGACCTGACCGGGCTTTTGGGGCAGGCGTTTCAGGGCACGCGTCATATCCGCGCCTATGGCATGGAAGAATTCGAAAAAGCCCGCATTGGCCGGATTATCGAGAACATTTTTAACCTGATGTACAAATCGTATAAGACTTCTGCGATTGGCACGCCGTTGGCCGAGATTTTAAGCGGCTTGGCCGTGGTGACGCTGATTGTTTACGGTGGGTATCAGGTTCTGGCGGGCGTCACGACAGCGGGCAAACTGTTTTCATTTATTACCGCGTTCTTGCTGGCGTTTGAGCCGATGAAGCGGCTGACGCGTTTAAACAATATTATGCAGATGGGGCTTGCGGCGGTGGAACGGTATTTTGACCTGCTGGATATGAAACCTGCCATTGCCAGCAAGCCGGATGCTGTGACATTAGCAACAGATAAAGCCGAAGTCGTTTTCGATCATGTGGCGTTCAAGTACCGCGAGGGTGCGGAAGCGCTGCACGGCGTTTCGTTTGTCGCGCCTGCGGGGAAGACCATTGCGCTGGTGGGGCCGTCGGGTGCGGGGAAATCGACGATATTAAACCTCATCCCGCGTTTTTACGATGTGACAGAGGGGGCAATCTGCATTGACGGGCATGATATTCGCGATTTGACGCTGCAATCTTTGCGCCGTTCCATGGCGCTGGTGAGCCAGGAAGTTTCGATGTTCAGCGATACGGTGCGCGAAAACATCATGTATGGCTGTGGCGATGTGACGGAAGAACAATTGATTGAAGCCTCCAAGGCCGCAGTCGCGCATGATTTTATCATGGAGCTGCCCAATGGCTATGACACGCATGTCGGCGAAAATGGCGTGACGTTATCGGGTGGCCAGCGCCAGCGCATTGCGATTGCGCGCGCGATGCTGAGGAATGCCCCCATCTTGCTTTTAGATGAAGCGACATCGGCGCTGGATACGCAATCAGAGCGCATGGTGCAAACTGCGCTGGACCGCCTGCAAAAAGGCCGCACCACCATTATTGTGGCGCACCGCCTGTCGACGATTATGAATGCCGATATTATCTATGTGATGAAAGACGGGCATATCGTCGAAGAAGGAAAGCACGAAGACCTTCTGGGCAAAGACGGCGTTTATGCGGGCCTTTACGGCACGATGATGCGGGAAAGCGCATGATTGCGCGCCTGTTGTTTTATCTGCTGGGCAGCTATGCGTTTATTGTGGCGGCCATGTATATGCTGCAGCGGCATTTACAGTACTTTCCTGATACGGCGTCCCCCGGCGTGCCTGCAGATAGCGGCCTGCAAGATACTGAAGCCTTGACAGTTCAAACGGCGGACGGGCTGGAAAATGTTGCTTGGTTCATGCCGCCCAAGGAAAAAGACGGGCATATTATTGTCATGTTCCATGGCAATGCGGGGCATATCGGCCACCGCAACCTGAAGGCCCGGCATTTCTGGGCGCAGGGCTATGGCGTTTTTATGTGCGAGTACCGGGGATTTGGTGGCAATAAAGGCAAGCCTTCGGAAGAAGGGTTTTATGCCGATGC
The DNA here is from genome assembly GCA_028817795.1 of Alphaproteobacteria bacterium. GTDB lineage: Bacteria > Pseudomonadota > Alphaproteobacteria > Micavibrionales > UBA2020 > JAPPOU01. The sequence continues at coordinate 11,909 of JAPPOU010000130.1, forward strand.
CCGCGCCTGTCTTGCGCGGTTGGAGGCAGATGGGTACAGCGCATCGCAATTCGTTTTATATGGCGAAAGTATCGGAACGGGCGTTGCGGTGCAGATGGCGCTGGAAATTCAGCCCAAATGGCTGGTGCTGGAAGCGCCCTTTGCCAGTGCGGCGGATGTGGCAAAGTTGAAATATTTTTGGCTGCCGGTCGATGTGTTGTTGAAGGACAGGTACGACAGCATTAAAAAAATCGGCGACGTGCGTTCCTCCCTTTTAATCATGCATGGGGATGAGGATATGGTGATCCCCCAGTCACAGGGCAAGAAACTGTTTGAAGCCGCCAACCACCCCAAGGAATTTGCCTCGATTTTGGGGGCGGGGCATGCGGATTTATATGATTTCTATGCGGGCTATGTGGTGACGGACTGGCTTGAAAAGAAAGAATAATTTCTTATTTTATTGACATAATATACAATAAAGTGTAAAACAGATGCCTGTCATGAAACCAAGTGAGAGGCCTTTTGTGTCTGCCCCAGAGCCGAAAGAACGATTAAGCGCGATGGATGCCTTGGATCTCGGCAGGACGCTTCTTGAGAAACTGAAGAAGGGTACGCTGACGTCAGAAGAGGCGGCGGATATGATGGTCGCCGGGGCGAATGTCAAGGGTGTATACGACAATGCGCCGAGCGGATGGCTCACCCCGTTGGTGCTGGCTGTTAAAAATGGCCAGACAGATATTATCAAAGAATTGATTAACCCAGAGGCTGGTGACAGGGCTGCAAGCCTTAATGATAAAGACAACGCGCAAGAATCGATCTGGAAGTATGCTTTTCCAGCAGGGAAAAAAGATATTTGGGAATTTTTGTTTGAAAACGGTGCATCGACTGCAGACGCGCTGCAGACGGCGACCAGGCAAAACAACGCTGATGCCATAAACTTTGTGTTGGATAAAGGGTGCGATATCAATACGTGTTTTTTAAACGATGGCAGCACATCGCTGTGTACGGCTGTGAGATACTCCGCAATGGATGCGCTGGAAACATTGTTGGAAAGAGGCGCTGATGTGAACATAGCAAGCCAGATATCCGGTGATACGCCTTTGATGTTTGCTGTATGGAGTGGAAAAATTGAAATGATCCGCCCACTTTTAGAGCACGGCGCAAAGACCGATACGATAAACCGTGCAGGCATGAGTATTACAAACCATATCCCGAATAGAGAAGCTTTTCAGGTCATCAAAGATTTTGAGCGTGAACAAACCATTAAATCTTTTCAATCAGCCGCAGACAAGGGCACAACAAAACCGCGCCGTATCCATCGTCCGAAAAAAGAGGTGAAGCCGTGAGTGTTGGGGGCAGCAAGGGTAAAACAGTATCGCTGCTTGCCGAGGAAATGTGTGCAGGCATGGAAGAGGATGCCGTGCAATTGATTGCAACGGCGGACCAGTCTGAGGTTCATGCTGCAGGTCCAGGTGGATGGACGCCGCTGAATATTGCCGTGACCAAAGGGTGGCTTAAAGCTGCGCAGGCTTTGTTAGATAAGGGAGCAGATGCATCTTTGTGTGATGATATGTTTTGCCCCCCGCTTGTGCACGTTATTGAAGTTCATGCCAGAAAACTTATAAAAGACGATGTGTGCATGGATATGATTAAGCTTTTAATCAAGCATAATGCATGCATAGACGTATATAACGAGAGTAACGTTGAGTCTCCATTGTTGCGCGCCGCCAGTGTGAGGAATGAGGAGATATTTTCGTTGCTTGTCGACCATGGCGCAAATGTTGATGCTGTAGACGATCAACAATCGACGCCGCTTATAAAAGCGACAGTGCGGGGAGATATGGGGGCTGTAGTGTTTTTATTAAAGCTCGGCGCAGATGTTAACGCGCAAAATATTGCAGGTAGAACGCCGCTACATGTCGCTACTTTGTTTCGCAACAAAACAATCTTAAAGGCTTTATTGGCAGCTGGTGCGAGAACGGACATCCGCGACAATAGCGGAACAACGGCACAGGATATAGCGGCCATAGATGGAGAGAAAGGGCTTGTTGAACTCATACAGGAAGAAGAGATAGCGCTTACGCAAGCGGCTCAAAGGGGAACACTAAAACCGCGCCGTATTTTGCGGCCTCATCTTTTGAAAGAGCCAAAGATATGAGAGGGGATGAAAACAATCCAGTGTCCATTGTTGAAGCGATGTTTGATAATGACCATGAAAAGGTTTTGCGCCTGATAGCTGCGGGCGCGGATGTCAATGAATTACATGGCGGTTTCAGGCCCCTCACAAAAGCGGCACTGGAAGGGTGGCTGGATATTGTGGAAGCCTTGCTGGACAAAGGGGCTGATATTAACGCATGTGATTCCAGTGGCTGGAGTGTTTTGGCTTGCGCGGCTTATGGCGGTTATGAAGATATTTGTTCTAAACTTTTCGCAAGTGGGGCGGGGGTTGATGATCGCAACGTGGAAGGGATTACGCCGTTGATGCAGGTCGCCCGTGGTAGTAATGCGTCTGCTGTCCGCTTTCTGCTGGAGCATGGTGCAAATATTGATGCGCAGAGCTGTAAGGGCCTGACGGCTCTGTTCCGCGCAGCTGCTGGAGGCATGCGGGATACGGTTGCCATTCTTTTAGAGAATAACGCCGATATGTACATTTGTAGCAATGCGGGTGTAAATCCGCGCGATGCCGCAAAGCAAATGGGGCATTTTGATGTGGCGGAGATGATCGAGGAGGCCATGAGGGTCAAGGCTATTCGCGAGGCTGCTGAAAAAGGCACAATAAAGCCGCGCCGTATTTTGCGGCGTGGGGTAGGGGTTAACAAGCCTACATAAAGGGATTAAAATTTATTCCACGTCCACTGGCACGCCCGGCTTATGCTTGGCAACGCGGATGCCAAGGGCGGATTTGATGTGGCTGACGTTGGGGGCTGTCGTCAGGTGGGTGGTCAGGAATGTTTGGTAGGCATCCCAGTCTTCGGCTACGATCTTTAAAATGTAATCTGATTCACCGGAAACCAGATGACATTCCCGCACCAGCGGCCATTGCTTAACGGCGTCTTCAAACTTTTTCAGGTCTGTTTCGGCCTGATTGGCAAGGCCGACAAGGGCAAAAACGGTAATGCCATAGCCCATGGTGCCGGCATCCAGCTCGGCATGATAGCCTTTGATAACGCCCGCTTCCTCCAGCGCGCGCACGCGGCGCAGGCATGGCGGGGCGGAAATGCCCGCACGTTCGGCCAGTTCGACGTTAGTCATGCGCCCATTGTCCTGCAGGTCATGAAGGATTTTGCGGTCGATGCGGTCCAGTTTGACTTTAGGCATAATGGGGTCCTTGTGTGAAAGAATCTGTTGAATGATTAGTGTAATAATATTATCTCATCCCTCTTTCAATAGAAATATTTTGCCAGTTCTTTTGAACAAATGTTTCGCGTAATATAGGGTTCAACGGAGAATTTATTTGTCAGAATATAAAAAAACCTGCTGGGTGCTGACCGAGGGTATGGCCGGAACGGAAAAGCAATGTACCGGCCTTGCAGCGGCGCTGGGGCTTGATCCTGTGGTCAAGCGCGTGCGTTTGCGTGCGCCGTGGAAGCAGTTTAGCCCGTGGTTACGCTGGGGGCATCGCTTTGCGCTGGATGCGGGCAGTGACCTGGTGACTCCGCCGTGGCCCGATGTATTGATTGCCAGCGGGCGCAAAAGTATTGGCATTGCTTTGGATATTAAAAAGCGCAGTCCCAAAACATTTTTGGTGCAGGTGCAGGACCCGCGCATTGGAGCGGAGGCTTTTGATCTGGTTGTCGTGCCGGAGCATGATCCGCTGCGTGGCGATAACGTGATGGTGACAAAGGGTGCGTTGCATGGCGTGACGCCCGTCGCGTTGGAACAGGCGGGTGCTGCATGGCGTGATAAACTGGCGCATCTGCCATCGCCGCGTGTGGCTGTCTTGATTGGCGGCACCAGCCGTGCCCACCAGATGACGCTGACAGCAGCAAAAGGGTTGGTCGAAGATGTACAGCGCATTGGGGGTGGGTTGATGGTCACAGCATCACGCCGGACGGGCGCTGAAAACCTTGCCTTTTTACGTGATACGCTGAAGGGGCCGGATGTTTTC
>JAPPOU010000108.1 GCA_028817795.1 Alphaproteobacteria bacterium
AACGGACCGCGACCGCCCCTCAGATTCGTGGGTCCTGATCTCGTATGTCGATGCGATTTTCCGCATGCCGTCCTGGTGAATGCCGCTTTCATGCGCAAAAGCATTCGCGCCCACAATCGCCTTGTTCGGCTGAACGGCAAAGCCTGTAACCTGCGTGAGAAGCTGTGATGCCGGGTATAGCATTTCCGTTTTCACGCCTGTTTCAAACGGCAAGGCATCCTGCCGCGTGCGGAAGGTCATCACGACCTCTTCCAGCGAGGCATTGCCCGCACGTTCACCGATACCGTTAATTGTGCACTCTATTTGCCGCGCCCCGGCCTTCACGGCGGCCACGGAATTTGCAACAGCCAAGCCAAGGTCATTGTGACAATGCGCAGAAAGTACGGCTTTATCAATGTTCGGCACGCGATCAATCAACATTTTAATCAGGGCCGCATATTCATCTGGCACGGTGTAGCCGACCGTATCGGGGATATTAATCGTTGTCGCCCCGGCCTTAATCGCCGCCTCGACAGCGCGGCACAGGAAGTCATGCTCTGTACGTGTCGCATCTTCAGCGCTCCACTCCACATCTTCGCAGTGTTTTTTGGCATAGCCCACGCTGGAGGTCACAAGGTCCAAAACCTTTTCAGGTTCCATTTGCAGCTTGTGTTTCATATGCAGCGGGCTGGTGGAAATAAACGTGTGGATTCTCTGCCGCGCTGCAGGCTTGATCGCCGCAACAACAGCATCAATATCTTTTTCCAATGCACGGCATAAACCGGAAACAACAGCGTTTTTTGTTTGCTGCGCGACTTTCTGTACGGCCTCAAAATCACCGGGCGAGGCTGCAGGAAAACCGGCTTCGATAATATCGACGCCAATTTTATCCAGCATCTCCGCCATTTTCAGCTTTTCATCCAACGTCATGGAATAGCCGGGCGATTGCTCGCCGTCCCTCAGCGTCGTATCGAATATCCAAACGCGGTCTGCCATGACTGTTCCTTTCCTTATATATTCCGCCCGATGCTAGCACAGCTATGGGGCGGCGTCATCCTCCAAACGGCGGGCCGCTTCGGGAAGCATAATGGGCACGCCTTCCCGTATGGGGTAGGCCAATTGTGCCTGACGGCTTATCAATTCCTGCCGCGCAGCATCATAGTCCAACGGCGCGCGCGTGACGGGGCACACCAACATATCCAGTAATTTTCTATCTGCGCGGCTATCCGGCACAAACATCCCCCTAATGACACTGCGGTGCGTCCTGCGCACCGGCATGGCGTTCAAGAACAGACTGCAAAAGCTGCGCCCGGTCTTCAAGGCCGGGGGCCTCCAAAAGCGCCTGCTTTTCCTCTGTTGCCAAAGGGCACACAACGCACAATGTTGCAATCAGGCGTTCACACGATACGGCATACATTTCTTCCCACTTATCGCAGAACATGCCTTTTTGGTCGAAATAACGGTGCAAGGTTTCAACCAGTGCATCACGGCACACGGCTGTACCATCTTCCTCTGCCATATCTTGCCGAAAAGGCGACCAGTCCGGTTCAACACGGCGAAAACCCGCTGCATCCGTATCAAGTTCCCGCGCCACTTTAAACCGGCACACACCGCGCAATGTCACCAGATAACGGCCATCTTCCGTTTCACTGAACGACACAATGCGGCCAGCGCAACCAACATCGTACAAAAGCGGTACATCATCATCACTGTTGCGGGGCTGTATCATGCCAATCAACCGCGCACCAGACAGCGCTTTTGTCGTCATCGCCATATAGCGCGGCTCGAAAACATTCAGTGGCAATTCTACACGCGGCAGCAGCACGACGCGTGGCAGCGGGAAAACGGGGATGTCTTGCGGCAGGGCATCAAACGGCGTATCAAAAGAAGAGGTCATGACCGCACACCCCCTATGAAAACAGTACAGCAGAAAGTTTTCTACGTCCGCTTGCCGTTTCCGGATGTTGCGGTCCCAGTGCCTCAAGAATATCGACAAGGTATTTACGTGCCATCTCGTCTTCCCATTCACGGTCACGCCGCACAGATTCCACAAGACTTTCCACCGCGCCCGGAATATTGCCCATGACAAGGCGGCGGCGGGCTAGATCATAGCGCGCCTGATGGTCTGCGGCATCTTTTTCAATCCGTTTTTCCAGCGTGGGAACGTCCGGCAGATCCGCGACAGCAGAACGCTCACGCAGCATGAAGCGCAAGCCTTCAAGGCGTGGATCTTTTTTATCCGCAACGTCCGGGTCCTCCAGCATCGCCGCCACGCTATCCACATCACCAAGGCCAAAGAGGCACCAGCCAATCCCCCCCAGCGCGGCCATGTGCGCCGCATCCGCTTCCAGCGCAAGACCGTATTTTTCCATTGCCGCGTCCAGTTTCCCATCGCGGAACAGATCGTCCGCCTCTTCCATCAATTTCTTGACGGCTTCGGCATCCACGGCGTTCGCATCACCACCTGCCAACGCCAAAAGCTTGCCAACAAAAGTTTTAATCTCGGATGCAGGGCGCGCCCCCATAAAGCCGTCAACAGGCTGACCCTGAAAAAACCCAAACACTGCCGGAACGGACTGCACACGCATCGCCTGCGCGAGTTCCGGGCTGTCGTCAATATTCACCTTGACCATGGAAACCTTGCCACCCGTTGCGGCAACAGCTTGCTCCAAAGCCGGCATCATCTGCCGACACGGGCCGCACCACGGCGCCCAAAAATCAACGATAACAGGCTTTTCCATCGAAGCCTTTAATACATCCGCTTCGAAATGCGCCATATCCGTATCGCGAATATCGGCTTCGACCGGGGCAGAGGCATCAAGGTTTAAATCCAGCATGGCAATATCCTTCATTCCTTTAATATGGGCGCAGAGCCCGAAAAATCAACAATCTGCGGGCAATGCCCCGTACCTTGGGCAAAAGCCCTCAACGCCTCCGGCGTCATGTTCATGGTGCGATCGTTGCGCAAGGGGTGCACATTCAACGTTTCACTTGCCATCAACGCGGCATCCCAAACGGGTGTCACGTTGCACTGTTTGTCATGCATCAGGGCCAGCGGTGTCACCGACCCCGGCGTCACACCCAGAGCTTCTTCCAGCAATGCCGCCTTGCCAAATGAAAAGCGGCCCGCATCCAAAAGCGCGGCCAGCGCTTTTAAATCGATCTGCGTTTCAGACAATGCCGTTACCAGCCACAATTTGCCGTGCTTGTCTTTCAGGAATAAATTCTTGGTATGCCCGCCCGGCATCAGGCCGTCAATGTCGCGGCTTTCGGCAACCGTAAAAACGGGTTTGTGCGCATAGGTCACAACCGTTGCGCCCATATCCGCGAATATGGCGTCGAACGGCGCAGGCGTCGGGATCTCCTGCAGGAGCGATGATGCTGTTGTCGTCATACTCTTTTTTACAGAGCCTGCCCGCGAAAATGAAGCTATTTTTGATTATACGGAAAACCTGATATAACTGCGATCATCAAACGACACAGCGCCGGGAGCAACCCCCTTGGCCTGGGGGTGCCGTTTAAACATCAAGGGGTCTTCCGCCAGAACGGTGGCGAGATAAGCCTCTGTTTCTGCAAGCGTTGAGAACACTTTGGGGTATCCATCACTGGCCAAAACGATTTCCACAGCATCCCCCACAGGCACAACATCAATATGACAATCATTGACCGCACTCCCGTTCAAAACGCCATAGCCATAAGGTCCGTTATAATTCGGAAATCCACCCATCTCCCCCATGACACGTGTCAGAATGGCATAAGACGGGTCATCACGGCGCAAATCTTCCTCTGTCGTCCCCCTTGCTATGCATGAACACAGGTATATCCGGCGCATCTCGCCCCATGTCGTGTTCAACTCCAGCGGGTTTTCGTGCATCACGCCATCCAGCCCATAAATGGAATCTGCCAGCCGCCATATTTCCCGACGCTGCACAGAATAGAGCAACAAAGCCGTTGCTGGCGCGCGGGATACCGTTTTTCCCTCTGCTTTCGCAGCCGCGCTTGTCGCTTCGGCCAGCGCTATCGTCAATTGCGCAACAGCCGCTGCCGCCTCAATATCCGGCGGTAGCTGCGCGATATGCCGGGCCACGGTCTGCGCCGCGAAACGGCCCGTTCTCATCCCGCCCAACGTATCCCCAGCGCGGGACGTTGCGCCATCCAGCACGCCAATAAAATGGGGGGTGTCGACAATCACATCCTCGTTTATCTCGGCATCGTCGCGCTTTCCCTTTGTAAAAGACTCAATAATTTGCGCCATTTTTTGTTTTTCTCCTGTGCCGTGACCGGACTATAATAGACACAGGAAAAAAACGACAGGCGAAAGTGTAACGGCATGCACCATAAAGGCACAACAACACAACGCGGCAACGTGCTGGTCATTATCTTTGTCACCATTGCCCTGTTCGCCGCACTAATTTTCGCCATCACGCAAGACACAAAAAGCAGCGGAAAAAACACAAGCCGCGACCCCGTCTTCGCAGCTGCCGAAATCGTCGGCTATGCCGGGCAAATAGGAAACGCCGTAGATGCCATGATGCTCAACGGCACAGACCTTGAAGATATCAGCTTTGAAAATGGCCTGACAGCAGATGACTATTCGCATTCTCCTGCCGTTACTGACAATGACAAGATATTCCATGCATCCGGCGGCGGCGTGACCTATATCTCTCCATCGGAAAGTTGGCTGGATGCCTCTTTTTCAGCCATGCCCCTATACCAAGAATGGGGGCTATTAGGAAATGCTTGCGTTGCGAATATTGGGACTGGTGATGCCAACTGCCATACAGATGGCAGCAGTAATAGCGAAGATCTTGTTCTTTTCTTAACATGGATTGATAAAAGTGTTTGCTTGGCCATTAACCGCAAAGTCGGCATCCCCCCTTGCGGCAGTGATGCCTGCCTGATGGACGATGACACAAGCGGGTATGTCTTTTTACCCTACACAGGCACTTTCGCCGATGGCGGAGTCGCATTTGGCAAATCCACCGGTGAATTTGATTACAAACACGAAGGCTGTACAAAAAGTGCGGACAGCGGCATTCCCTTTGAAACTTACTCCTATTATAAAGTCCTCGTACCACGGTAAACCTGTATACCCGGCTGATTCTAAAGGCTTATTTCACACTTGAAACCACTGCGACGCCCCTGTATGTTAAACCCCACTTGCGGAGAGGTGGCCGAGTGGTTGAAGGCGCACGCCTGGAAAGTGTGTATACGGTAACACGTATCGAGGGTTCGAATCCCTCTCTCTCCGCCAGCTACCTGTTGATTAAAGTACTCTCAAGTTTTTTAAAGTTTCAGAACCCTTGCAGTTGCAGGGGTTTTTTGTTGTTTGGAGTCATATGTGGTTTGTGAGTCTCCTTTTACATCCCGACAAATTGGGGGTATAAATGGGGGTATAAAATCAAACAGCAAAAAAATATACCCCCAATGCCTTTAACAGACACAGCTTGCAAGAATGCCAAAGCCCAGCAAAAGCCTTATAAAAAGGCGGATTCCAATGGGCTGTACCTGCATGTCATGCCCAATGGCTCTAAATACTGGCGCTTGAAATACCGCCACTTGGGGAAAGAGAAAGTATTGGCGCTGGGGGTGTATCCCCAGACCACATTGGCAGAGGCGCGGGATATGCGCGACCATGCCCAAAAGCTGGTTAAGGCCGGACAAGACCCCGCACAACTCAGAAAACAGGAAAAGCTGCAAAGGTTAGTCGATGCAGGGAATAGCTTTGAAGCCATTGCACGGCGGACGTTCAAACAGCAACCTATGCCCCCAAAGGGCCGGAATGGCTGTCAGTGAAGGATATTGCTCTGCATTATAATGTGCTGGTTCCTCTTGTACTGCAAAAAATAAAGGGATGCCGCAAAGACCGCGCCAGGCCCGGCATCCGCATTGACGGACAGAAAAAGATTGAATGGCGGATAGAGCGCCGGTCCGTGCAGCATACACACATGGAGTGCCTGCACGCAAGCCAGCTTGAAGCATTCGGAAAAACCTATCGCCTCGACACGCCATATAAAACCGACGAATGGCTGACACGCGGCGAGATCGCCGAGCGCCTGATGCAGGATGGCCTGAGGCAGGTTGATGGAAGTGCCGTTTCATCAGTCTTTGCACGGCTAAAAATAAAGCAGAATACGACTGATCTCCGTTACGACCCGAAAACCATGAAGGAATGGCGCATCGGGAAAAAGCGCCACAAGCTAAAAATCATCATATGCCTGCACACAGACGATTTTGACGGGTTTTGCAGGGAGTACCGTCTCGACGCCCTCGAATATTCCCATGACTTTTTATCGCCATTAGAAATTTCCAAACAGATGGGACAAACGTTTTACACATACCCGCCAAGAATAGAAAAATACCTGAAAGCCTGCCTTGACCAAGACAACATGATGGGGAAACACCTGTCACATTCCGTCGAATATCGCTATGTGTGCGGAAGCCCGCAACCCTGTCTACGCCGGAACGCGCTCCCAGCCTTCATCGCCTTCCAAAAGGCGGAAGCGGCAAGACAGAGTGCGGAACAACAGGCACGCGCCCTCAACTACCGGGAAGAACGCCGCAGGCAGGAGCTGAAATCATGGTAATTCAATGAAGCACGCTTGTGTTTCCAGAAGTTTATTGACTTCGGGGGCTAAATATGGTCAAATCTGCTCATGCTCGTGAAGTGCGAGCAGCACACAGATCCCGCTTTCCGGCGGGATTTTTTGTGCCTGAAACAACTCTATAAACCCGCAATACAGATTGGCGGTTTTTTTATTTCATGAAAGGAAACGACCATGGTTCTTCCACCCGACACCCAAAGCCCTGCCTATCATGACATCCTGCGCCAGCGGGCCATCCACGCCATGAACGTGGAAATGAAAAAATGGATACTTGGAAACAACAGGGAAACCGCCGTCATCCGGACCGGCGATATCCTGTGTAAGCTGTCTTCATACTTTATCAGCCGTATGAAAAGTGGCGATCTTCTTTTTGTCGGCGAGGGCAACCTGAGTTTTGCGCTGGGCATTTCGAAAATACCCCATATAAATCCATCCAGAATCACAGCAACAACATATGAAGACGAAAAAGAAATTTCTGAATACACAAAAAAAAATGCATATGGCCTGTGGAAATCCGGTGCCACTGTGGTGCATGGAGTGGATGCGGGCAATATCCAGAAGCACTTTCCCTACCGGGAATTTGATACTATTGTCTTCCAGTTCCCCAATACCGGAAGCAGGCTGGCAGTCGAAGGCCGCAACCCCAACTTCATCCTTCTCCGTAATTTCCTGAAGAGCGCGGCAAAGTGCCTGAAGCGAGGCGGAAACGTTCTGGTTACGGCAGTTGACAGTCCTTATTATCAGGGGGCATTCCAGTTTGGCGAAGCTGCGGCCAGCGCGGGCTTCAGAAAGCCGGAAACATATCCCTTTGACCCCGGAAAGCTGTCGGGCTACATTCACACCAATACAAACGACGAAAGCAGTGCTATTGACGGGTATGATACATTCTGCACGTGGGTGTTTACGCTGAAAGACGGGTATCTTTATTAATGCGGCAGGTTGAACTTTTTCCAGCCACCAAGGCAACCCCGGAACCAAGCATTCCGGGGCTATCCCTTACGTCCGGTTACATCTCCGCTGATGAGGAACAAGCCCTGCTTTCAGCTATTGACGGACAACTTTGGCTCACCGATCTGAAACGCCGGGTACAACACTATGGATACAGGTATGATTACAAGGCACGGGCGATAACAAAGGAACTATACCTTGGCCCCTTGCCGGAATGGCTACAGCCTTTATGTGGCAAGCTACATGCCGACAAGATATTCGCACAAAAGCCGGATCAGGTCATCGTCAACGAATATCTGCCCGGTCAGGGCATTTCCTCGCATGTGGACTGTGTGCCCTGCTTTGGTGATACGATTGCCTCATTAAGCCTTGGCTCTGCCTGTATCATGGAATTATCAAATCCGAAAACTGAGGATAAACGGGAAGTATTGCTGGAACCACAATCCTTAATCACCCTCACCGGCTTAGCGCGATATGAATGGCTGCACGGCATTCCGGCCCGGAAGTCGGATGTGATCCACGGCCTCAGGAGAATGCGGGAGAGGCGTGTTTCCCTGACTTTTCGCAAGGTGATTTTGTGACAACCTCTCTGTAATAAAGCGGGTTGACCAAGAGAACGTTTCCCGCCAGACTACCCCCACCGCCATTTAGTCTGATGTTTCAGGAACGTGAGAGAACTCCGCACACAAAACCCCGCCAATGGCGGGGTTTTTGCGTTATGGCCTCTTCCCCGAACCGGAAGAGAGCCCGCAAACCCGCCCGTTTGAATTGCGCGTATAGGTAATCACGCGACCGGAATCGAGCGTGATGGTAAGGATATTTCCGGCAAGGTCATAGGTGTAGCCTGTCGTAAACGTCAAACCGCCACGCGTTTCCGTCACGTCGGTGACACGGCCAAGGGTGTCGTATTCATACTCTGTCGTGCCGACAGAATCCTCGATCTTGCAGAGCTTGCCCTTATACGCCGTACCGCATCCAGTGGAGAGGTCATACGACAGTTCGGCATCCAGAGATCCATCGGACGGGTATTCAACATCGGTCAAACGGTTCAGCGCGTCATAGGTATAGTTGGTGACAACGCTCCGCGTATCGGTGCGCTGCGTGATGTTCCCGGACTTGTCGAGGGTGTAGGTAGTGGTGCGGGGTGTTTTGAAACGGTTGTTGGTGATGGACAGGAAACGTAAGTGGCCTTCTGCGTCGTAGTCGTGGATGGCACGGCATGCCGATGCGGGAGGGGCTACCTCTGCGCTTGTGGCGCAAGCGGTGAGGAAAAGGCAGAGAAGGATGGTTAGAAGGCGGTGGGGCATTTTTATTGTTCCTGTTCTGGCGGTTCCCAGCCTTCAAAAGCTTTTACCACGGCTTTCGCGGCTTCTTCTAAAGGGGGCCATAGGTCGGAGTGAAACAAAGACGATGAGTCCACTGACTTTCTAGGGTCACCGTTTGTTATCTTATAATCGGTATCAACAAAAGTTTGTATAAAATGCGCCAAAGCATCCCGCTGCAAGTGAGAGAAACGTGCCCCGTAAACCATAAGATGTTGACCAGGCTGATTTCCCTCTAAAAGAACTTCACAAACCTCATCAAAATCATGCCAAGACATATTCCCTTCTCTAAACACCCAAGACTTTCTAACCAAATCACGGTTAGCAAGAAATTCCGCTTCACCAATAACATTGGAAACCCAAACATCAAAGGGCATAGGCTTAAACATAGCTTTACTTCAGCATCTGAGTTTAATTTCTTCGTGTGCGTTGTTCAATTTTGTAGCCTTCTTTTCGGATTCTAAATTTAGAAATACTTTTTGGCCACGCCTCCTCATATGTAAACCCCTCCATGGCTTTAAGAAGCCCATTCTCCACAAACAGGGCAAAACCTATTCCAAATTCAAGATTTGGGACTGTCACCTCAACTCCTGAGATAATAAGATCAAGAACCCTTATAGAGGGTGCACAGTCATTGGAAACTCGGAATTCCAACAGCAAGCCTGCATCAGAAATACTACGCTTAATAACAGAGATTCCTTTAACTTGCTCTTTTAAAAAAGAAATACGACTATCTTCATTATCCAACAAAGCTTGTAAAACCTCAAACTCCAATTTGGAAAGATTGCTTACGGTATCCATGCAGATCCAATTCTGGCTTGTCCGTTAATAACAACGCCCCTGACAGTGACCGTATTAGACCCAACTAGCACTTTCTCTGTAAAGACGCCCTTACTGATACCTCTTTTCTCAATAGCCTGTTGCGTAGCTTTTTTTATTGCACGATAAGCATTAGCTTGTGAACCATGCTCCATTACAACCGGATCAAGCTTATGTCTGGCGTTGCCAAAAATATGGTTCAGTTTATTGGAATCAATCTTATTATTGTCCTCCCCGCACCCCGGCAATTCCGGCTCTTCCTGACATGAGGGCTCTGTGCCGCCCGCATTTGATGCCGGGCCAGCAGATGGAGAAGCCTTGGCATTTGAATTACCATCGGCTGAATCATTATTCAATATACACATATCAACAACAGCCGCGCCAGTGACAGCCACACCCCAGCCTGCCCATTTGATGGGAGTCATGTCCGTTGGTTCCGGAACAGACAGGTCAGCTGTGAGTGCTGCCAAAGTCCGCTTGGTCAGCATCATTTCCGCTAAACCTTCGGGATCAACAAACATCAACGGACTCACATTCGCGTAGTTGTAGGTGTTGAGTCCTCCCGCCAAGCCAATCGGGTCGGAGGTGATGTAGCGCCCTATGTTGGGGTTGTAATAGCGATTCCAGTTATAGAACAGCCCGGATTCGGAGTCGAAGTACTGCCCGGCCATGCGGAGGTTTATTGTCACGCTGCCGCTGGGGCTGCCGATCCCAAACGCATCCGGCGCCCAGCTCCAGACCTGTGTGCCGCCGGTGTTTGTTGCAAACTTGGGTGTGCCAAGGTGGTCGGTGTGGATATACGTTAATGTTTCGCCGGAGTCGATTTGTGCGAGAGGTTCGCCATTTAAATAGACGTATTCGCGGATCAGGTTGCCGGAGCTGTCGTATTCGCCGTAGAGCAAGCCGCCCATGCCGTACACATAGTGTGTCGTTGTGCTGCTGACGGTTTTTGTGGCGCGCTGGTTGTTGGCGTTATAGGTGTAGCTGCCCACATTCGTTGACGTGCCGGAGAGTTCGATTTCTTCCAAACGATTTGCGGCGTCCCATGTGTATTCATAGGTGTCGTCGTCGGTGATGTTTCCGGCGCTGTCATAGGTGTAGGAATCGCCGCCCACGGCAGAGATTTTATTGCTGCTGCTGGGCACGGTGGTGGTGACGGTTCCGCCCTCGACGCGCGTGAGGCGGTTTGATGTTGCATCGAATGTATAATCAATCGTGCTGCCATCGTCTTCCTGCTCAAGGCGGTTGAGTTCGTCATAGGCATAGTCCGTCCCGCCCACCTGCGTGATATTGCCGTTCGCGTCGGTGTCATAGGTGTGGTTGTAGATGCTGCCGGATACGGTGCGGTTCGTCAGGTAATAATCCTGGTCGTACGTCGCGGAGAACGTCAAACTATTCCCGTACGTCATCGCATCCATCGGCCCGAACGGCAGGTATGTGATGGATGACGCCAGCGTTGTGCCGCTGCTGTTGACGACGGCGCTAACGCCGCTCACCTGGCCATTACTGTTGCGCGTATAGGTAATCACGCGACCGGAATCGAGCGTGATGGTAAGGATATTTCCGGCAAGGTCATAGGTGTAGCCTGTCGTAAACGTCAAACCGCCACGCGTTTCCGTCACGTCGGTGACACGGCCAAGGGTGTCGTATTCATACTCTGTCGTGCCGACAGAATCCTCGATCTTGCAGAGCTTGCCCTTATACGCCGTACCGCATCCAGTGGAGAGGTCATACGACAGCTCGGCATCCAGAGATCCATCGGACGGGTATTCAACATCGGTCAAACGATTGAGCGCGTCATAGGTATAGTTCGTGACCACGCTCCGCGCATCCGTCCGCTGCGTGATGTTCCCGGCTTTGTCGAGGGTATAGGAAATGCTGCCGCGATCGGGGCTGCTTTCACCCACGACGTCGCCAAAGGCATTGTACGTATAGGTGGTGGCGTTGCTCCGCTGGTCTTCGACCTCGGTGAGGTCGTTGCGGTCGTTATACGACAGCGCGGTCACGCCGCTTAAGGCATCGGTGCTACTGACCAAACGGTTCAGCGGATCAAACGCGCGCGTCGTGTCGTTGGTATTGGGGTCGGTAGTGATGGTGAGGTTTGAATTTTTATCCCACGCAAATTCCGCCGTCTGGCTCGCCGCGCCCACGCTTTCTATGATGCGTGACAGCTCGTCAAATGCTTGTGTATGCGTGTATTTTAATGTGGGCGTGGAGGTGTGGTATTGCTCCTGCGTCACGTTGCCCGCATCATCCAGCGTATAGGTGATGGTATTGCCGAGCGCGTCTTCAACCCCTGTCAGCCGCTGCGCGTTGTCGTATGAATATTCCAGCGTCGCGCCATTGGCGAGGGTGAGCAGCGTGAGGTTACCGTTTTCATCGTAATCAAAGGTCGTCTCCGCCTCCAGCGCCGTGCCGGGCGCGCGGGTGGCGCTTTCCAGCCAGCCGTTGCTGTCGTAGGCGAAATCCGTCTCGACATCGTTCACGTCCTCAACCGTTGTGGGACGGCCGGCGGAATCACGCGCCGTAATCTCGTACACCTGCCCCAGCGCGTTGGTGATGGTGGTCAGGTTGTAATTGCCGTCGTAATCATACTCGGTCGTGTCCGTCACATCGGTGCGCGGGCCGTTCACGGTATCGAGCCTGCCCAATATCGTGTTCCCGCTGCCGTCCGTGCCGTTGGAGTGATAGGTATAGGTGGTGATGCGGGTTTCGGATGTGTTCGTATCCGTCACCGTCACGGATGTGAGGCGGCCGTAGGTGTCGTAGTCGTAGTCGGTGGTTTTGCCCGTCTCCGTCACCAGATCCGGCAGGTTGAAGTCGTTGTTGTAGGTGATGGTGGTCACGCGCTGGTCGGCGGTTCCGGCGGCTTCCGTTATTTTCGTAACGTTGTCGCGATCGTCGTAGGAGAACCAGGTAACGTTGTTATCCCAGTCGGTTTTGCCGATGATTCGGCCCTTGGTGTCGTAATTGTAATAGCGATTCGAGGCGACGCAATTGGTCGAGGCTTCGCCATCCACCTGTATCACTTTCCGTACATCGTTGATGTTGGTGTAGTAATACGTTGTATCCTTGCCCAGCGGGTTGGTGATGGTGGATGTCTGGCCCGAATGGTAATCGACCCCGAATTCATCCACGTCGCCCGCATGCTTTGTCGTAATGGCGCGACCGCTGCCGTCATAGGCAAAGGTTGCAAAGCGCACGCCTTTTTCATCGGTAATCCCCGTCAGCGCGTTGACGTAGCTTCCATTTTCGTAATGGTACGTGCGCACCTCGGTATCAGGGCGCGTCACCGTCGAAAGGTTATCGTTCCCGTCATAGGCATAGCTGAACGTGCCGTCAGGCGTCACCAGCGTGGCCAGACGCCCGCTGGAATAGGTCATGGTGAGCTGGCGGCCGTTTTCGTTGGTGACCGATGTCAGTTCGTTCGAGCCGTTATACCCCAGCGTCAGCGCCCCGCCGCCCCGGTATTCGATGCGTTCCAGCAGCTTGGTCGTGCCGTCGTATTTTTCCACCGTATTGTCGGGCAAGGTATAAACATAATCCCCAGACACATCCTCCAGTGTCGCCGTCGTATCCGGATCATCCGGAATCCAGTCGGACCCGCTGAGGGTATAATGCGTCGTCGCCCCCGTCCCGTCCGTGATATCCGCCGCCGAGCCGCTGACGTTCAGCGTGCGGGCATAGTTATGACGCCACAAATCCCCCACTGTGTTATCCGTCCACGTGCTGTCGGAGCGGTAAATACGCGTAAACGTCAACCCTCCCGCGCTGTAGTCAGTTTCCACCTGTTGTTTAAAGCCGACGTCGAACTCAATGGGATTGCCCGCCATTTTTGTGACAGCACTCCCCGTGGACATCGTGCGCGGATTTGGCGGATTCCCGGCGTTTTGCACGGCAGTGCACGCCATCGTGCTTTGCCCCACCCTGGTCGCATCCGTCGCCGCCACCGTATCGGGCGGCGTTGTCATAGTTATACTGTAATCCCCTGTCGACGCCGAAGACGTGCTGTAAAGCACAACCGTATATTCTCCCGTCGACGGCAGCGTGTTGGAGAAAGAATTGTAATTCGCCCCCCAGTAACTGCCGTCGGGCCTGAGAACAACGATATAGCGCGTAAAGCCTCCCGTTGAAGCAATGGTTAAGCTATTGCTGGCAACACCCGTAAATTTATAACTCTCCAGCCCGTTTTTGGGCAATGTGCCCGCGCGCGTTTCTGTTGTAATCAAGCCCCCACGTAAAGAAGTCCCCGCACCCTTGGCATAGTACATATCCATATCGCCGCTGGATGCCGTAGATACCCCCATAACCGCGACCGTATACGTTCCCGTCGACGGCAAAGTATAGGCAAACCGGTCATATCCCGGACCGCCAAGCGCGCTGCCGTCTGGCTCAAAAACGTAGATATAGCCAGCGTAAGAAGCCGAGGCGTTGAGAAGCACGTACTGCCCGGAGGTTCCTTCAAACGAGTAACTGGTTATGCCATTCGCTGCCAGCGTGCTGTTATTTGCCGCCCCACCATTTATTTCATCATCGGAGACATCGCCGGAAACACCGCCCGCGCCATTCACATAGTAAAGGTCCACGTCACCGCTAGACGCCGTGGACACTCCCACAACCGCAATGGTATACGTGCCCGTTGATGGCGCAGCATAATTGAACCGGTTACTCCCCGCCGCATACAACTGGCTACCATCCGGTTTAAAAACATAAATATATGCACTATAAGAAGCTACTGTATTGAAAAGTAAAACTTCCCCAGATGTCGCGGAAACCTGATAACTTGTAATCCCGTTTGCAGCCAACGTTGAATTATAAGACTGCCCGCTGGTCATTGTCCCACCGGAAACACCACCCGTACCATTCACATAGTATGCGTCATAAGCTCCGCTGCCCCCACCCGTTGCCGTTATCACAACGCTATAAGTCCCCGTGCTCGGCAATGTGCCCGTAAAGCGGTTATACTGCACACTCCATAAGGTCATGTCCGGCTTATACACATAAATGTATGCGTTATAACCTGCGGACACACTTAAAATAACGCCCTCCCCGGCATTACCCGTAAAACTCTCGTTTGATGACCCGTTTGGTGTGCTGATCGTACCCGCCGTCACACCGCCGCTTGTCAGCGCAAAGGCCTGTCCGGAAAATAATATAAAGCCGCAAAACGCAAGAATGCATAAAAACTGTTTCATAAATTGTACCTCGTTTCCGGTCAGGCGCAAAAAACAACATGACCCGCAACAGGCCCCAGCGAAGAATGGTAATGAGTCGTCAGGTGAGTAGTATACTAGAAGAGTAAACAACTCCGGAAGAGTAACAGATTTTTTGATTCGGGTGGAACCTAAATCAGAGTTGACCGCAACACACGACACCGCTTAGATTGGAATGAAGACGCCCCACATATTTCCTTTTCACCGCGAACGGCGTGGCTACTATTTATTTCTCATTCATCAGCTTTTAATGGAGGTATCCCCCATGAAAAAAACCAAAGTCATCGCACTGTCATTAGCTATTGTTGCCTCCTTTATTGTTGCACATACATACGCAACGGCACGACAAACCGCGCAACAGCCCCCCAAAGGATTTGTTGATGAAACTGTTATTATGAGCATGATTGAACGCGGCCAGCCTTCCGAAGCGTATACCCTTAAAGTTCTCGCGCCCCTTATTGGTGAATGGGAATATTCGGCAGCCTTCTGGTCAACACCGGATGCGGACCCCGCCTATGCTTCTGGCACGGCCACCAACGAAATGATAATGGGTGACAGATTTCTTTCCAGCAAAATACTCGGCAGTCTCAATATCGCAGGCCATAACGTGCCGATCACAAGAACGGATACCATTGGCTACGATAACATGAAAAAATCTTTTACATCTGTTCAAATTGACTCCATCAGCACAGAAATGGTTGTTGGCCACGGACAGTACGATGCTGAACAAAACACCCTGAACGAAACCGGGACGTTTACGGATCATCTAACAGGAAAAGAAAAAAAATTTCGCGCCACCCTTGCCTTCATAGATACTGACAAATACAAGCGCACGGTCTTTAGCACAGATGAGGCAGGCAAAGAAATGAAACTGATGGAATTTGAGTACACAAGGAAAAGATAGGGGCAATTGTCTTGAGCCCTCTTCCCCGCCACTACATCTGCCCCAAAAGGGACATTTTCCATTTTTTATTTCATAGCTATTATGGTACTTCCTA
>JAPPOU010000021.1 GCA_028817795.1 Alphaproteobacteria bacterium
CCTGAAAGGGATTGGCAAATAATTCTATTTTACCGAGTGTTAAGTTCTGTAGCGCACAATGGAGGGGAAAGGCTCTTTTGAGAAGAAAGGGCAAAAAGGGAGTGCACGGCATGAAACGCGCCATCATATGGGCATTTTTGGCTTTTTCAGTATTTTCAATGTGTTGTGTGGATGTGGTTGGTAACCAGTCGGCATGGGCGGCTTCAAAGTCTGATGAAACAGAGGATGAAGAGTACCCTGAGTTTGAATATCTTCAGATGCCCCCCCTCATACTGCCTGTTATTACAGAAAAGGGCGCGACCCAACAGGTGAGTATTATTGTTTCAATCGAAATGCTTTATGGCACTAAAGATGATGTTTCTATTTATGAGCCAAGATTGGCCGATGCTTATTTACGGGATCTTTATGGCGCTTTGGGTACGGGCAGAATTTTGGTGCAAGGGAAGTTTATTGATGCGGAAGCAGTGAAACAGCGACTGACCGCTGTCACAGAAAAGGTGCTGGGCCGTGAGAAGTTCCATGATGTTTTACTTCAAGTTGTACAGCAAAGACCTCTTTAAACTCTTTGTATTTACTTGTATTTGTTTGGTTATATCTTTTGATGCCAGAGCAGATAGTGCCTTAAATCTTTCTGTTCAGCCGCGCCCGTGGATGCAAGCCGCATTTGATAGCTATCATAACGCCAAGCAGGCTTTGCCCGTTGGTCAGCGTGATGAATTGGACCGATTAGAAGATGCTTTTAAACAACTTATGGCCGTCGATGCTGAAATGGTGGGCACGGAAGATAAGTTTAAGTATTGCATTAAAAAAGATAAGCAAATGTTTAATAATAATTTTGAATATAGGATGCAACATCAGGTCTGGCGACAACAGGCAGGAGCACGGCAGGAAAGGATGTGGGGGGCATATAACTCTCAACTCCAAAGGGTCAATTTTATGGACAATGTTACTCTGCGGAGGTATTTTGATGCGAAAATTGCATTGCAGGTGCAGACAGTACAGAAAGGTGTTAAAGCGGCCACCGCCATGGGGGAGTATACGGCGATTACGTGCCAGATGTTGAAAAGAACTTTGCTAAACCGCTGATTTTTATGCTCTATATGCAAGAAATCCTTGCAGCACGCTGTATGTGCTTGAGGACAATCATAAAACCTGACTATTGGGGCTTGTTTTACGCCGTAAACGGGCTAGTTTTATGGTTGTATGACGATTTTGGCTGCAGAAGGCTGGAATTATTTGTAAAATAAAAAGAGTAGGGTCTTCCAAGGATTTGCAGGGTGAACAATGGAACATGAAACAGTCAACGTGGGCGTGAAGCATCCGGTATTGCCGCTTCGGGATATCGTCGTTTTTCCGCATATGATCGTGCCGCTTTTTGTGGGGCGTGATAAGTCCGTCAGGGCGCTGGAAGCCGCGATGCGTGATAACAAGCAGATTTTGCTCGTCACCCAGAAATCTGCCCAGCAGGACGAGCCAAACCCCGGTGACCTTTATGATATCGGCACGCTGGGCACGGTTTTGCAGCTTTTGAAATTGCCGGATGGCACAGTCAAGGTATTGGTTGAGGGCAAGCAGCGTGTCCGCATTATTTCCTATACCGACAAGGCCGAGTATTTTGAGGCGCAGGCCGAAATGATTGATGCGCCTGCTGTGTCAGGTGAAGCGATTGAGGGCCTGATGCGCGCCTGCGTTTCGCAGTTCGAACAATACGTGAAACTGAACAAGAAAATCCCGTCCGAGATTGTGGCGTCCCTGACCCAGATTACAGATGCGCATAAACTGGCCGATACGGTCGCATCTCACCTGTCATTGAAAATTCCCGACAGGCAGGAGCTTTTGGAGGTGCTGTCTGTCGCGGAAAGGTTGGAGAGCATCTTTGCCCTGATGGAGGGCGAGATCGGCGTGATGGAGGTTGAAAAACGCCTGCGTGGCCGCGTGAAACGCCAGATGGAAAAAACGCAGCGCGAATATTACCTGAACGAACAGATGAAGGCGATCCAAAAGGAGCTGAACGAAGGTGAAGACGGCGTTGATGAAATTGCCGAGCTGGAAGAAGCTATCAAGAAAACAAAGCTGAGCAAGGAAGCGCGCCAAAAGTGTAATGCTGAGCTGAAAAAGCTGAAACAGATGAGTCCGATGTCGGCGGAGTCTACGGTGGTGCGGAACTATCTTGATTGGATGCTCTCTGTGCCATGGAAGAAATTCTCCAAAATCCACAAGGATTTGAAAAAAGCTGATTTAGTCTTGAATGAAGACCATTACGGCCTTGAAAAGGTCAAAGAACGTATTCTTGAATATCTGGCTGTACAAAACCGCGCTGGTAAGCTGAAAGGGCCGATCATATGCCTTGTCGGCCCGCCGGGTGTGGGTAAAACATCGCTGGGTAAATCCATTGCCCGCGCAACGAACCGTGAATTTGTGCGCATGTCTTTGGGTGGCGTGCGGGATGAGTCCGAAATTCGCGGCCACCGCCGGACATATATTGGTTCCATGCCGGGCCGGATTATTCAGGGCATGAAGAAAGCCAAAAAATCGAACCCTCTGTTCCTTTTGGACGAGATTGACAAAGTCGGGCAGGACTGGCGCGGCGATCCGTCTGCGGCGCTTTTGGAGGTTTTGGACCCGGAGCAGAACAGCACGTTTAACGATCATTACATGGAAGTCGACTATAACCTTTCAGACGTGATGTTCGTGTGCACGGCGAACTCTTTGGACTTGCCGCGCCCGTTGTTGGACCGCATGGAAATTATCCGCCTGTCCGGTTACACGGAAGACGAAAAAGTGGAAATCGCAAAGCGCCATCTGCTGGATAAGCAGATGGAGGCCAATGCCCTGAAAAAAGGTGAGTTCAGTATTACGGATGACGCCATTCGTCACCTGATCCGTTATTACACCCGCGAGGCGGGCGTTCGGAACCTTGAGCGTGAAATGTCCAACCTTGCGCGCAAGGTGATTAAGGAGATTATGCTGGACGAGACAGAGTCCATTGATATCACCGTGGAGAATATCGGGAAATATGCGGGCGTGCAGCGTTTCCGCTATGGTCAGGCCGAGGAGGAAGACCGCATTGGTTGCGTCACGGGCCTTGCTTGGACCGAGGTCGGCGGTGATTTGTTGTCGATCGAGGCTGTGACGTTCCCCGGCGGGAAAGGCAAGGTCAGCCAGACAGGTAACCTGAAGGACATCATGAAAGAGTCCATTCAGGTGGCGGAAATGCTGATTAAATCCCGCGCGCCGTCACTGGGCATTTCGCCGGATTACTTTGACAAGATCGGTGTCCACGTCCACGTGCCTGAAGGCGCAACGCCGAAAGACGGTCCATCCGCTGGTATTGCGATGGTCACGGCGATTGTGTCATCGCTGACAGGCATCGCCGTGCATAAAGACATTGCGATGACGGGCGAGGTGGATCTGGTTGGGCAGGTACTGCCCATCGGCGGTCTCAAGGAAAAACTTCTGGCAGCGTTGCGTGGCGGCATCAACAAGGTTTTGATCCCGAAAGAGAACGTGAAAGATCTTGCGGAGATACCGGATAATGTAAAGGAGGGGCTGGAAATTGTGCCCGTCACCGTCATTACCGAAGTCTTGTCACATGCTTTGCTGGAAATGCCAAAGCCGGTTGATGAAAAACCCACTGACGTTGCCGCCAAGACGGATGACGCGGATGGGGATGTGTTGCATCATTAGAGGTATCGGTCATTTTAAAACGGTGGCTATCCCTGCGGTATAATCGTGTGAAACGCGATTATACCGCAGGGATCCATTTTGCGTGCCGCTGTGCGGCACAACAACTGGTGGATCCCGTTCGTTGGTGTTTTGCGCTAAGTTTTGCTGCGCAAAACACGCAAAACCAACGGGATGACGGTTTCTTTTAAATATCGATTGGTCTTGGATGCATAGCCGCTCCGACAATTGCGTGATTTTCCGCCGTATATAGCTTTTTCAGCATAGTCTCGAATCATCGTTTTGGTGTATTGTGCAGATCAATCATCGTTTGCATTCAAAAGAAAAAAGGAGCACGCGCATGTGTGTTGATACAAAAGGTTATAGCTGGGAACGTCCTGCAACGGCATCTGATTGCGGCATTATGGCGACGCATTTCCCCGGTATTGATTTTGAAGGCCTCCTGACCGCGATGTCACAGGATGGCGCGCAGCCGCTGACGGCAGATTTGGCACTCGTCGGCGCGATGATGCATACGCAGCCCGACGATTGCGGTATGCGCTACGTGCCCTTTACGGGTATTGAAACAGCGGGCGGGAACCGCGTGGCCAAGCTGCCTGTGATGGATCAGATTGTAGATTGGCTGGAAAATTCGGCTCTTGGCACGGATATGTGGGAAAACGCGTCGGACTGGTGCGAACAGTCTGTTGGTGCGCGGGTGCATTTCGCCATGAACTGCGGCTGCGGTCTTGTTGCCGTATCCGCCTATGACAATGGCTTGTGGTCTGCATGGAAGAAGCGTTTTAACGCCGCACGCGCACATTTGTTTGGTCGTACGTCTGTTATTCGCCGTGAAAATGACTCGATTGAAGGACTGGATATCACGGCGGCACATTTGATGATATGGCGGCGTTTGCGCCAGTGCCTTGAGGCACTGCCCGCAGCCGAGGTAGAGCGTCCCGCACTGGCAGCTTGAACAGGGGGGTATGATGGCGAAAAAAATCACCATATACGGCATCAAAAACTGCGATACGATGAAAAAGACGTTTGCGTGGTTCGAGAAAAAGAAAATCCCCTATACCTTCCATGACTATAAAAAGGAAGGCGCGGATATGGCATTGCTGCAAAAGGTCGAAAAGAAATTCGGCTGGGAAGAAATGCTGAACCGTAAGGGGACAACATGGCGCAGGTTGCCTGAAAAAGAACGCGACAGCATGACGACAAAGCGCGCGTTCAAGGTTGCAGAAGACAACCCCTCTATCATCCGCCGCCCGATTATCGTTTCCGGTGCAAAGATGGTGCTGGGGTTTGATGAGGAAAAGCTGCAGTCTGTGGTAAAGAAGTAGCCCTTTTACAGTTTCTGGCCTGTTAATTCCTGTGTCGCTTTTTTCGCCGCATCTGCATTAGGGGCGACTCTACTTTGGTACCCTTCTTGCAGCTTTCTTTTGAAAATATCTGTTACCTCTTCTTTAATCTCTTCCAGCTTTTCTTGTCTGTCAGGGTCTCCTCCTCTGATATCTCTTCCGTGGCCGGGGATGCGGGTGATGGTGGGCTGAGCTTCCTCAATCCGTCTGTCCAGTTCCGCGATACCTTTGGTATACGTTTCTGATAAGTTGTTACTTGTAGCATGTGCCAAAGCAGTTCTGATGACGATTTGCATAGAGTCATCAGACAAGTCTGGTCGGTTTATGAGGTTTTGGAATTGTTGATCACGCAACTCCGCACCTTTAGGTCCTTGATTGCCTGTATATACCAGAGTACGCCTCACGTTATCGATTGTGCCATCATTAGCATTATCAACAATTCTTGATACGAGGGCAGGTGTTGCAAGAAGAGTATTGTCAAGGATGTTTTTCTGGACTTCACCTAAAGCCATATTTTGGATGTCGTTATCCTCTGAGCCGTAGGCATCAGTAAGAAGTTGGTTTGTGACCTCTGCCATGCGGTTCTGTACATTTTGCGCTTTCATCTCTTTATCCCTCTGTATGATAACCCTCAATTCCCTGATTATAATTATTGCACATTCTGTAAATTATGTCAATAAATGCATGTTTTTACTAACAAAATCAAAGAGGTCAAAAAGAAACTTTACGAAGGTTTGTGCTAATGGGGTGCTTCCTTGATTATGCCTTTTAACGCTCTATAGTAGTATCAAAGATAATTTTCAGAAAGGTTTGTTCATTGGCAGTACTGGAGAGCAGATACGGTAAAATAACCGGACCCCTTGTGATAATTGGCCTTGGCGCTATCGGGCGCGGGCTGCTGCCTTTAATTGAACGACATTTTGAATTTGATAAAGACCGTTGCGTGGTCATTGATTGCGACGAGCAGAACCGGGCGCTTGTTGATGAACGAGGCATTCGCTTTCTGCGTATGGAACTGAACCCACGTAATTTGCGTGATGTATTAACACCCTTGCTGACCAATGGAGAGGGGCAGCCGTTTTGCGTGAATGTCGCCGTTGATGTGTCATCCCTTGCTGTCATGCGTTTATGCCGTGAGCTGGGCGCGCTGTATATTGATGCCGCGACGGAACCATGGCTTGAAGTGCATGGTGATGACAATATTACGCTGGCGGATAAAACCTGCTATGCGTATCGCGAAGAAAGCATTTTAAAAGAAAAACCGAGCGGCCCACCAGGAACGGTTACGGCTGTGACATGTTCCGGCGCTAATCCCGGTATGGTGTCATGGCTGACAAAACAGGCGCTTTTAAATCTTGCGGCAGATTTGGGCATGTCAAAGGATGTGCCGCAAACGCAAGAAGCCTGGGCGCGTTTGATGCGGGATTGCGGGGTGAAGGGTATTCACATTGCCGAAAGGGATACGCAGCAGGCCAAACACCCGCGGCCTGTGCATGTTTTCAGTAATACATGGTCGCCCGAATGCATGATGACAGAGGCGTTGCGCCCGGCTGAGATCGGCTGGGGCACGCATGAAAAATGGATGCCGGCCAATGCTTGCCAGCATGATTACGGTACAAAAGCGGCTATATACATGACAGCGCCGGGTGGCAGCACGCGTGTACGTACATGGTGCCCCGGTGTGGGGGGACAAAGCGCGTTTTTGATCCCGCATGAAGAAACCGTTTCTATTGCAGATTACTTTACGCTGGGGGAGGGGGCGGAGCCGGCATACAGGCCGACATGCCATTACGCCTATCACCCTTGCGACCACGCTGTTTTATCGTTGCATGAAATGTTTGGGCGCAGCGAGGGCAAGCAAAAGAAAAAACGGGTTTTGGCACCGCAGGATATTGTAAGCGGTAGCGATGAGCTGGGTGTTCTTCTTTACGGCCATGCCCGCAATGCCTATTGGTATGGATCACACCTGACGATCGAGGAAGCACGGCAATTGGCGCCATATCAAAATGCCACGACCATGCAGGTGACATCGGGCGTTCTGGCGGGCATGGTCTGGGCGCTTGAAAACCCAAAGGCTGGCATTGTCGAGCCGGAGGAAATGGATTTCAGCCGCTGTCTTGAGGTACAACGCCCTTATCTGGGGACTGTGAAGGGGGTCTATACGAATTGGACTCCGCTTGAAAGTGTTCAGGATAGCTATCCTGAAGATATTGATGCCGATGACCCTTGGCAGTTCCGGAATATTCTGGAGGGGAACGCGGCATAGGAGGGCTAATCGATATTTAAAAATGGTCGTCATCCCTGCGGTATAATCGTGTGAAGCGCGATTATACCGCAGGGATGACAGGGGTTTGAATATCTACTGGCCCTTATCTTTTAAACAGCCAATTTTCAGGAAGTCTGTTTCCTTGCTGCCAAGTAGAGATGCATGACCTTTATGCGTGCTGATTTCCTGCCGCATAGCATTAACATCCGTATAAGCACGAAGATTAGCGTGCCGTTCCGCCATATGCAGCAGCATACGGGTATAGGTCACAATGCCGCCATGTATGCCGTCCACAAATTCGCAGTTATCAGAGCCAATCGTGCCCATGGAATCATGGAAGTCGAAAAAGGAAAAACCATGCGCGGCGACCAGTTTTTTGGTGCGGACGCGGAGGGCGTCGATATAGGCAAAGCTGCCCGGCGGTTCCGCTTCCATGGCCTGAAAGACAGTCGGGGCCAGTGGCGGAATAAACAAGATTACTTTGATATCTTTTGCTTTAAGCCAGAGCATTAAATCTTCAAACGTCTTCCACTGCTTTTCCGAGATATCCGGCCCGCGCGCAAAGGCCATGTCATCGCTGTGCAGTTTTGCAAGGGTGGCGGAAAACCGTGGGTCTTTGTGTTCGGCATCACCTGTGAGTGAGCTGTGATACCAAAAAGAGCCGTGCGCATCAAAACCTTCACCCTTGATAATCCCCATCATGCCAAGATGGGGGGACTTTACGGAGATAATATGCGGTATTTTTCCAAGGGGCAGTTTGCCGGAAATCGTCCATTTGATCGTTTTAAATAGTTCATAAAGCGATACTTCAGCGGGATCGTCCGTGCGTTTGGGGCGGAAGGTTTCAAAGCGTTCGTGGAACCACCAATAATCCATATCGAACATTAAAAGCTTAGGGGCGTGTTCGTCGAAGAGGCTATAGGCCAGCTCGGCTTCTTCATCGATACTGCGCATCATGCCAAGGCTGACAAAGGGAGCGTTAAATTGTTCTTGCCGCATCAACAGGGCGCGGGAGGAACCGAGGAGGGTGATTTCGGGCTTGAAATGCCTGTAAGTAGCCTGTTTGTACCAAAACGCCTGTGAATGCAGACCGGAGCCAAAAACGCCGCCTGTTTTTTCCAGTTTGCGCACAACTTCTTTCATCGGCAGGTATTCGCCAGCCTGCGTCAGTATCAGCCCTGACAGGCTGAAAGCTGACAGGAACAGGGCCAGGGGCACGATAAAGCCCAGATAAAAGCGATAGACCTTCATACAGCCGTTATACACAAAAAAACCCAGGAGGGGTCCTGGGTTTTTCTGGTTCACATCACAATAGAGTAGTGAGAGTTGTAGTATGGAGTACTACGGAGTAGTTCAGAGGAAAGCTCTAGAAGGCCATGGAAGAGGCTGCAGCATTGTGTTTGCGCGCCTGCGACACCATTGGCGTTGAATTCTTAAAAAGTACATCCCCTCTCTTACGTTCTCTTATCAATTGGCAAAATCCCAGTGCTTCGCCTGCTTGGGCGTATCCCGAAAGTTTGTTTAATTTCATGCATTTACCTCGCCATATCTTCATGTTTGCGCAGAATGGCGAGGTTGTCAAATGGCGGTCTAAAAAGGGCACACGTTGAATCTGTTTTTATTTTTTAAAAACAATGATTTAATCTTATTTCTTGATATTTAAAATTGCCGCAATAAAAATGCGCCACGCGGGCGCATTTTGTATCTTTTTTACCACAGTGATTCGCTTATAAGCCGTTCTTTTGACCCGGTTGAGGGCTTGTAATCCCTACGGCAGGTGCGCGTGCTTCCTGCGCAAAATCAAGTTTGAACTCAATTCCTTTAATTGTTTCAGTAGCTTCGCCGGTCTCTCTCCAGCCCGCAAGTTTTTTCATGACACCAACCCCTTATTATCCGCTGCGTTCCTGTTTACGGAATAGCTCTATTGATTCATGATGCCCCATTTTTCCTAATTCGTCAAGAAAATTATATTCCGTAAACTTGGGCTGGTCGGACAGTTCAAAGGCGACAGAGCAGAGGTGCCATACCTTATCTTCTTGTTTTGCAAGGCCAATTTCAATGTGTTTCTCTTCTGGCTCATCAAGATCAGGGTGGGAAACGCCCGATATTTCCTGTTGCGCCTCGCGCAGGATGCCGGCCAGCATCAAGACAAAGCGGCTGGGGCTGACAGGGTCTGATTTGTTAAAGCCAATACAGGCCGCACGTGATTCCGGCAGGTATGTTGTGGGCTTGGGGGTGGCGATAATGCGGATATCGATTTTCTCCATATCGGCAAATTCAACCAATTGGTGTCCCGTTTGGCTGTGGGCGAGGATTTCCAGCGCCTTGTCAATCATAGCCTGTGCGGGCGGCAGGGTTTCCCCCGGTTTCAGAAGGTCGCGCAGATCAGGTGCGGGTGATGTCATGGTGGTTTATCCTTCAAGCCACATATGCCCATAGGGCGAGGGAGGGAAGTGAATGCCGTTCAGCAAAAGACTTTGGGCTTCAAAGGCCATTTTGCCGTCGGGCGCAACAACGATTGTGGCGGCAATCAGCCCGCCGCCATAGTAAATCGTGCCTGTAAGAATGGTGTCATCATCGCGCCGGGACACCTCGATAGGCTTGAACATATCGACAACACGGTTTTGCTGCTCTTCGCTCAGTGACTCCATAAACGGCGCTTTGCGTGGGTTCTTGATAAGGAAGACATCCCCCTCGCTTCCCTCGACCTGTGCAAAGAAAAACTCCAGATAGGGGATGATGGTGGTTTCATCCATGCGGATGGGGTCTTTTTCGTTGGCTGTATAGATCGGCCCGGCCGTACCATCGAGCTGAATGAATTCCTTGCCATCGCTCAGGTACATCATGGAGAAAACGGGCAGTGTGGCGTAATTGACCAGACGGTAAAGCTTATAGCGGCTGTAAAAAGTCAGGTCGCGTATCGTGACATCAGTTGTCGTCATGGAAAAGACCAGCGCGTCCCGCTGGTCGCCCAGCTTTTCCAGTATTGCGACAGATTCCGCTCTGTTCAGTCGTTTCCAGTTCCGTGGCATATTCCCCCGCCCTCAAAAGTCTTCAGGGATTATAGGATAATATGGATGGGATGAAAACAGCCTGTTTACACGTTGTCTACGGCGGCAAGGGCCTGCCACACAACGTCGCTATTGGCGGCGGGTTTATAGGCTTCCTCGCTCAAAATGCGCCGCCACCGCCGTGCGCCCGGCATGTTCTGATAAAGGCCGAGGATATGGCGTGTTATATCTTTAAGTTTTACACCGTTTTGCAAGCTTTTATTAATGTAGTTTATCATTTGTTCCACGACTTCGCGGCGGGATGGGGTATTGGTGTTGCCAAACACTTCTTTTTCGACTTCTGCCATGAACCACGGGTTTTGATAGGCCTCGCGACCGATCATGACACCATCGACATGGTTGAGCACTTCTTTAATATTTTCAATCTTTTTCAGGCCACCATTCAAGCTAATGTTTAGCTGTGGGAAGTCGCGTTTCAGCTTGTAGACCGTTTCGTAATTCAGCGGTGGCACAGTACGGTTTTGCGCCGGACTTAAACCATTAAGCCAGGCTTTTCGTGCATGTATAATGAAAACATTACATCCTTTGTCCGCAATGGGGCCGACAAAGTCACATAGGAATTGGTAACTGTCTTGCTCGTCAATCCCGATGCGGGTTTTGATGGTGACGGGAATATCGGGGGTGGTCTGCTGCATGGCATCGAAACAATCAGCCACCAATGCGGGTTCACCCATTAAGCAGGCCCCGAATTGGCCGCGTTGCACACGGTCAGACGGGCAGCCGCAGTTCAGGTTAATTTCGTCATACCCGTATTTCTCGGCAATTTTGGCGCAGGTGGCAAGGTCTTTGGGGTCAGATCCGCCCAGTTGCAGGGCAACGGGATGCTCTTCGGGGTTATATTCCAGCAGGTGCGTTTTATTGCCGTAGATCAGCGCGCCTGTGGTAATCATCACGGTGTACAAAAGGCTATTTGGGGTAATCAGCCGCATAAAGTAACGGTCATGCCTGTCCGTCCAGCCCATCATAGGGGCGACGGAAACGCGGCGGTTGATTTGAAAATCCTTTGTATTCATATGGCTAGCTATATATCACTAGACATATTATTTCAAGTCGATTTGTGTTGTTTTATTTAACAGAATGAAGTAGTTTGACACATAAGAACTGTTATAGAAAAAGGATTAAGGCCATGGCTGCCAGAATGTACAGCATTAGAAATTACAGCAGCGCTTTGTGGCATTACGGCGCAACAGCGGCTTTGGTAACGGGCAGCGTATTGCTGGGACAGCCGTGGATGGTTGGTGCCGCCCTTGCCGTGACAGGAGGTGCGACGGCGCTAAGCCTGAATGTGCAAAAAAAGTTTTTTGAAAACAGCCTTGAGCGCCATCCTGATATTCACAAAGATTCCCCACGCCTGGGTAAAATTGTAGAGGGGCTTTATAAGGCATCTGGCCTGAAAGCAGATAATTACCCCGTGTACAATTTCCGCGTCAAAAAGAGTAAGGCAGAGCAGGGCGTTTTTGGCGGGCTGATGGATAAGCTGATGGACATGATGGGCCAAACGCATAATGCCGCCGCCATCAACTTGAGCAAGCCTGTCATTATCGTTTCGGAACCATTGCTAAAATTATTGGATGACAACGAAGAAAAAGCCGTGCTTGCGCACGAATTTGCCCATGCCAAGGCACGTCACCAGCATCTGGGGATGCCGCAGCGGTTTGCGGCAGGCGTGGCACGTATGACGGCTGGTCTGGCGCGGTTTGTGGAAATGCTGTCGGCAGGGGTTTGGGGCATTGCAAATGCAATTGGTGCGGGCGTTTTGGGTATTTTGGTTGTGAGGGCAATACACCCCAATGGTAAACTTATGTCCAAAAACGATAAGTCCTTGAGTTTAGGGGAGGTGCAAAAAAAGAAAAGAGTGAGCGCTTTTGCCAATGCCTTGGGTGGCGCGGCGACTCTTGCTGTGCTTACAGCTTATAACCCTGTTTATTTACCGGTATGGATGGCGACCAAGGCTTTGAAAGCCGGTGCTGGGTTGTTGCAGGCAACCTTTAGCCGCAGCATGGAATATCAGGCAGACAAAGGCGCGGTGAAGCTGGGTGCCGATCCGTTGGCTCTGGCGACGGCGCTGCGGAAAATGACGCTTGTGCAAAAAAGAAGTGTTGAAGAGGCTTATGGCGGTAACTTGCCAAGGCGTGGTTTTTTGAGCAAAGCCTGGAAACAGGCAAATTCCACTCACCCAACGGTGGATCGCCGTGTGGCTCGCTTGGCAAAAATGGCGAAAAAGCAGGGCGCAACCAAAGAGCGGATCCAGCAAGCTGTCAAAGGGAAGCTGGAGGTATCGCAAGACAACAACTTGTCCCGTGAAGTCATCGAAAAGATGGTTCAGGCGATGTGACATATTATGGCTTTTTTCTTTTCCGTGAGACCGCTATGATACAGGCAGGTTTCACAGCGTAAGAAGGATGCCATGACTTCATCTCCCGTATTCAATCCCGCCACTGGCGAAAAGCTTTATGACCTGCAGCATAGCGATGCTGCCGCAGTTGATGCGGTGGTCAAAAAAGCGCAGGCTGCGTTTGAAAAGTGGTCTGCCGAGACACCCTTGAAGCGGGCGCGGGTGATGTTCCGTTTTCTCCGTCTTTTGAACGATCATCACGATGAAATTGCCGCTGCTATCACGCAAGAACACGGCAAGACGTTGGATGATGCCCGTGGGGAGGTGCAGCGGGGGATCGAGATTGTTGAATTTGCCTGCGGCATTCCCAGCCACCTGAAGGGTGAATACAGTGAAAGCGTGGGGACAGGCGTGGATGCATGGTCTGTCCGCCAGCCTTTGGGTGTTGTGGCGGGGGTGACGCCGTTTAATTTTCCATCTATGATTCCCTTGTGGATGTTTCCGGTTGCCGTGGCTTGTGGCAACACGTTTATTTTGAAGCCGTCCGAAGTTGACCCAGCCGCGCCAAACATCATTGCCCGCCTGTTTGCCGAAGCGGGCGCGCCTGAAAATGTTTAGCAGGTTGTACAAGGCGGCAAGGATGTGGTGGAAGCGCTTTT
The DNA here is from genome assembly GCA_028817795.1 of Alphaproteobacteria bacterium. Classification (GTDB taxonomy): domain Bacteria; phylum Pseudomonadota; class Alphaproteobacteria; order Micavibrionales; family UBA2020; genus JAPPOU01. The sequence goes on from JAPPOU010000021.1 coordinate 13,359, forward strand.
CGCGCATCCGGAAATTGAAGCCATCAGCTTTGTCGGTTCAACGCCGGTGGCGGAACACGTTCACAAAACGGCCAGCCAGAACGGTAAGCGCGTGCAGGCCTTGGGCGGTGCGAAAAACCATATGGTCGTCATGCCCGATGCCGATCCCGCGCAGGCGGCGGAAGCTCTGATGGGTGCAGCCTACGGTTCAGCCGGTGAGCGCTGCATGGCGATTTCGGTTGCCGTGGCGGTTGGCGATGAAACGGCGAATAATCTGGTCGCCGAGCTGCAAAAACGTATCGCGACTTTGAAAGTAGGTGACGGGTCCGCACAGGGAACCGAGATGGGGCCGCTTGTGTCGCAAAAACACCTTGATAAAGTGCGTGGCTATGTTGATACGGGCGTGGAAGAGGGGGCAGAACTGGTTGTGGATGGCCGTGGCCTCAAGGTTGCAGGCTGTGGCGGTTTCTTTCTGGGCGCCTGTCTGTTTGACCGTGTAAAGCCTGATATGAAGATTTATCAGGATGAAATTTTTGGCCCGGTCCTGTGTGTGATGCGTGTGCCGGATATGGATGCGGCTTTACAATTGGTGAATGACCATCCGTTTGGCAATGGCGTGGCTGTTTTCACGAAGCATGGCGGCGCAGCACGGCAGTTCGCGCAAAGGGTAAAGGCGGGCATGGTGGGGATTAACGTGCCCATTCCCGTACCCATGGCGTTTTATAGCTTTGGCGGGTGGAAGCGCTCCCTGTTCGGTGATACGCATATGCATGGCATGGAAGGTGTGCGGTTTTATACGCGGCTTAAAGCCATGACGGCCCGCTGGCCCGATGATGTGAAAGCTGAATTCACAATGCCGGTGGCGAAATGAAGAAAAAAACGCCCGGCCCGCGTGGTGTCAAAAAGAAAACGCGTGTTAAAACTGCAAAGCGTCGTTCATCGTCTTCGACCCGCTGGCTGGAGCGCCAGTTGAATGACCCCTATGTGGCGGAAGCCAAGCGTAAAGGCTATCACAGCCGCGCTGCCTTCAAGATTTTGGAAATGCATGAAAGCTTGGAGATTTTCAAGCCGGGCCAGCGCGTGATTGATCTGGGCGCTGCGCCGGGGGGGTGGACGCAGGTGGCTTGTGCCGTTGTGCGCCCTCTTGAAACGGGTGGTAAGGTCGTTGCTATTGATTATCTTGATATGAAGCCTGTCGCTGAAGCCCAGTTTTTTAAAATGGACTTTACGGAGGAAGAAGCGTCACGCCTTTTAACGGATGCTGTTGGCGGCAAGGCGGACGTGGTGATGAGCGATATGGCGCCGCCCACGACAGGGCATAAACAGACGGACCACCTGCGTATTATGGCGTTGGCGGAAGATGCCTATGCTTTTGCGCGTGAGATTTTAAATCCTGAGGGCGTATTTTTGGCCAAGGTGTTTCAGGGTGGATCAGAAAAGGAACTGTTGGCACAAATGAAACAAGACTTTAAAAAGGTCAAACACGTCAAGCCGCCTGCCAGCCGTTCGGATTCAGCTGAAATGTATGTGGTGGCGATGGGTTTTCGTGCAGCCGCTAGCGAATAGATTCCATTATCATGTTAAAGGTGCGCGTATTACGTGCCCACTCCAGCAGGTTGTTGGATTTTCTGGGCGTAATTAAGTAGCCGTGGACGTACCATTCACTGTCGGACAGGATAAAGTAGTGTATTTCGGGGTTGATGAACCCATCTTTTTTGTAAGATACGTTGTATACTTCATATCGTTTGAATTTAAAGCGACGGTTAATGTTTTCAGGTTCCGTGCTGCTAACCAATTCATCGAAGTTTAAAGCTATGTTTTGATCGAAATGTTTTTTCAAGTCAGAGATGCCGGATTTCAGCGTGTACTCACCGCCTTTTCTTAGTGCAAGAAGATCAATGTAACCGCCAATCACGCCGCTTTTTTTCATGTTTTGCAAGCTGACAGAAAAGCGTGACATGTTTTTATAGTCCGGTGCTTGCACCGACCATGAAATGGGATATTCGAATTTAAGCGCATCCAGCAATGTAAAGTTTTTCTGGAACTCGATCGTGTCGTCTTGCGGGTACGTCAGCTTGAGGGAGTCCGGTATTTTCTTTTGGATATAACTTATATAGTCCTGAATAGGCAGCGGCGTATCAAAACGGGTCACAATAGCATGGCGACCTGTAAATTTCACAACAATATAGCTGTGAATACTTTCGTTCTGGATGACGGTAGAGTAAGTGACAGCCGCTTTTTTCGGGGACTCGGCTATGATTTCTTCAAGGGGGGTAAACCCGTTGTTCAAAAGGTGGTCATGCAGCCAGTGTCGCGCTTCTAATTCATGATCTAAAATGCGGACAGAAACTGTCACGTGAGGGCGGTAGATGCTTATCATCTCCCCTTCGCATCTGACAACATCACCAATGACAGATTCCTCAAACTGGCTTTTTTTGTCTATGGTCAGGTCTTTGCAAGTCCATGTCTTTGGAACGGTAATGTCAAATTCAAGATGCGCGTTGTTATAGGGGCGCATGTGGATAATTTC
>JAPPOU010000027.1 GCA_028817795.1 Alphaproteobacteria bacterium
TCCGTCCGCTACACGCGGCAAATCCCACGCGAACCACGTTAATAAAAGAACAGCGCCTGCAAAACCAAAAAGGGAGGCCGCAACAAAAAGCTGCAATAACCTCTGTTTTTTACGGCGCGTTGTTTTCTTTTTCTTAGTGGTCTTTTTATTCTTCTTTTTCGCCATTCACATTCATCACGCCGCGCGTTCCAGTGCAACGGCAACAGCCTCGCCGCCGCCAATGCAAAGGGAGGCAACGCCTCTTGCAAGACCGCGTTTTTCCATGGCCGCAAGCAGCGTCACGATAATGCGCGCGCCCGATGCCCCCACGGGGTGGCCCAACGCACAAGCACCGCCGTTCACGTTGACTTTATCATGCGGCAAGCCCAACTCTTTCATCGCGGCCAGCGTGACAACAGCAAAGGCTTCGTTAATCTCGTAAAGATCAACGTCTTTTGCCTCCCAACCTGCTTTTTGCAAGACTTTCTTGGTGGCACCAATGGGGGCAATCGTAAATTCTGCCGGTAATTGCGCATGTGATGCATGGCCGCGAATAACGGCCAGCGGTTTCAGGCCACGCTTGTCCGCTTCGGATTTACGCATGAGCACCAGCGCCGCCGCGCCATCAGAAATGGAGCTGGCATTTGCCGCCGTCACCGTACCGTCCGGCGTAAAGGCCGGTTTCAGTTGCGGTATTTTTTCGGGCCGTGCTTTTTTGGGGCTTTCATCTTCGGAAACGGTGACTTCGCCTTTTTTGGTTTTAAGGGTTACAGGCGCGATTTCCGCCTTGAAGTTCCCGTTCGCCGTCGCATCCTGCGCGCGTTTTAGGGATTCAAGCGTGAAATTATCCTGCTCTTCACGCGTGATCTGGTATTTGCGCGCCGTGTCATCGGCAAAAACGCCCATTAATTTTCCCTTGTCATAGGCATCCTCAAGACCGTCAAGGAACATATGGTCCATCACCTGACCATGCCCCATGCGCAGACCGTCACGTACACGCGGCAATATGTATGGCGCGTTGGTCATGCTCTCCATACCGCCTGCAACCACAACAGCCGCCGATCCCGCCAGCAAGCCGTCATGCGCCAGCATCACGGCCTTCATGCCCGATCCGCACATTTTATTAATTGTCGTCGCGCCTGTGGAATCGGGAAGACCCGCGCCACGTGCCGCTTGACGCGCAGGGGCTTGCCCCAAACCTGCTGGCAAAACGCATCCCATCACAACGTCTTCAACGTCATTCGCGGAAACACCTGCGCGGCTGATGGCAGCGGCAATCGCGGCCTGCCCCAGTTGCGGGGCTGTAAAACCCGACAATTCGCCCTGAAACGCCCCCATGGGGGTGCGGGCCATACCAACGATAACGACAGGATCGTTCTGCATATAAAACTCCATATGGTAAAAGATAAAATAGCGATCCCCCGCATTTAAGCATGGCGGCGGGATAAATCAATAACTTTGACGCAATGCAAAAGAACAAAAACGGTGCACACAAAAAGAAAAAGGCCCCTGTGAGGGGGCCTTCTCCTTTCGTTCCAATCGCGCTGCATACCGCAGCGGGAGATTAGAAGTCGATTTGCGTACCAAGTGTACCTTGCGTGAAGTCTACGTCACGTGCAGCAACGCCGTTGTTGTCGGCTTTGCCCAGAGACAGAGAACCACGGAAGGACATACCGGGGCCGTAGGTGTAGCCTGCGCCAACCGTCCAGCGGGTAACTTCCAGATCAGCAGCACCGATGCCGACGAAGCCGTTACCGTATGTGCGATCCAGGTAGGATACGCCAACATGGTAAGGACCGTTGTCCCAAGCACCGCCAACCGTCCAGGTTGTGGTGTCTTCATCAGCCGTCGCGCCAATACCGTTGTTGGTGATGTGGTATGCGCCACCCAGCGAGAAGCCGGAGAAGCTGAAGTTCGCACCAGCGTTCCAGGTCGTCAGGTCGTCAGAACCAACCGCACCGGCACCAGCCGTTGCTTCCGTAGAAGCGTGCGAGTAACCACCGCCGAGGGAGATGCCGAAGCCTTCAAACTCGCCATCCCAACGTGCGGATGCTTCCCACATGTTTTCGAACGCGCCAGCAACAACGTTGGAACCTGCAGGCTGCAGGCCTGTCGCGCCGTAGTACACGTTATCGGGTGCCCATGACAAACCAGCCTGGAAGCCGTTGAATTTCGGCGTCAGGTAGGTCAGGCGCTCAACCTGGCTGAAGTCAGCATGCTGGTAATCCAGCGTAACGCCGGCAAAGTCAGCATCGATCGCAAGGTCGTTCCACAGGTCGGACTGGAAGCCCGAAACGTAGGAACGCAGACAGTCGATGTTGGAATCGCCCGAAGGAGCTTCAACCTGCAGAAGGTATGCAGCACCATCTTCAACACCAAAGTTGAAGCGGCCCCAGTTGCCGGAAACATACATGTATGTTTCGTCAAATGCTGTACCGGGTGCAACCGTGTTGTTCGCAGGAACCAGTTCGGTGTGAACACCGACCGTCAGGCCCATGTCTGTTGTTGTTTCGCCGGTGAAGTAGATCTCTTGATCGCGGCGGAACTCAAAGTTACGCAGGCCAGCGCCAGCCGGCTCGTCGTTATCTACGTATACGCCATAGCCGCTGAAGTAGCCGCCAAGGTCCAGGTCGATGTCTGCCTGAGCGGATGTCGACAAAGCGACCACGCCCAGAAGAGCCGTACCTGCAAGAAGTACTTTTTTCATGTGTTTCCTCCAATGTGACTCAATGTGATGTTGAGTGCGTTTTTTTAATGCAGGGTCCGTTATTTTGGCGGCATGAAGACCGCAGTCCGGCCCTGCTGACATCCCGAAGGTAACGCCGCACCCCTAAAACCGTCAACCAGAAGAACGACCCATGACAGACAAAGCCCCCCCCTGTTGCAAAGCTGTCACAATTTTAAATGATTAGGTAAAATATAACGCGCGGTTTGTGTATATGGAAATTTTTGCAAATCTTGAGACAATAAGGAGGTCGTGGTAAACAAGGGCATCTGCAACATCATACAAAGTTTTGCGCCTATGTCTTCTGTTTACCGTATCGTTATCGCCGCCGCCCTGTTGATACCGCTTGGCCTTGCGGCCTGTTCAAAGCCGATCAATGTCGAGGCCAGCTACCCTGACCGCAAGGAAGGTTCTGACAAAATCGTCTATAGCGACGAAAAACGCGCCACCATCTGGGGTGGGGACGATACCCTTGGCTCCAAACTGTTTGGAAAAGAGAAGGAAGAGGATGCAGGCGGCACGGGCATTGGCGTTAACAGCTTTTTGTGGCGCGCTTCGCTGGATACCATATCTTTCATGCCCATCGCTTCAGCCGACCCCTTTGGCGGCGTCATTTTGACCGACTGGTATGAAAACCCAGACGCGCCGGGCGAAAGGTTCAAGGTCAACCTTTATATCCTCGACAAGCAACTGCGCGCTGATGGCCTGCGCGCCGCTGTCTTCAAACAAAAGCTGGGCAAAAGCCAATGGCGTGATGCCAAGATCGACCCGCAGATGGGCACGGACCTTGAAAATGCCATCCTTTCCCGCGCGCGGGAGCTACGTGTCGCCCAACTGGGCCGGGAGTAGTACCATGACAGACCGTTATAA
>JAPPOU010000023.1 GCA_028817795.1 Alphaproteobacteria bacterium
TGATTATATAACGTCGTATACCAAATAGACTGCGCTTTTGTGCAATCCAAATCTGGCGTATTGAGGCAAATCAGCAAAACTTCTTCGACGTGAGGGTTATATTGCGCAAAGGGAACATGCCCGGCCAAGGCAACAAACCTTTGTTTGTATCTTAGCTCGTCCGGCTTGGCCTTAATTGCCAGCATATAATGGCCAATGGCCTGCATTGTATCACCGCTCTCCAGTAGAGCTTCCGCCATAAGCGCCAGGGCGATATCATCATCAATATTCGTTTCAAGCGCCTGCTCCAGATAAGACATGGATGCATCGGCATCGCGCCGCGCTGCAGAAATAACAGCCAAATGGCGATACGCTTCAGATGTTTCTTCTATTTTTAAGGACTCTTTTACGCGTTTTTCAGCTTCTTCCAAATTTTGCGTGCGAATAAGATCCATCGCTTCATCGCACAACAGTTTGGCTGTCCTTTTATCTGCTGCCTGCATGTTAACCCACCCTTCTTAAAAGCTAATGTGCTTGCGCCCAGTTATCGCCGAAATCTGCCTCAACCGCCAGAGACACACTCAACCCATTCCCGGCTTTCGCCCTACCAGCTACAACTTAATCCCGTGTTGCCTCTTTTTCATCTTCCGGCACTTCAAACAAAAGCTCGTCATGCACTTGCAATAGCATACGCGCCTTTAGTCCCGCTTCTTTTAACGCAGCTGGCATGGTCACCATAGCGCGCTTCATGATATCTGCCGCCGTACCTTGCAAAGGCGCATTCACCGCCTGCCGTTCCCCAAAATTACGCATGGATGGGTTTTTATCGTTAATACCGCGAATAAAGCATTTACGGCCATAGAACGTTTTCACATAGCCGTGCGCGCGCGCTTCTTCTTTTGCTTTTTCCATGAAGGTTTCCAGCTCCGGAAAACGCGCCATGTATTTTTTGATATAAGCAGTCGCATCCTGCATGGAAATACCAAGCTGCCGCGCAAGACCAAAGCCGCTAATGCCGTAAATGATGCCGAAATTAATCGCCTTGGCATTACGGCGTATTTCGGGGGTCATTTCCTTTATCGGCACGCCAAAAACCTGGCTGGCCGTTGCCGTGTGAATATCAATCCCTTCATGAAACGCTTCTTTCAGCGCGGCAATATCTGCCATTTCGGCGGCAAGGCGTAATTCCACCTGTGAATAGTCGGCAGACAAAAGGACATGCCCTTTTTCCGGCACAAAAGCTTCGCGGATGGCGCGACCCCGTTCGGTGCGGATAGGAATATTCTGCAAGTTTGGGTCAGATGATGACAAACGCCCCGTATTTGTACCCGCCATGGAAAAAGACGTGTGCACCCTGCCCGTTTTCGGGTTAATCGCTTCCTGCAAAGCATCAGCATAGGTGCTTTTCAATTTAGAAAGCTCGCGCCATTCCAGTACTTTTTCGGCAATTTCGTATCCTTGTGCGGCAAGGTTTTCCAGCGTCGACGCATCCGTTGACCATGCGCCTGTTTTTGTTTTTTTGCCGCCTTCAAGCCCCATGGAATCGAACAGGACTTCGCCTAGTTGTTTAGGGCTACCCACATTAAAACTAACACCCGCCTCATCACAAATGGCAGTTTCCAGCTCTGCAATACCCTTGGCAAAATCGTTGCTCATACGCTTCAGGATTTGCGGATCAACCTTGATGCCCGCATATTCCATGTCAGCAATAACGGGTGACAACGCACGTTCCAGCGTTTCATAAACGTTCAACATGCTCTCCGCCGCCAAACGCGGCTTGAAGAGGCTGTGGAGCTGGATCGTTACATCTGCATCTTCCGCTGCGTACTGCAGCGCTTTTTCAATCGGCACAAGATCAAATGTGACTTGCGATTTACCTTTGCCAGCCACTTCTTCGTATTTGATGGTTTCAACATCAAGGAAACTGCGTGCAAGCTCGTCCATACCATGCCCGTGGCGCGAACCATCCAGCACATAGGACATCAGCATCGTATCATCCACTGGCGCGACGCGGATATCGTGTTGCAAGAACATCTGCAGATCATATTTCATGTTGTGCCCGATTTTCAGGACGCTTTCGTCCTCTAACATCGGTTTCAACAGCTCCAGCGCTTTTTCAAGGGGAATTTGTTTTAAATCAGGCTGCTCTTTTTTCTCGGCCATCGAGAAATCAAAGCTTTCAGCATATCCGGCGAGGTCGCGATGCTGCAATGGTATGTAACAACCGTTCCCCTTTGCGGTTGACATCGAAATGCCAACAAGTATGGCCTTGGCCGGTGTCAAGCTGGTGGTTTCAGTATCCACCGCGACAATGCCCTTTTCCATGGCATCCGCAACCCAGCGTTTCAAGGATTTTACATCTTGTACAAGCTCGTATCCCGCTGTTTTTGTTACAGCGTCAGTTTCTTCACTTTTAACAACGCCCGGTTCTACATCGTTCACGGCACCAAAGCGTTTTTCCATGCGCGTGCGCACGCTGCGGAATCCCTGTTCTTCAAGGAAGCTGTAAAGGGTCTCTTTTTCCGGAGCCTGTACTTTCAAATCCTCAATGCCCAGCTCGACATCGACATTTGTATCAAGCGCGACCAATTTCTTGGAGATGCGCGCTTGCTCTGCAAACTCAATCAGGTTTTCGCGGCGTTTGTTTTGCTTGATCTCGCTGGCGCGGGATAACAGTGTTTCAAGATCGCCATATTCGTTAATCAACAATGCGGCCGTTTTCACGCCAATACCGGGAACGCCCGGCACGTTATCAACACTGTCCCCTGCCAGTGCCTGCACATCCACGACTTTGTCAGGCGTGACGCCGAATTTTTCCATGACTTTGTCGTCGTCCATATATTTGTATTTCATGGGGTCGAACATGCGCACGCCGGGGCCTAAAAGCTGCATCAAGTCTTTGTCGGATGATACAATTGTGACCGGCCTGCCCGCTTCCTGCGCCAACCGCGCATAGGTTGCAATCAGGTCATCGGCCTCAAAGCCTTCTTTGTCGATGGCTGGAATGGAAAACGCCTTTGTTGCCTCGCGGATCAGGCCGAATTGCGGGATCAAATCTTCAGGCGGTTCATCGCGGTTGGCTTTATAGTCTTCGTAAATATCGTTGCGGAAACTTTTGCGTGCAGAATCGAAAATAACGGCCACATTGGGCACGTGCATATCGGTAATCAACTTGACCAGCATATTGGTAAAGCCCAGCACGGCGTTCACGGGCGTGCCATCGGGCCGGTTCAACGGCGGCAAGGCGTAATACGCCCGGAAAATAAATCCGGACCCATCGATCAGGAACAGTTCATTATTCCGGTCGTTTTCATCCATTGGCGCGGCTCGCTTGAAGGTATATGTACTTATCATGATACCTTGTAAAATGCCCGTTTGGGGCGGGAGAGTCTAGGTCAATGTATCATGAAAACCCACGCAGATAATACGTCAAATGGGCGCGTCGCTGCAGTTAGGGTAAACAAACTTCTATGGCGTTAAAAATGGGCCACCATCCTTGTAACGCACAGGAACCCCCTGATGTGTATCCGGCATTTTCTTTTTTTCATTCTCTGTAAGAGGACGCTCCAAGAACACATCTATAC
>JAPPOU010000118.1 GCA_028817795.1 Alphaproteobacteria bacterium
CTTTATCATAGTTATGACAGTTGCGATATTACCGTGATCGATCTGCCCTGACAAGCGGATTTTATCGCCCTTTCTGGCCACGTTCAGCACGGTTGTATAGGTCACAGGGTCGCGTGTCAGCTCGCCGCTGGCCGTTGTCAGGCAAAAATCAGCCTCGGCCTCTGATGGATCGGCGGTGGAGTCCATCTGCACCTCGGTCTCGCTCAAGACGGTAAAACGGGTGCGCCACTTGCAGCCCTTTTTATCGACACGATGAGTTTCCCCGTTCACAATCTCGGTCTCCCCATCGCTTTGCATGGGAACGGGGCCGGTATAGTCCGTCACGGTTGTGACGCGGTATGTGCCGTCGAGGTCTTGTGTTGTCAGGGTCATAACGTGCCACTCCTTGAGCAATGCCTCCGCATTCTATAATAATGTGTGTCTATAACAAAGTACGGCGATTCCTGTAGTGTGCAAAGAGAAAAAACGTTATGACAATAGACTATAGCAAAACCATCCAGCTTCCCAAAACCGATTTCCCGCGACGTGCGGGCCTTGCGCAAAAAGAGCCGCAGATTTTGGCGCGCTGGGAAAAGCAGGCGCTGTATAAAAAACAGCGCGATGCAGGCAAGGATCGTGAAAAATTCATCCTGCACATGGGGCCTCCGTTTGCCAACGGGCATATCCACATCGGCCATGTGCTCTCGACCGTTTTGAAAGACGTTGTGTGCCGCAGCTATCAGATGCTGGGATACGATGCGCCGCTGGTGCCGGGTTACGACTGCCACGGCCTGCCGATTGAATGGAAGATTGCCGAAAAATTCGCGAAAGAAAAAAAGAATATCGACAAGGATAACGATGCCATCACCTTCCGCACCGCCTGCCGCGAATTCGCCGCGCACTGGGTGGGCGTGCAGTCAGAAGAATTTAAACGCATCGGCATTAACGGCGATTTTGAAAAGCCGTATGTCACGATGGAGCATGAATCCGAAGCGCTGATTGCGGCAGAGATTCATAAATTTTTGAAAAACGGATCGCTGTATCGTGGTTCACGCCCCGTCATGTGGTCGGTACCTGAGCAAACATCGCTGGCCGAGGCGGAAATTGAATATAAGGATATGACATCGGATACGGTGTTTGTGAAGTTTCCGGTGAAGTCGGGGCCGGAGGCGTTGCAAGGGGCCAGCGTTGTCATCTGGACGACCACGCCATGGACGCTGCCGGGGAACAGGGCGATTGCGTATGGGGAAGAGCTTTCCTATGTCGGCATTGAAGCCAATGGCACAAAAATGCTGGTCTGCGCCGATTTGAAAGACGCCGTTTTGAAAGCTGTTGAAATTGAAACTGCCACAGAATTCTGGCGCGGCACGGGCAAAGACCTTGCTGACACCATCTGTCACCACCCCTTAAATGGACAAGGTTACGATTTTGACGTCCCCTTAATCGCAGGCGATTTTGTGACGACCGAAGCCGGTACAGGCTTCGTCCATATCGCCCCCGGCCACGGGGAAGACGACCACCGTGTTGGCCTTGCCAATAACATTGAAGTGCCAGAAACCGTGGGCGCGGATGGAAAGTATACCGACGACGTGCCGCTGTTCGCAGGCGCGGCGGTTTATTACCCTGATGGCAAAAAAGGCCCCGCCAACAAACTAGTGATGGGAGCCATTGAAGAAGCCGGGCATCTGGTTGCCAAAAACCAGATCCGCCACAGCTACCCGCATTCATGGCGGTCGAAAGCGCCCGTAATTTTCCGCACCACGCCGCAGTGGTTTATTTCGATGGATAAAACAGGTTTGCGCGAAACAGCCCTGTCTGAAATCAAAAAAACCCGCTGGGTGCCGCCACGCGGTGAAAAGCGGATTGGCAGCATGGTGGAACAGCGTGGTGATTGGAATATTTCGCGCCAGCGCGCATGGGGCGTGCCTTTATCATTTTTTATGCACGCGGAAACATTTGCGCCGCTGGATGATGATACAGTGCTCTCGCGCATTATTGAGATTTTCAAATCCGAAGGATCAGACGCATGGTACACCCGCCCCGCCAAGGATTTTCTGGGCGATGATTACAGCGATAAAGACTACGTGAAAGTCACCGACATTATCGACGTCTGGTTTGAATCGGGATCGACGCAAAGTTTTGTTTTGGAAGCGCGTGATGATTTGCACCGCCCTGCTGATTTGTATCTGGAAGGATCAGACCAGCACCGTGGCTGGTTCCAGTCATCATTGCTGGTCGGCTGCGGTACACGTGGCAACGCACCCTTCAAGGCGGTTTTGACGCACGGATTTATCCTGGATGAAAAAGGATACAAGATGTCAAAGTCGCAAGGCAACGTAACCGACCCCATGAAAATCTGCGACCAGTATGGCGCGGATATTTTGCGGCTCTGGGTTGCGGGGTCAGACTATACTGAAGATGCCAAGTTCGGCGAGAGTATCTTAAAGGCGCAATCCGACATTTACCGCCGTATTCGCGGCACGTTCTGCTACCTGCTGGGCAGCCTTTCAGGTTTTGATGAAAAAGACGCCCTGCCCGTCGATAAACTCTCGGCGCTGGATCGTTACATGCTGCACCGCCTGCATGAAATGGATCAACTGGTGCGCCAGTGCATTCATGATTTTGAATTCCAGAAGCTAATGACAGCGCTGCATAACTTTTGCGCGCGCGATTTGTCGGCGTTTTACCTCGATATCTGCAAGGACACGCTCTATTGCGATTCCGTCCACAGCGACAAGCGCAAGGCCGTTGTGACGACGCTCAACCATATCTTTGTGCGACTTGTGCACTGGCTCTCGCCCTTCCTGTGTTTCACCACCGAAGAAGCATGGCTGAACTACAAAGATGAAACGCTGGACAGCGGTAACAGCAGCATCCACCTGTCCACAGCGCCCGAAACACCTGCCACATGGCAGAATGACATTCTCGCAGCGCAATTCGCCGATGTAATCGCGGCCCGCAGTGTCGTGACAGGCGCGCTTGAAAAGAAACGCGCCGATAAAACCATTGGCGCATCGCTGGAGGCCGCACCGGAAGTTTATGTGACAGACAAAAAACTGGCCGAGAACGTTTCCGCCCTACCCTTTGCCGATATCTGCATTACATCAGACATCGCGGTTAAAACGGCTGACCTGCCGAAAGACGCCTTTACAGTCGAAGACGTCAAAGGCATTGGCGTTGTCTTCGTAAAAGCCGAAGGGGACAAGTGCGAGCGCTGCTGGAAATACCTGCCCAGCGTGGGGCAGGATAAAGACCACCCCACCGTCTGCGCGCGCTGCGCTGCAACCGTCAGCCGCGACGAGGAAAGCGCGGCCGCCTGATATGGTTGACGCACACTACGTGAACCCAAAGCTGGCGGAAGTTTACGATTACGACAGTGGCTGGGGCGAAGACCGCACATTTTACCTGAACCTTGCTGGCGCACCGCCACAGGATATTCTGGACCTTGGCTGCGGTACGGGCCTGTTATGCGATGCCCCTATGCCGCAAAGGGTCACACCGTGACAGGCCTTGACCCCGCCGCTGCCATGCTGGAGCGCGGCAAGAAAAAACCGCATGGCCACAAGATCAAATGGATTCAAGCCACCGCGCAGGATTTCACATCGGAAAAACGCTTTGATCTTGTCATCATGACAGGCCATGCCTTTCAAACCCTGCAGGACGATGTCGATGTTGTTGCCGCCCTGAAAAATGTACGGCAGCACCTAAAGCCGGGTGGTCGCTTTGTTTTTGAATCCCGTAATCCCAACATCGACTGGAAAGCACAATGGGATTACGACATGGATGTCACACTGCCCAGCGGCGCTGTTCATGAATCAAGGCGCTTTATCTTCATGCAGGACAGCCTCATGACCTTTGATCTGCTCTACACATTTCCTGACGAAACCCTGACATCACGCAGCATACTGCGCTTTGCCACGCATACTGAAATCAAAAACATGCTGGAAGCAGTGGGTCTGCAGATTGAAAAAACAGAAGGGGATTGGGATGGTCAGGCTTTTAATGAAAGCCACTCACCCGAAATGATTTTTACGGCTGTTCCAGCGGATAGGACAGTTTTCTAAAGGGCGCCGCCTGCGGCTTGGGTTCCGGCGCATAGGGCCAGCCCATAACGGCCGTATTAAACTTTTGCGGCAGTGGCGGCGGGGTTTTACGTTCGATGCGTTCAATCTGCGCGGAAACGCCACCAGTCATTTTTGCTTCCATATCCAACTCTGCCAGTCTTTTTAAAGACATCGGCGGCGGCGGAATTTTTTTAACATCCTTCAGACTATCTGCAATCGCCCGTTCAATACCTTTACGGGCATATTCATCAAAAAGGGCTGTCATGGCAACGTTGCCCTTGGCCATGTCACGGGCGGTCAGGCCATTATCGCTATAAAAATCAACATCCGCGCCATATTTCACCAAACGCTTGGCGGTATCAAGGCAACCTGCCGCCGCCGCAATCATCAACGGCGTATTGCCCAGTGCATCCTGCGCTTCGATATTTGCACCACGGGAAATAAGATAACCTGCAACGCCCACGTGCCCGCTTTCAATTGCGCGCATCAACGGCGTTGCGCCCATGCCATCACGCGATTCCAAAATGTCCGGTGCGTTCGCAAGCATATATTTGATCTGGCTTATATCATTTTTGGAGATCGCATCATCCAATTCCTGCTCACGCGCTGCGGCAAAGCTTTTGTCATCAGCGCCACTCAGCGCCGCGTACGATTCCGCATCACCCGTCAGCACAGCCAAACGGCGCAGCACAGGTGTCGTATCCACAACCGGCTTTGGCGTTTCTGCAGCAGGCGGAATAACCAACGTCGGGCGAAACGCCTCATCCAGTGCGGCTTGCGGTACCCCCCAGTTCAGACGGGCCTTTATTGTCTCTAAAAACTTCATGCCCCAAAATTAACATAATTTTAAGCGTGGTGCACGCTTCAAATTGCAAATACAAATATTATCAATACGTTATAAAAGTTGTTTTTCACCTGATACGCTCTATATGATGATGAAAGAGCTGATTTTTCATGAATACGCGAATCACCGGAGCCTTCAATGACCCAACCTGCAACACACCCCGTTTACAACACAATCGATACCCTGAAAGAAGCATTGCCCGACTTCGCAAAAGACATTCGGCTCAACCTGTCCGCCGTTTTGAAAACAGATCCCAACAGCGGCCTTTCGCAAGAACAGGTACACGGTATCGCCCTGTCCGCCGCTTATGCCACGCAGCACCCTGCAATTATAACAGCGCTAGAGGGTGAAACGGCAGGAACGTTATCTGATGCCGAAAAAAACGCGGCAAAAGCTGCCGCCACCGTCATGGCGATGAACAACGTGTATTATCGGTTTATTCATCTGGCAAAAGATCAAGAGCTTGCGCAAATGCCGGCAGGGTTGCGCATGAATGTGATTGGCAACCCCGGCATTGAAAAAGCCACGTTTGAGCTGTATTCGCTTGGCGTGTCTGCCATCAATGGCTGTGGTATGTGCATTGAATCGCACACAGCCGCCGTACAGCGCGAAAGCATATCAAAAGCAGGCGTGCAGCATTGCGTGCGCATTGCCGCTGTCATTACAGCAGCGGCGCAAGCACTGGCCATCAATTAAAAAAGGAGTTACAGCATGAGCATCAAAAACGATAACGCCGCGATTATTAACGCCCTTTCTTCCGTTCTGGCGGATAGCTACCTCCTGTATCTCAAAACACAAAACTTTCACTGGAACATCACAGGACCGCAGTTTGCATCTCTGCACAGTTTATTCCAAACACAATACGAAGATCTGGCCGTTGCGAATGACGATATTGCAGAGCGTATACGGGCACTGGGGGCACTTGCGCCGGGCAGTTTCGCTGCGTTTTCACAGATGGCCAAAATCAGCGAAGCCGGTGATGCTCCCTTGTCTGCGACAGAAATGCTCGAAACACTTGCCGCAGATCAGGACGTGATTGCGGCAACCGCCGAGGAGGCTATGAAACTGGCGCAGGAAACGGGTGATGAAGCGACGGCAGACCTGATGATTCAGCGCATCACGACGCACCAGAAAAACCGGTGGATGCTAAAAGCGCACCTCGAATCATAAACGCGTAAAAAGAAGATTACGGCAGGGGAACGTCTTTGACCTGCGTCTTGCTGTCATCGTTTTCGTCACGCACAAAGGTGACGACAATTTTGCCGCCTTGCGCATTGGGCGGCAAATTGCTGAGCACAAATGATTTCTTGACCAGATCAACTTCGCGGTAAAGACGGACCCATTGTCCTTCAACAATTGGCACAGCCTCTTGCCCGGCTTTCTCGTATTGGGCGCTCAAATATCCAACGGCCTCGGCATTGCCCGTACGGTTAAAGGAAACATTAAGCTGCTTTAAATCTGCATGTTTTTCAGACTTGCCTAAAACAACATCCCCCAAAGAGACGTCAGATTCAATTTTGCCCTGCTGCACAACAATCGGCACGGCAACGCCGTAAAGGGTACGAATTTCAAACGTGGCCTTTTTCTCTGTTTCCTTGCGCTCTTTTTGCAAATCGCGCTTGTCCTTCACGCTCAAAGGCACCTCGCGGAACAAAAGGTGGCTGTGATAATCACCATCCGCCAAATCTCTTGGTCGGCGCACCATGACGCGCACGGCCTGTTTTTCATTTGGCTTCAAAGAGAAACGGCGCGGCACAAACTTGACCATGCGCTTCAAGGAATATTCAAATGTATCTTTACGCTCGGTAATACCGTTTTCACCCATCACCTGATCAACCATCGTCAGGTCATAGCGGCGCGGCACATCAGAGTTGTTGGCGACGCTTAAAACAGCCGTTGCCTCCCCATCTGGAATCAACACACGGTGCGGCGCGACAAACAAGACGCTGCCCTGCATGTGCTGCGCAACGGCAACAACAGCCGTCATGCAATAAAATAGCGCCGCCAAAACGGCCAAAGTTCTGTAACTGCGATGCATCAAGTGTTAAACCCCCAGCACTCCATCTCCTTGGATTATAACGCCTTAAAACAATAATGTCATACAAAAATGTTAATGTAACACCTATTTTTATTTTCATATACAATTACTGTGGCGGGTTTCTAGCAAGGCGCACATACCACGCCCCCGTACCGCCATCTTTTTGGTGTGCAGGCACGCAAGACAACACAACCCGCCCACAGTCCCCTTCCGCTAACCATTGCGGTAACAGGGTGCGCAAAACCCCCGTCCCTTTACTGGGGGTGCCCCGGCCCGTGACGATAAGCACGGTCCGCTTTTTTTGTTCATAACATTTCAAAATAAAAGAACGGACAGCCTTTTGCGCCCCTTCCCGTGTCATGCCATGCAAATCCAATTTCATGTCTATGTTAAACTGTCCGCGCTTCAATCGTCGTGCCGTCGCGCCATCCAATGTACGCGCACCGCGTGGCGCGGCAGGTAAAGGCGGGGCAATGGACCGGGGGCGCAGTGCCGCCGTTTTTCGGGTTTTCCGTGAAGGCTGTGCGGGTTTTTGCGGCGCAGAATCATAGGGCTGGACCGTTGCCGTAACCTCTGCCCAAACAGCCTTATCCGCTTCCAGCGCAGTATTTTTATCTGCCCCGGCCTCTTTTTTGCCTTTGTCTTTGTCTTTTTCCATCTGTCCAGAAAACCTCGTTAACCAATTTTGTGCTATAATTATGAAGACAGGTCAATCTGAAGGCGCTGGGCATAGCCGCGCCTCGAAGGGGTTATGAACAGATGACAGCACAGAGACAAAATGCATATTTTTCTTTTTGCCTTCTTCTCTTTGCTTTTTTGGGTGTTGTAGCTACGGCTGCACCGACACAGGCTCAACTTTTCATTCCCGGCGCAGATGTTGAAAAAGGGGATAGATTGCGGGAGACAACGCCCGAAAGGGTCGCACTTCTCTATTACAAATTCGCCGGAAAAACGCCTGATTTTAAAAGCTGGGCCAAAAAAGATGAGGCCTATCTCAAGGCATCGGACTACGAAAAGCCGCTGCTACTGGGGCAAATCGCGGCACGCTACCAGCAGGACTTCAAGCTTATCACCCCGAACGAAGAAATGATTGCGCATTTCGAGGCCAAGCTAAGCGAATTCAATTTTGAATATGAAGGCTATCTTGTCGAAAACTTCACGCTCGACATGTTCATCCCCTTTACGTACAGAGGCATCAACATCGCCGTTGTTCCAAAGGATATCGTGGAAAAGAAATTTCTTCCCATTCCGGACCTGCGCACGGCAAAAAAAATAGACGACATGCGTCATAAAAGCCCTGACAAGCACACAGCCACGCTGACCTTCAAGCTCGAACCTGCCTATGCAGAAGTCACCGACAATACGCGCCCTTTTGTCATAGACGGAAAATCCTGGGTTATCATGACGGCCAATATCCTTGAAATGGCCTTTTATGATGATGAGGGCAACACGATATGGAACAATAATAAACAGGCAGATGAGACAATCGTGACAGAAGAACGTAACGAGCTTTTAGATCTCTATCGCTAAAAAAGCTGCCCTATTGCACCACCCAAAAAACGCAACGACAATCAAGTTTAGGGCACAACCTTTGCTTTAAGGGGTTGTGCTAGGCCTATGCGCATAAGATACTGTCTTTGATGCTTGCTTAATTGCTGGCTGGCAGCGATACCACGCGGAGTGATGGCGACATGCAAAAGAAAAAACCGCTTTTAACCATACGACCCGTTTTTGATAGCGGGCTGGTGTCCGTGGAAGCGCTGCTGATCGGCGCTGCCGGAACGGTGGGGCTGGTTCTGTTTGGGGGCACGCTCCTTTTTCTTTTACTGACTCTGCTTGGCCTTGGCGGGCTGGTTTCCGCCAGCGGCGTTTTTATTTTTTGTTTCGTGATAGGCATCGCGCTTATTCCGGCAGGATATTACGAGGCAAAAAAACGCGCCTATCGGCGCACGGCCTTTCTGTTCTACGAGAGTCACTTTGAATATCAGGATTTCCGTTTCCTGATAACGCGGCGGCGCGGGCGCATCCGCTATGAAGACATCAGCAATATTTACGAACGCGGCAATACACTGCAAGGGCATCGTACACTCACATCTGTTTATATAGAGGTGCCGGGCATGCCCCATCGCGGCATAGGTATTTCTTATAACCCCAACGCGTTTCGCGGCGTATACATTCCGGACGTCAAGGAAAAGGGAAATTACGGGGACAAAATCATAGCGGTAATTGAGGGGCCACAACAAACAGCGGCAGATAACGCATCGCCTGCCCCCGAACAACCGCCCACGCCCAATACGCCAGCAGCAGACACACCTGAAAGCCATGACAGCGAAGACTGAGCCAAAACTACGCTTTCATTCTTCTTTTTTCTGGCCTGGATTGTGCAAGCGGCATCCCTACAGAACCCTGTCCGGTATCCTGATATTCCTGTTTTTTGCAAGGGATGCCTATCTTTGGGGCGGCGCAGGCGCGGCGTTGACCTTGTTCATTTTGACAACAGGCATTCTGTTTGTCGCACCCACCATTCTCTGGGCCTTGGACTGCCGTTATACGGCCTATACGTTTTTTTCCGACAGACTGGAAATGCAGGAACATTTCTTTTTAAGCGATAAAGCAAAGATTCCCTATCACACCATAACATCTGTCAAGGTCAAGCCGTCTCCTTTACAAAAAAGAAAGGGGCTGGCTGACATTATCGTGAACTGCGAAACCCGCACCGGGCAAACATTTACGCACATATTGCCGGACGTAGCCAATGCGCGCCAAAAGGCACAACAGATCAAAAAACTTGTTTCAGATTTCAGGCACCAAAACTAATCTTGGGCGCTTCCGAAGCCGCTTTTTTCTCAGCTTCATCCAATTCAAAGAACGGCTCCTCTGTAAAGCCGAACATGCCTGCGATCAACACGGCCGGAAACTGCTGTATCGCCGTATTGAATTCGTTGGTCGCATTGTTAAAGTAACGCCGCGCCGCTGCAATCTTGTTTTCGATATCAGACAATTCCGCCTGCAGTTGCTGAAAGTTGCTGTTGGCTTTCAGGTCCGGATAATTTTCCGCCACGGCCAAAAGGTTCATCATCGCACCCTGCAAAATAGATTCGGCCTGCGCCCGGTCTTTAATGTCGCCGCCCCGCATCGCCGTTGCGCGCGCTTCCGTGACTTTTTCTAGCAACTCTTTTTCGTGCGTGGCATAGCCCTTAACCGTTTCCACCAGATTGGGGACAAGGTCATGACGCAGCTTAAGCTGTACATCGATATCAGAAAATGCACTGCTGCGCCGCTGACGCAAAGACACCATGCGGTTGTAAAGCAGAACGAAGAAAACACCCACCGCCAGAATAGGCCACAAAATCCAGTTTGTCACAGCACACCTTCCTTAAAAAACATCAACCACTGTTATCTTCATATTCGTAACCATCGTCCAGCCCGCCCCGGTACATGCCCAGAGGGTTACGCGGCACCCATTGGTCCACCATGCCGCGCGCGGTCGACAGTTCATGCGGCGTCAAAACTTCCGATATCTGGCTGCGCGCCATCGCCGCCCGGATTTTTAAATCGCCCTTTAAAAGATTATCGGCCAATGCATACCATTTATATGCCATCGGCAAATTCTTTTCGACGCCAATCCCTAAACGATACATGCGGCCCAGCTCCAACTGCGCCAGCCCTTCGCCAGCTTCCGCCGCGCGGCGATACCACATCACCGCGTTCCTCAGATCGTCATCCGGTTTGCGGCTTTTCTGGCTTTTCTTTTCCAGCAGACGCCCCATGGCAACCATGGCAATGGCATCGCCCTCTTTTTCAGCGGCTTTTTTGTACCATGCCATCGCTTCATCATAGTTTTGCGGCAGACCTTCTCCCTTTTCGTACATCGCGCCCAAACGCAGTTGCGCGCGTGGAGAGCCTTGCTTGGCGGCGTGGAAATACCAGATGGCGGCATCCAGCAGATCCTTGCCAGAACCGCCCAAGCCTTTTTCGTACATCACGGCCAAATTGTATTGCGCCGCCATATACCCTTGTTCTGCGGCGCGGCGATACCAATCCAGCGCCTGCGCATCATTCTTTTCCACGACATCGCCCTTGCGGTACAGGTACGCCAGCATGCTTTGCGCATATCTATCCCCCTGCATCGCGGCATAGGTGAACCAACGCACGGCCTCGCCGGGATTTTTGGGCGCACCCTCGCCTTTCAAGTACATGACGGCCAGATTATATTGCGAGCGTGCATTGCCCTGCAGCGCAGCTTGCAAAAACCATTGCGCTGCCAGTTCCGGATTTTTGCGATAGGGGCGCCCCGTGCGCAACATGGTTGCAAGGTTGTTTTGAGAAATCGCGTCTCCCATTTGCGCCGCCTGCGTATACCAGCGAAACGCTTCCTTATCATCGCGCTTCACGCCATGGCCGGAACTGTAAACATAGCCCATATACGCCACAGCGGGCAGATAGTGTTGCTTTGCCGCCTTTTCATACCATTTTACGGCCGCATACAGATCCTTGCCCGCGCCCTGTCCGGTATCTAAAAGATACGCAAGATAATATTGCGCGCGCGCATCGCCGCCTTCCGCCAACGGCCACAGGTAACGCGCCGCCAACTGGCTGTCGCCATAGTTAAAGGCGTCCATCGCATCGCCAAAGGTAATCTCGCGGCGGCCACTGCGGCCTTGCGAATAATCGTTTGAATAGGTGCGCCCGGTATCGCCGCCGCCCAAAAATGAATATTGCGCCACGGCAGGAGAACTGACTGCCAACGCAGCGGTGGCAGCAATGCAAAACCAGCCCAAACGGCGAAAAACTATCATCAACGTCAAAACTCCCGTATCCCCTCGCATATATAGAATAATACGTTACGAGATACGAAGAAAGGATGAATCCTGACCCGGTCTATGTATTACAGAAAATTTATTCCGCCATGCCGATCGCAGACATATAAAGGTCGAGCAATTCGGCTTCCTCGCGGCG
Organism: Alphaproteobacteria bacterium; assembly: GCA_028817795.1. Classification (GTDB taxonomy): domain Bacteria; phylum Pseudomonadota; class Alphaproteobacteria; order Micavibrionales; family UBA2020; genus JAPPOU01. The sequence continues at coordinate 11,885 of JAPPOU010000118.1, forward strand.
CTTTTCAAGGTTTGTCTTCCTTAAGGAGACAATCTTGCGCATGATTTTCGGCTCAAACCCGACAGCCTTGGCCTCGCCGTAAACATCGCGCACATCTTCGGCAATCGCTTTCTTTTCTTCTTCCAAGCGCTCAACACGCTCGATAAAGGATTTCAGTCGCGCACCAGAAACGCCACCAACCTCTGCCGTTGAATCGCCGCGCTCCACAGCTTTCAATTCCGCTTTTGCCATATCACATTCTCCTGTTCAGATAACTGAGGGCAGCATAGCGGCTTTCATAACGGGGTCAAGACGACGAATCGTACAACCGACAAGCCCTTGATTTTACGCTGCGTCTGGCGGCGGCAAAATGGAGATGTAGCTGTCGGCATCGCACTCCTCCAGTACTGCCAGCAAATCTTCCTTTTTTAAGGCAACGCAGCCTGCGGTCGGCGTCAGCTCGGGCCGCGCAACGTGCATAAATATCGCACTACCGCGTCCCGGCACGACGGGATCATCGTTATAGCTCAGCACAGCGATAATGTCATAGACATCATCTTGTGTGCGATACATCTTTTCATCACGGCACCCTGCATGCGGCAAAGTGACAAGCTGGTTATAATCCGCATGGCTGGGATCATCGCACCACCCCATATCTTGCGTCACCGGGGTGGATGCAACGCCGGTAGCCGGTACATCCCCTTTGTCAGCACGGTAATACACATGCCTGATCGCAAATGTGCCCACAGGCGTTGCGCCATCGCCTTCTGTTTTTTCCAGCGTCACGCCGCCCCGGCCCAATACGCAAGGATAACTCTTCCCCCCCGCGATCAGCAGGCCGGACGTCGCATCAAAAGACGTTGTTTGCACAATAATATTCATGACGTATTTGTAGGCACTTATATCAACCATGCCTAGATATATATTTTATACATATAGATCAAGAAGATATACCTTAACCCCCACACATTTTATTGACATAATTACAAAAACGCCTTAGAGTGCTGCAACGCGCTGCAATAAAACGCCAAGGACATTTGTTAATGACACACACCGCATCACAGCAAAAAGGCCGGCACCTGATCGCAGAACTCAAAAAATCACCGCCAGATTGCGATACCACCCTGTGCCTGCAGCTTATCAACGATGGTGCCGCCCTTAACGCGCAGGACAGAGACGGGGACACCGCCCTTATCCGCGCAGTAGAATATAGGTACACCGACATCGTCCAAGTCCTCCTCGACAAAGGCGCGGCTATGAATACGCAGGACAAATACAGCTTCACCGCCCTTATCTGGGCAGCAGAATGTGGCCACACCGATATCGTTCGCATCCTAATCGACAAAGGCGCAGATGCGGGGTTGAAGACAGATAACGGTAAAACAGCATGGGACACCGCAACGGAAAGAGGTCACCACGATATCGCCAAAACCATCCGCGACCACCACATCCGCAAAACCTTCACCGCCGCTGCAGCTGCGGGCACAGCAAAACCGCGCAAAATCCGCCGCCAGAGAAAAAGGGGGGCACAACCCCCATCAAACTCATGATACAAGAAAAACAAGACAGAGCGCGCACCAGAAGCCGCCTGCTTTTGGATGAACTGGCAGGCGGCAGGGACGAAACATGCGACACCGCCCTGTGCCTGCGCTGGATCAGGGCCGGGGCAGATATGGAGATGCGCGATAAACAGGGTAACACGGCGCTCGACTATGCCGTCCTGAACCAGGAAACCGAGATCGTCGCAGCCCTGCTGGAACATGGCGCGCCCCCCAATGCAACAGATGACATCAAGTGGACCCCCCTGATGGAGGCCACAATCAGCAACAGTGTCGATATCATACATCTTCTTGTGCAGCACGGCGCAGACATCAACGCAACAGACTACCAAGGATGGACGGCGCTTATGCACGCAGGCTGGTATGGCGTGACCAGTGCAACACGTGCTCTGCTGGAACACGACGCGGACGCGAGGCTGAAAACAAAGGACGACAAAACTGCATGGGACCTCGCGGCGGACCATGGCCACCACGATATCGCCAAAACGATCCACAACCACCACATCCGAAACAACTTCACTGCCGCCGCGGAACAGGGCACAACAAAAACGCGCAAAATCCGCCGCCCGAAATTACAACGGCACAACGGGATCTGATGATTTCACCTGCAACGCCATGGCATTTTGTTTCATGGCTTTATACTTATCCAGCGCCTCCATCATGTCGCGTGCGATTTGGTGGCGCGGTTCTGTCTTTGGCGCAGGATCATCCCAGACAATATCCGCAACGCGATAGGGTTGCGGCTGCGGTGGTGTCGGTTCTGCATCTGCTATGCGTTCAGGCGATCCCGCAAAGGCCATGGCTATGCCGCCTGCACCCGTCAGCGCTGCTTTTTCCACCGCCATCCCCGCCATGCTGGTCATTCCGCCCACAGGCCCGCCATATAAAACGCCGCCCGCAACACGTGCCACAGGCGCGATGTCATCGCCCGTTAATGCGCGATAGGCCGTACCCACCAGCGGGATATGCTGCAAGGGGTTAACGATATCGACAAGCCCCTTCAGGAACTCTTTAAACCCGCCCGGCTTTGTACAGACCGGCTGCATGCCCGCCGTGCGGCTTTCAATGCCACGGCAATGGTTGTGGTTGATGGCGGGTACATCACTCATGCGTTATACCCGAATTTATCGCGGCGGCTGGTAAAGCCGCTGGAGGGCCGTTCCTGCGCCATCTCTGCCACGCGAAACAAGGTTTCAGACGTAAACTGCGGCACACGCGGGCTATCGTTCCAGACGATATCGGCCATTTTATAAACCCCGTGAAAGGAGGGGGCGGCCTGCCGGGCTGAAGTATCCTGGAGGGGTAATACTCCGCCGGCAGGCCCGCCGTTGCTCGCCACTTTGGGGGGTAGCGATGAGGGGGTATTCACTGTCTGTCCAAATTTCTTTGCAAAGCTGCGGTAAATATCACCAAGACTTTTTGCGCGGCCCGTCGTGCGATCAAAAAATACATTGCGGTTGGCACGCGCCGCCCTTGGGAACAGATCCGCCGCGCGCGTATCCGGATTTCTCTCCATGCGGTTTAAAAACTTGGCGGCACCACCAGCGCCCATGAAATGCGCCATGTATAATTCTGTCTCGCCCGGTGCGCGGCCCGTCGCTTTTTCAAGATAAGCCGCGTTTTCCGCCGAATATTCCCCCGCCATGATCGCGGCGATGGCGGGGTTTTTACGCAGGCGTAAAATATCCTCTTTCACATCGCAATCCGCAACGCAGGGCTTGCCGTTTTTAATCTCGATCTGCGCTGCCATCTTGCCAAGGCCATGCTTGGGACCATGGGTTTTCACCATATGGAGCCAGGTGCTCTCGATAAACTGGAACAACCCCTTGGCGCTCGATGTCCGGGCAGCGGCCTTTGTATCAAACCCGCTTTCGGCGGCAGCCTTTTCCATCAGATAGGCAAAATTTGCCCCCGTCCGTTCAGCGGCAACCTGAACAGCCTTTATCACGCCCCTTGGCGCAACATCTTGATATTTAATAATAATATCAGACGCAATCTGTGTCATACCAACAACTCCCAACCTTTTTATCCGGGCCATTCGGCCTCTTCCTGCCCAAATCGTTGCAATGGGTGTGCCAAACAGGGGGTGCGCCAAATAAAAATTATGCAAATATTATTGACACACAGCGGGTATTCTGTATAATTATGTTAACAGTTGTGCGGTCAGCGGGGAAGCTTTTATGGGCCTGATAGATTTTCTATTCAACACAGATCCTCACTCAGTCTCGGAAGAACGGGACAGGGGACGGGAACTGCTGGCAGAACTCACACAAAAAAAACTCCGGCCCCACCAAGCAAGCTGGTGCGTGCAACTCATCAAAAGAGGCGTCGACCCCAATCTGGTGGAGGAAAGCACGGGCCGAACAGCATTGACGCTTGCTGCAGAAAAAGGCCACGCCAACATCGCCCTGGCTCTTCTTGAAAAAGGCGCCGACATCAACGCACAAGACAGGGATGGCTGGACGGCACTGGCACATGCGGCAAAAGAGGGGCAGACAAAAATGCTCCAGACCCTCATTGAAAAAGGTGCAAACATTGATGCACAGGATAACTGGGGGTGGACAGCCCTGTACTGGGCAATCTTCCATGGACAGTCAGATGCAGCCCTCACCCTCATCGAAAAGGGGGCTGACGTCAACACGCGCAATACAGGGGGCGTGTCCCTTATCGACTACGCAATGAAGCGTGACATACCTGAAATTATCATCGCCATCATCAACAGCGATATCGATGTTAACATGCAATGCAGAGATGGCAAGACCTTGCTGATGAATACAGCATCATTGAGCAAAAGCATCGATACCACCCTTGCCCTAATCGAAAAAGGCGCCGATATCCATGCACGGAATGAAAAAGGCGAAACAGCCATAATCTGCGCCGCACGAACGAGCCATACAGATGCTATTCTTGCCCTGATAAAAAGCGGCGCAGATGTCAACGCACAGGACAACGACGGCAAGACGGCACTGATGTACGCAGCAGACAACGGGCACACACCAACTATCCTTGCCCTAGTTGATAACGGTGCTGATCCAGCCTTAACAGACAATGAAGACAAAACAGCAGAACATATGTCTAAACGCCACAGGCTTAGTTACGATTTTGCAAAGACTACTCAATCACGCTACACAGCGTATATCAAAAAGACATTTAGAAATGCTGCGAAAGAAGGCACGCGCCACACGCGAAAAATCCGCCGACCAAAGAAAAACGCAGCGCCATGAACCTGGAAAACATATTCAAAAACCCCCTGAAAGCACGGCAAAACGGCATTCTTCTTTTGGGGGAGATTTGCAAAGCTCCACAACATGGCTCAGCACGGTGCCTGCAGCTTATCGCGGCAGGCGCAAATACCAATATGAGGGGCGACCTTGACAGGACAGCCCTTATGTACGCCGCGCGAAACGGGTTGACTGAGATTATCGATGCTCTCATCGCGCAAGGTGCGCGCATTAATGCACAAGACTATAGCGGCATGACACCGCTGATGCACGCTGCGGAAAACGGGCACACAAAAGCCGCCCTTGCCTTGATCGCACATGGGGCAGATACGACAATCAAAAGCAACCAAGAGATGACAGCGCAAGAGATTGCCGACATTCTTGACCGGACGTCCCTTCGAAAAGCCTTGGTAGAACAACTCTTCACCACTGCCGCCGCAAAGGGCACGCCCTGCGCCCGCAAAATCCGCCGCCGGAAAATAGGGGCCACGCCATGACACATGAAACACCACAGGAAAAAGGAAAGCAACTGCTTCATGAACTCGAAAAACAAGAGGCGTGGAACACAGAACGCTGCCTTAAGTTAATACAAGAAGGCGCCGATGTTAATATACAAGATAACAGTGGCAGGACTCCCCTAATATGGGCTGCATACAAAAACGAGACAGACATTGTCCGCGCTCTTCTCGACAATGGCGCGGATATCAATGCACCAAGTAAAGATGGCTGGACAGCGTTGCTGCACGCTCTGTCACGCAACAATATCGCATCCGCCCATATCCTGATCGAATGCGGCGCAGACCCCAATCTGCCAGACAACGCAGGATATACCGCCCTGATGCGCGCAGGCAAGAGATCCCATACAGAAACCGTATGCGCCCTTCTGGATAAAGGCGCCAACATCAATGAACAAAACAACGATATGGGCAGGACAGCGCTGATAGAAACAGCGCTATATGGCTCTACTGAAGCAACGCTTGCCCTTCTTGAACGTGGCGCAAATGTCAATATACAGGATCATCAAGGCTGGAATGCACTTATGTGTGCCACAGGAGATGGTGATGCTGATAGGATTCACGCCCTGCTTAAACACGGCGCTGAAATAGATGTGCAAAACAAACATGGAGAAACAGCACTTATAAGTGCCCTGCAATCAAGAAACCTGGAAAACGCCCAGGCCCTGATAGAAGCCGGTGCCAACATCAACCTAAAAAACAAAGATGGTCACACAGCACAGGACATCGCCCGGCAAAAAGGACATGATGACTTTGTTGAAATACACTACAAACGATATATCCAAAAAGTTTTCGCCGACGCCGCGAAAAAAGGCACCCCCCATGCCCGCAAAATCCGCCGCCGGAAAATAGGGGCAGCGCCATGACCCCACAAGACAAAGGGCTACGGCTCATAGAGGAGGTTTGGCAGGTTCGCATTGGAGACAACACGTCTTTTTGCTTAAACCTGATAAAATACGGCGCAGACGTCAATACGCGCAACACAGCCGGGTGGAGTGCCCTTGCGCATGCTGCTGAAAACGGGCTTACCGACGTTGTGCTCGCTCTTCTTGACCACGGCGCGGACGTGAACGAAAAAACCAGAAGCAACTGGACACCGCTCATCTACGCAGCCAATGCCGGGCGCACAGATACGGTTTTGGCGCTTCTTGAACGCGGCGCACAGGTTAATACACAAAATGACATTGGCGGCACGGCACTGATACATGCGGCTGAAAATAATTTCCCACAAACTGTCATTGCCCTGCTTGAGAACGGCGCAAATATTAATGCGCATGACAAAAAAGAGTGGACGGCGCTCATGAACGCAGCGCGGCACGGGCACACAGAAACTGCCATGACCTTGATTGATTACGGCGCCGACATCACACTGAGACACATACACGGCAGCACAGCGCGAGATATTGCGCTAAAAAATAATCACACCACGCTTGCCGCACACATCCATGAACGCCATATCAAAAAAACATTCTCCGCCGCCGCTGAAAAAGGCACGCCCCGCGCACATAAAATCCGCCGCCGAAAAACAGAGGCAGCGCCATGACGCAACCTATATTAACAGACGAAAACAGCCTGCGCTTTATCGCAGAGCTTCAAAGACAGGCAGCATACCGCAATATTGATCTATGCCTGCAGCTTATCAAGGGTGGCATGGACACACAAACGCCAGACAAACACGGCTTGACGGTGTTAATGCATGCCGCAGAGGCTGGCGAACTTAAATTGTCCTGTGCCTTGATAGAATGTGGCGCCGACGTCAATGCACAGGACAAAAGCGGTGCGTCTGCCCTGATGCACGCCGCAGAATGTGGTCATAACGATATTATTTCCGTCTTGGCCACACACGGCGCTAACGTTAACATGCAAGACAATGGAGGTTGGACGGCATTGATGTACGCTGTGAAGTTTCGCAACCCCCATTCTGCCATTGCCCTTATCAACCATGGTGCAGATGTAAACCTTCAAAACAATAATGGTATGACCCCGCTCGCATGCGCAGTGCAGCACGGCTATGCCCATACGGCCCAGAAACTCATTAACTGCGGGGCGGACCCGATGATAAAGAACAAACATGGTAAAACAGCGATAGATATCGCCGCAAGGCCGGAAACACCCGGCCCCGACAAATTCCCGGAAACCCTTCTCGCCGCACGAAAAGCCTATATCAAAGAAACATTTGCCGCCGCCGCCGAAAAAGGCACGCCCCGCGCGCATAAAATCCGCCGCCCTAAAAGAGGGGCAGCGCCATGAGGTTTTTGGATACATTCAAGTCTCCCGCTGCCCGCAATGCCAAAGAAAAAGGAAAGGCTCTGCTGGAAGAATTGCGGAAAGACAAAACAACGCATGATCCGGCACAATGCCAAAAGCTGATTGCAGAGGGCGCAGATGTGAACATGCGGGATAAACACAGCATGACCCCGCTTTTACTGGCCGCATGGCGCGGCCATACCCGCGCCGCGATAGATCTTATAAAGCATGACGCAGACACCAGCATACGGGACAAGAACGGCGATGCGACGGCATTAATGATCGCAGCGCGGGAAGGAAACACAGATACAGCGCTTGCCCTCATTGAAAACGGCATGGACATAAACGAGAAAAACACGTACGGAAACACAGCACTCACACTGGCGACCAGCAATGGCCATACCAGAACCGTTAACGCTTTAATCAACCAAGGCGCAGACATAAACGCCAGAGGTACGCATGGCCAAACATCTCTGATGCTGGCGATACGCTGGCGGTACGAAGGCATCGTTTCGGCGCTGCTGAAAAAGGGGGCTAACACCAACATCAAAGATTATGGCGGCATGACACCTTTGATGCTGACAGTAGAGAGGGGTGATATTAACACCGCCTGCCCTCTTCTTGAAAACGGCGCAGACGTCACAGCGAAAAATAAAGATGGAAACACAGCACAAGACATCGCCAAACAAAAAGGGCACCAAAGCCTTACCGAAGTCATGATGTATGGCGGCATTAACACACAAGACCGCCACGGCATGACGCCATTGATGTACGCCGCGCAAGCAGGCCATACGAGCGCTGCCTGTACATTAATAGCCCACGGCGCAAACCCGGATACACGTAATAAAAAAGGCCAAACAGCCCAAGAGATTGCCCAACACCATGGCAACACATTAATTGCTGTCGCCATCCCCCAATACCGCGCCGCATATATCAAAAAGACGTTTACAGATGTGGCAGAAAAGGGCACGCGCCGTTCCCGGAAAATCCGGCGACCGAAGAGCACGGTAACACCATGACAAATACACAAACAGAAACCGGCAAGAAAAGCCAGCGCCTGATACGCGCCGTTAAAGATAGCCGGCCCGGTCACTACACAGACCTGTGCATAGAACTCATCAAGGGCGGCGCTGATGTGAATATTCAGGACAATAGTGGCACGTCCGCTCTTTCTTATAGCGCACTCAACGGCCACACCGATATCGCCCTTGCCCTGATAGATCATGGTGCTGATGTGAACGCGCATGACAAACTTAGCCTGACACCACTCATGTATGCCGCCAGCAGTAACATGGACAACACAGTCCTTGCCCTGATAAGTCGCGGCGCCAAGGTTAATGCCGCAACCAATGACGGCCAAACGGCGCTTATGTACGCTGCCTGGTCCGGCTTTCCCGAAGCGGCCTTTGTTCTAGTCGATCACGGCGCGGACCCTGCACAAAAAAACAACAACGGCCAGACAGCACAGGACCAAGCCCATCGAAGCAACAATTCCGACCTTGCCGTGCGCATCCACCAGCATCATGTCGCATATATCAAGAAAACCTTTGAAAAAGCGGCACAGTCAGGCACAACAAAGGCACGTAAAATCTGCCGCCGGAAAATAAAGGCCGCACCATGACACATGAAACACCACAGGAAAAAGGCCTGCACCTGATCGCGGAACTCAGGAAACCACGAAAAAAATGCGATACCACCCTATGCTTGCAGTTGATCGACGACGGTGCCGCCCTTAATGCACAGGACAATGACGGGGGAACAGCCCTCATCCATGCCGCATGGAAGGGCCACACCGATATCGTTCATACTCTCCTCGATAAAGGTGCAGCTATGGATGTGCAGGACAATGAAAAAAACACCGCCTTAATCTACGCAATATACCGTAACCACCCCAGCATCGCCCACGCCCTCCTCAACAAAGGCGCGGCCATGGATACACAGAACAATCACGGGAACACCGCCCTCATCTATGCAGTCTACCAGGAGCACACCGATATTTCCCACACCCTCCTCAATAAAGGCGCGGACGCAGGGCTGAAAACAAACGAGGGTAAAACCGCATGGGATATCGCAACGGAAAAGGGCTATCACGCCCTTGCCCAAATCATCCATGACTATCACACCCGCCAAACCTTCACTGCCGCTGCGGCTGCAGGTACAACACAACCACGCAAAATACGCCGTCCCGCCGCCACACGAAAATTACGTTAAAAGCCCCACCGGTATCGCCCATTGCGGCACCGCGCCTTTGGTTTTATGCTGAACGCGGATTTTTACACAACCGGAGACTGGCCATGCCCTATACCGCCCCCCTGAACGATATGCGTTTTGCGCTAAAGCACATCGCAAACATCAATGATTTTGCGGACGACGATATCGTTAATGCCGTTCTTGATGAAGCGGGGCGCATTTCGCGGGACGTCTGGGCAGAAACAAACCGCGTGGGTGATACAAACCCACCGCAGTTAAAGGGCGATATCGTTGAAACACCCGCCGCGTTTAAAACTGCGTACAAGGCTTTTGCCGAAGGCGGCTGGGGCGGGCTTGTATGCCCGGAGCAATACGGCGGGCAAAACCTTCCCGCTGCGCTGGGCATGGCGGTCAATGAAATGTGGCAGGCATCGAACCTTGCGCTCAGCCTTTGCCCCCTGCTGACGACAGCAGCGATTGAGGCGATTTTGCATCATGGCAACGATGAACAAAAACAAAAATACCTGCCCAATCTTGTGTCCGGCGCATGGGCGGGCACGATGCACTTAACGGAACCGCAGGCGGGAACAGACCTTGCCGCCATTCGCACGGTTGCAAAAAAGAACGGCGATCATTACCTGCTGAAAGGCCAAAAAATATTCATCACATGGGGTGAACACGATTTTACGCCCAATATCATCCACCTTGTGCTAGCCCGTATTGACGGCCTGCCGGAGGGTAACGACGGGCTGGGCCTGTTTATCGTGCCCAAAATTCTGGATGATGGCACGCGCAATGACATCAAGGCCGTTTCGCTGGAACACAAGCTGGGCATTCACGGCTCGCCCACCTGTGTCATGGCCTATGGCGAAGACAACGGCGCGATCGGCTGGCTGGTCGGGGAAGAAGGCAAGGGCCTTCGCAATATGTTCACGATGATGAATAACGCCCGCATCGGCGTGGGCCTGCAGGGCGTTGCCCTTGCCGAAGCCGCAACACAACACGCCATTGCCTATGCCAAGGAGCGCGTGCAAGGAACAGCACTGGGCGATAAATCCGGCACACGCGTGCCCATTATCCAACACCCCGATGTGCGCCGGATGCTTTTGACCATGAAGGCTACCACCGAAGCGGCCCGCGCCCTCACGTATTATGCAGGCGGACAAATTGACCGCATGAACAAAGGCGATAAAGATGCCGCCACCCGCGTTAACCTGTTAACGCCACTGGTAAAAGCATGGGCGACCGACATGGCGGTAGATACCGCATCGCTGGGCGTACAGGTGCACGGCGGCATGGGCTTTATCGAGGAAACAGGCGCTGCGCAATATTACCGCGATGCCCGTATTTTGCCGATTTACGAAGGCACGAACGGCATTCAATCCAACGATCTTGTCTTTCGCAAGGTCTTGCGTGATGGTGGGGCGGAAGCCAAAAAATTCATCGCGGAAACACGAGGGCTGGATAATACACTGGATGCGGCGGCAGATGCCGTATCGCAAGCGACAGGCTGGATGCTCGCCACCGCCAAAAACGATATTGCTGGCGTTGCCTATGCGGCGCAGCCGTACCAACGCCAGTTTTCCCTGCTGGCCGCCGGGTTTGTCATGGCAAAGCTTGGCAAAGCGGCAGAAGCACAAAACGACAATACAGTACCGCATAAGGTAGCGGCAGCACGCTTTTTCCTCGACAGCCTTTTACCGCACGTGCACGGCCTTGCCGCTGCTGCAACAGGCAAGGGAGATATTGCTGCCGCTGCTGCTGGCGATATCTTTTAATCATGCGCCCTTTTAAATGGGCCGCGCCTGCTGCATTGTTCTTGCTCTGCATCATGATCTGGCTGGGCGTGACCAAACAGCATTATTGCCTGATGCCGGGCAAAGAAAACCGCCTACTCTGCGTTATCAGCCGCCATGCAGGTTATGCGCACATGACACGCGGCATGAATACGCACACAATTGCAGCGCTGGATGCTGCGACAACAGAGGCTGATATCCCTATACTTGCAAATATCTTGCATGGCCCGGACCGCGTTGCCGCTATGACCGCTGCCCGTGTCTTAAAAACAAAAGGACCACAAGGAACAGCGGCGCTTTTACAATCATTTCACGCGGCACTCAACAGGAAAGATACGGTCTTTGCCATGTTTATCAATGAACATGGCGATCTTCGGCAGAAGATATACGGCACAGACCGTGCGCAATAAGATTAAAGCGAAAAAGACGCATCAAAAAACTGCGGCACATCCGCCACAGGCGTGCGCTCCAGCGTCACCAAAACGCCGCGCACCGTCACATTCACGTCATGCTCAAAAAAACCATCATCCTCAAAAATCCAGACCTTGCCAGTATAGCCAACAGCGCTACGCTTGACACGCAATTCGAACACCTTTCCAAGGCCGGAAAAATAGCACATGAACCTGACATAGGGGTTAATCAATTCATCTGTCAACGTCAACGGGGCGCGATCATTGCAAGCGTGCACGCTATGTTCATGGCCATCAAGACGGGTGATGCTTTCATCTTCCAAACGCACATACCAGACAAAATCATGATTGTCCGGCACTGTCACGCGAATCAAATTCCCGAAATGATAAAAGGGAAGACCAATGTCCTCAAAACGGCATGCTGCCGCATCCACATCACGCAAGCCGCCCAGACGGGACAAGGTTGGCAGTAACGCCTCTACCTCATGATCCTCCATCTGCCGCCACTTCATATTCGCAGGTCCCCTTGCGCTTTCGTTCACTCCGCGCCAATATAACGTGGAAACAGGAAAGATTCTATACAATGACGGAAATTCGTTTTTACCACATGCAAACGAAAACGCTGGAAGACACACTTCCGGAAATAGTTGAAAAAGCGCTGGGCCGCGATTACCGTGCCATTATCAAGACCACCACCGCAGATCAGGCCACAACGCTGGATGAACTTTTGTGGACATACGACAGCAAGCAGGGTGGCGGCAGCTTTATTCCCCACGGCGCGGCCCCCAGCGACAACGCCGGGGATTGCCCTGTCTGGCTAACGGCAGAGAACGATAACCCCAACAACGCAAACCTGCTTATCCTCACCCACGGCGCAACGGCAGAGGATGTATCAGGCTTTGCGCTGTGTTGTGAAATGCTGGATGGGCGCAATGATGATGCCATCGCTGCGGGACGGGAACGGTGGAAACGCTACAAAGACGCCGGTCATGACGTGTCTTATTTCCAGCAAACGCCTGAAGGACGGTGGGAGAAAAAGGCCTGACGGCTCTTCCAAAAACTTAACGACAGGGAAAGGCGCGCGCCAAAGAGGCAGCCACCGCCGCATCCGCAGAATCCTGCAAATTACCGGGAAACATATCCGCAAAGGCGTTATAGGTATCTATGAGCTGCTGGCTGCGCGTGCCATCATGCCCACAAGCGCGGTACCCCGCAACACTGGCCCCATGCAACGCATCAGCAACAGCCGTCACGTATCCGGCGCAAAACCCGTAATCCAGATTAGATGCGCTGGTGCACATGGTATGCAGTTCCGCGCCCGTCATATTTCGCTCTATCGCAGCGCGGGTGGGCATGGCTGTAACCACACAAACCAGAAAAACAAAAAACGCATATTTCTTCATGCTCCCCCCAAACATGCTACCGACACAAAACCGAAAGATATTACTGTGCCGCCGCCACAGCGACAGGCGCAACACCATTTTTACGCAGCGCCACCGCAAATTTCCTGTCCAGCGCTGACGCCGTATCCTTAAACTTTTTCAGTTCCGCGCCAGCCAGCTTTTTCCCGGTAGGCAATTTTAAAGACCGGGGGTTGATCTGGCGACCATTGCGCAAAATTTCGTAATGCAGGTGCGGCCCGGTGGAGCGGCCTGTCGTGCCAACATAACCAATGACCTGCCCTTGCTTGACACGACTGCCTGCTCTCAAACCAGACTTGTAACCGTTTAAATGCGCATAGGCCGTTTCAAGACCATTGTTGTGGCGGATGCGGATATATTTGCCGTAGCTGGAAAAACGCCCCAGCTTACGGATCACGCCATCCCCTGCCGCATAAACCGGTGTGCCACGCGGCGCGGCAAAATCAAGCCCCTTATGCATCTTGTTATAGCCCAGTACGGGATGACGGCGCATCCCATAGCCAGAGGACAAACGCGCACCATCAATGGGTGTCTTCATCAGCGTTTTCTTTGCCGATTGTCCTTCATCATCAAAATAGTCAATATCGCCATTTGCCAACTCATGACGATAAAATGGCAGATCACGCCCCGACAGGGTCATTTGCGCATAAATAATCTCGCCGCGTCCGGGGACGATATCGCCGTCCTCGGTCGTGTATTCCTCGTACATAACCTCGAACAAATCACCAGCCTGAATATCACGCTGGAAATCCACGCTCCACGAATACATGCGGATCAGGTCGATAATCACGCCATCCGGCACGCCCGCATTCTGCGCCGCCAAGTACAACGCACCGTCAATGGAGCCTTTATAGGCACGCAAAGTGCTGCGCACCTGTTTTTCATCTTCATGCGCAGCGTAATCCCCATCGCGGGTCACATCAACGCGCACGGTGCTGACAACGTCTTTTTCAATCGACAGCCCTTGGAACAACGGGTCAGCAACAGACGGATCTTCGTGGAAGAACACGGTAATTTCGTGGCGCGGGCTTAAACGGCGCGGATCGTATATTTTGCGTAAAGCTTCAATCGCGCCATACGCCTGCTGGCGTGGCACGCGGTTGCGGACCAACAGGTCCATCAACGTATCACCCCGGCGCACGGAAAGTTTTTTGCTTGTCCGCATTGCATCCCAAGGCACCAACTCCTGCACCGTCGGCACGGCATCACTAACAACGCCGCCAAGCCCCGGCTCCAGCGCCGCCATTTTTTGCGCCGCTTCGCGCATTTCTGCGTCTTCCGCATCAGCATGATGAGAAGACGTGCCCGGCGCAGGCGGCACGGCATCAAAAGCGGACTTCAGGCTATAAGACGCCGCAGGCGGTTGGTCTTTGACAAAGCGCACCGTTTTAGGGGGCGTGACCTGAGCGGCAGCAACCTCTGTTGGCGCATCCGGCGCACGATCCCATACAGAGATCACAGCAGCGATAATGGCGACAGCCGCAACGCCTATGGCTGCATAACGCAGACGAAAACGGCTCTGACCACGATAGTTTCTGGAACGGGGGGAGTGAAATTGCCTCACGATACACCTACCTCTTACATGCGCGGCTCCGCTGTGCGGAGCGTTGTTTTCTTATTCTGGCACACGCCTTTGGTTGTTATCCTTATCCCCGCATCATAATCGCGAGCCGTCATAATCGCAACAGCACATAAAATTACATAATTTATACTATTATACATAAACATGCGCCCGCCATGCAAAGGCGCTGGACGCCCGGCATTATTTGTGTAGGATGCCTGTTTCCAAATACAAAAACAAACTTTCACAACCTTTTGACCGAGGACAGCATGAGCCAGAGCCAAACCCAGCCTACCCCGCACACAGGCACCCTGATGAAAGGCAAGCGCGGCCTTATCATGGGCGTTGCCAATGACCGTTCGATTGCCTGGGGCATTGCCGAAGCCGCCCACAACCAGGGCGCGGAGCTGGCCTTTACCTTTCAGGGTGACGCGCTGGAAAAACGCGTGCGTCCGCTGGCGGACAGTGTCGGTTCAAAAATCGTGACCCCTTGCGATGTGACGGACATGGCCAGCATCGATGCCGCCTTTGACACCATCGAAAAAGAATGGGGAGAACTGGATTTCGTCGTCCACGCCATCGCCTATTCCGACAAGAACGAGCTGGACGGCCTTTACCTCAACACCACGCGTGACAATTTTTTGAAAACGATGGACATTTCCGTTTATTCCTTCACCGCCGTTGCACAACGCGCCGCAAAGCTGATGAAGAACGGCGGCAGCCTCTTGACCATGACATACCACGGTGCCGAGCGCGTCATGCCGCATTACAATGTGATGGGCGTTGCAAAGGCCGCGCTGGAAGCTTCTGTGCGTTACCTTGCCAGCGATGTAGGTAAAGACGGCATTCGCGTCAATGCGATTTCCGCAGGCCCCATTAAAACCCTTGCGGCCAGTGGTATTGGTGATTTCCGCTATATCCTGAAATGGAACGAATTGAACGCCCCCCTGAAACGCAACGTCACAACGCGGGATGTTGGCGGCGCAGGATTGTTCCTTCTCTCCGACCTTGGCGCGGGCGTAACCGGCGAAATCATGTATGTCGACAGCGGTTACAATACTGTCGGCATGGTCGCAGTCGATTCGGCCAAGGAAACGGCTGAGCTTTTATCGGGGATCGCTGGTTAAAAAGTAAAAGTCACTTTTTGATCTTTTCCACGTCAAGCGCGCAGCTAATATTCGCGCCCTGCACGGCGCGAGGCACGTCAAGTGTGCGCTTCACACCCATCTCTAGATCATCCTGAAGAACGTAAAGGCTCGCGCAGGCAACTTTCTTTCCCGGCGGCCCTTCTACAACCGGGCAAAATATCATTTTCTGGCCCGCTTCATCGTAATAGGCTTGCAACAGCATTTCTCCAGCACCGCGCACAGGGGAAAGGGCCACGTGCAAACGCGTTTGCACCGGAAGCGTGAAGTCACGAGGCTTAAAATTTTTCCAGCCATTTTCAAAACGCGCCCCACCATTCATGACACGACAATAAAGGAAAGGCCCTTCCGCCGCCGCGCCCGGCGCAGCCATCACCGCAACCTCCGCGCCTACAGTGGCGTATTTTTGCGGCATAACGTAGGAACAGGCCTGCACCGCGAATACGAGCAAAACACATAACGCCGCTTGCCGGACAACAGAAAAAGATGTTCGATACCGTGTCATTTGGCGTATTCTAATATCCGGCAGCGCAGATTGCCAAAGGAATTGCCACATCTTTACGTAACGGAAACATATTTCATGCTCAAACGCGTCACATTGTTCCGCTTTTTCGGTTTTGACATCAAGGCAGATGGCTCATGGCTTTTCCTGTCCGTATTAATTTGCTGGACCTTGGCCACGACCATTTTTCCGCCCATGCACCCCGGTAAAAGCATGGATGTTTATTATTTAATGAGCCTTGCCACGCTGGTCGGCATATTTGTATCCATCATCGCGCACGAAGTCGCCCATGCCATCATCGCAGAGTATTATCATATGCCCATCAGCAGCATTACGCTGTTTATCTTTGGCGGCGTTGCGGAAATGAAGGGCGACCCCAGCCATCCACGCGGGGAATTCCTGATGGCCATGGCCGGCCCCGCCATGAGCGCCCTGATGGGGCTTTTGTTTTACGCTGCAAGCGATATGTATATTTACTATGTGCAGGCCGCGCCAGGCCAAGCCCCCGCCTTGTCTCTCCTTCTTCACTACCTGGGAGACCTTAATCTCCTGATTGCCGCGTTTAACATGATCCCCGCCTTCCCGCTGGACGGCGGGCGGGCCCTGCGTGCCATTATCTGGCACTACAAAAACAATCTTGTCCTTGCCACCCGCGTCGTTTCCCTGACAGGGTTTGCACTGGCTTATGGCTTGATTGGCTATGCCTGTTATATGCTTGCCATATATAACGATATGCTCACAGGCATCTGGTCCGGCCTTTTGGGATTATTCGTGCACGGCACCGCCGCCTATTCCGTACGCCACATTGAAAACAGGTCTATCCTCAGCGCACAAACCGTTCGCGATTTTATGGATACGGACACGCAAGATGTATCTCCGGACATTAATTTGGCAACGTTAATCGATAACTATGCGTACAAATACTACCAAAAAAGATTTCCTGTGACGGAAGGTAAAACGATTGTCGGCGTCATTTCACTCAAGAACGTCATGGCGCTCGACAGAAACAAATGGCAATGGCTGCATGTTTCTTCTGTTATGGAGCCTATCGGCGAGCACGCCGTCATTGACCCCGATGCGAGCGCCGCCGAAGCGCTGGACGCCATGCAGCGACACGGCGTTGATGCGTTGTTCGTTGCGCAGAACCGTCAATTGCAAGGCGTCATTTCCTTAAAGGATATCGCACACTATTTGTCTATATCCATGAAAGTTGACCAGAACATGTCTGTTTCTTCTGGTAAAAAAGCCTATTAATCGCAAACTTCATTTTGTGGCTTGATCGCAATACAATAGCAAGGCATACTCCCCTATAGCTTTAGTTCCGTTTTTATCTTTTAAGGGACTGTGGGATACGGGTTTTTGGGGCGATGAAGAATAAGAGAACAAAATTTCTTTTTTTCACGGTTGCGGCATGGATGATGTGCCTGTGCACGCCCGTTTTATCTGCAGCTTACGCAGACGTCACTGAAAAGGACCTTCGCGCTTTTACCCGCGCCATGGGCTTCATGAAGCCCACGCCCAGCGGCGATGTCGATTTCGCCGTGCTGTACAACCCACAAAACACAGAGTCTGCGCAAGATGCGAAAACCATGATGCGCTTGCTGAGCAAGGGCTATAAGGCTGGACGCGCAAAACTAACGCCGCGCCTTGTATCCACGGCAAACATATCATCACTGAACAACGCTGATTTCGTTTATGTCACGCTTGGCTTGTCATCGTGGCACGGCAAAATCTCAAATGGCCGCAAGGCATTAGTCTTGTCTTTGGATAAAAGCTGCGTCGAAAAGGGCGATTGCATGCTTTACGTCAACACTCAAAACCGTGTGGAGATTCTCGTTAACAAAAAGGCTGCCAGCGCCGCTGATATCGAATTCAAACCGGTCTTTATGGCCATGGTGAAAACGCTATGAAACGTCACATGAAAAAAATAGGCTCTGCCGTTTCGGTTTTTGCAATGCTTTCCGCGTCAACAGCAATGGCGCAAAGCATGGACTACGGCGCGCTGGAATCACTCTTTGGCGAACCTGTCACAACCAGTGCAACGGGTTATCCGCAACGCGCGCCCGATGTTCCTGTGCGCATGCATATTATCACGGCCGAAGAAATTCGCCGCACTGGTGCCACCGACATTCCCGATGTTCTGCGTCACGTGCCTGGCATGAGCGTCTGGCGTTTTGCGCGGCAGGACCCTGAAGTCAGCATACGCGGTTACAACCAAGCCTTTTCACCGCGATTACTGATCCTGATTAACGGCCGCCAAGTTTATATGGATGACTTCGGCTATACCGTTTGGGGTTCATTGCCCGTACGGCTGGAGGAAATTCGCCAGATCGAAGTTGTCAAAGGCCCCAACACGGCCCTGTTCGGCTTCAACGCAGTTGCGGGTGTTGTCAACATCGTGACCTTTAACCCCCTCTATGACGATATCAAGGAAGCCGGGGCAAGATACGGCGCGCACGGCCACCGCGAGGCCTATGGCATATACACCTATAACCATGAAGGCAAGATTGCGGCGCGTATTTCCACAGGCTTTATGAATGCTGACGAATTCAACAACGCCTTGCCCGCAGGCACGCGGCACCCGGACCAAAAAGCCATAAACTTCGATGGCATATACCAGTTTGATAACGATGCCAAGTTGCGCCTTGAACTTTCGCGCTCGAACAACGACCGCACGGAATATACACCAGCTTACTCGCTGTATTTCTCTAAATACTGGACGAACAGCATCAAGGCCTCTTATACAGTGCCGACTGAAATTGGCATTTTGGACTTCACGGCGTATCGCAACGACCTTGATAAAACACTTGGCCCCACATTCACCGGGAATGTTCAAAATATTATTGATGTCTTTCAGGTCTCAAACATCTTCCAGGTTGGGAATGACCACCGCTTCCGCCTGCAGGGTGAATTCCGCGACAACACGGCACAAAGCGCGACATTCTGGGGACCGAACGCGGCGATCGAAATGAAAACGTTGTCCGCCAGCGGCGCATGGAATTGGCAAATGCGCGATGATCTGGCATGGTCCAACGGCGTGCGGCTGGAACACTGGTTTCTGAACCGCCGTGGCGTACCGTTGGCGGCACCATCGCCATTTCCCAACAACGCTTTCTTTGACAAGGGCGCAACGGAAGTCTCCTATAACAGCGGTCTTGTCTGGAACGCCACGGAAAAGGATACGTTGCGCCTGATGACAGCACGCGGTATCCAGATGCCGACCTTGATTGACTTTGGTATTCACCTTGATATTGGCGCACTGGTTCCCGGCCTGTTCTACATCGGCTCGCCGTTCCTGCAGCCCACGATCGTGACAAACTACGAAATTGGTTATGATCGAGATGTAGAACAGATTAACGGCGGCGTCAGCTCCAGCGTCTTCTTCCAAACCTCTGAAAATATCTTCTATCAGGGCGTCAACTTTGCATTCCCATTGCTTTCTGAAGCCAACATTGGCGATTCACAAACCGTTGGCTGGGAAAACAGCGTCAAGGGCACCATCGGCGAAAACTGGCGCTGGGATGCCAACTACATCCTGCAAGGCGTCTGGGATAACGTTGCAGCCGGCGGGTCCGACTATAGCGGAGACAAAGGAACCCCCACGCACATCCTGAATGCCCATATCGGCTTCACCAAGGGCAAGTACGAGGCCGATTTGTACGCCAACTACACATCGGAATACAAAATGAACAACCCGGTTGCCTTCTCCACAGCACGCCTGCCCGCGGGTGGTGCGATTGGTTTGGCAGGCCGTGCCGCCTACAAATTCACGGATAACGTAACCTTCTCTATCTCAGGGCAGGAACTCAACCACGAGGAAGTCCGTCACACGACGTCCCCCAAAGTTGAGCGCAACGTTATGTTAGGTGTCTCCGCCAAGTTCTGATATAGTCCAGAATGAAGGAGATTAAGACGCGCATGCTCAAAAACTGCATACTGGTCATAGACGATGACGAGCTGATTTGTACTGTCATCAAAAAAATTTTGGAAAAAAGAGGCTTTGAGGTCGTTGAAGCACATGATGGGGATGAAGGGGTTGACCTGTTCAAGCAAAACCTGCCCTTTATGGTCATTACCGACATCCTGATGCCCAAGAAAGAGGGCATCGAAACCATCCGTGAAATTCGCGAGGTTCAACCGGAAACAAAGATTGTCGCCATTTCCGGCGGCGGTGCGTCCAAAAACATGAGCTTTTTGCGCATGGCGAGCCACGCGGGCGCTGACAAAGTTCTCGCAAAACCCTTTATGCCCGCCCAGCTCAACCAGATTTTGGATGAACTGGTGGATGAAACGGGAACGTAGTTTCCGGCCAAAACCCGCATGGAAGAAATATTCCATCACTTAAACCTGATTGTGGCTCTCTGCTTTTTGGCGGGGGGCTTGGTTTTTTCGTATTTCTACAAAGGGCCGACCTCTGTTTTCAAGGAACAGCCCGACTGGCCCGCTATATATGAAAGATATCCAGAATTGAAACAGACATTAGAAAAAAAAGACAGTGAGCGAATTCCTGCCATATGCCTTAAGGGGGTTACAGACCCATCATCATTGAAACCCGGCCAGTATTTCTACATCTCGATACGCACACAAGACATAAGGACAAGCGAAAGGTTAAAAAGAAGTCTTGCAAAAAAACATCCTGATACCTTTACCATTGCCTTACAGCATGAATTCATGATCGAGCACTCAGATCATAGTGAAATAACTATTACGCTGCGGTTTAACAACATACGGGAAACTTTGGTAATTCCTTTTCAGGCAATAACATTCTTTGCCGACCCCTCTGTCGGCTTTGCTATAACGTATCAAGATCGCTTAACTTCGCAAGAAACGCTTCCCTAAACCCGCTTCTTAATCTCTGCCGCCAGATTTTCTGCCGTAATACCGAAATGTGCATAGAGGTCTTGGTACGGCGCGGATTCGCCAAAGCTGTTCATGCCGACAAACACGCCATCATGCCCGATGAAGGCATCCCAGCCCTGCCGCACAGCGGCTTCAACAGCCGCATTCACTTTTGTCGTGCCACGGACAGCAGCTTTGTATTTATCATCCTGCTGCGTAAACAGCTCAAGGCACGGCGCGGAAACGATACGTGCCGCAATGCCATCTTTTTGCAAAAGCTCCAGCGCGTTCACGGCAATCTCGACTTCTGAACCTGTTGCCCAGATGGTCACAGCCGCTTTTTCATCTTCGTGCAGCACATAGGCCCCACGCGCAGACAGGTTTTCATCCGTATGCGTTCTGCGCAGTGTTGGCAGCCCCTGACGGGTTAATGCCAAAACAGAGGGCGCGGACACCGCATCCAGCGCAGCCTGCCAGCATTCCGCTGTCTCAATAACATCCGCAGGGCGGAAGACCAAAACGCCCGGAATGCAGCGCAACGCCGCCAGATGTTCGACCGGCTGGTGCGTCGGGCCATCTTCACCAAGGCCAATCGAGTCATGCGTCATCACATAAACAACGCGCTGCTTCATCAAGGCCGACAGGCGAATGGACGGACGGCAATAATCCGTGAACGTCAAGAATGTGCCGCCATAGGGGATGATGCCCCGGTGCAGCGCCATGCCATTCATCATCGCCGCCATCGCATGCTCACGCACGCCGTAATAAACGTAGCTGCCTTTAAAATTATCTTTTGCAACACCGCCCATATCCTTGACCAATGTCAGGTTGGACCCCGTCAAATCTGCAGAGCCGCCGATTAATTCCGGCAATGCAGGCACAAGTTGTTCCAAAACCTTGCCGCTGGCGGCACGCGTTGCAATTTTCGGCGCCTCTTCAGACATTTTCTTTTTAAAGTTGCCGATCACATCCGTAACAACACTGGACACATCCCCTTTCAGGGCGCGATCAAAGGCCACACGCTTTGCAGCGTCCAATGCATCGTGGCGCGCCTGCCAGTTTTTGCGCTCGCCCTGCCATTGCCGCCCTGCATCGCGCCATGCTGCCAAAACATCGTCCGGCACATCAAAAGGTGCATGCGTCCACCCCAAAGCTTCGCGTGCACCTTTAATTTCGTCATCGCCCAAGGGCGCGCCATGGCTGCTCGCGGTGCCTGCCTTGGTCGGCGCGCCATAGCCGATTTTTGTCTTGCAACAAATCAAGCTGGGTTTCTCGGTATTCAGTTGTGCAGCAGAAATCGCCTTGGCAACAGCATCCGGGTCGTGCCCGTCAACATCAAAGGTTTCAAAGCCGTAAGATTCAAAACGCTTTTTGGTATCATCAGTGAAAGACAACGATGTTGGGCCATCAATGGAAATGCCGTTGTCATCATAAAGAACAATCAAACGGCCCAGACCCAAATGCCCGGCAAGCGAGCAGGCTTCATGGCTAATCCCCTCCATCATATCACCGTCACCTGCAATAACATAGGTGTAGTGATTGACCAGATCACCGCCGTAACGGGCATGCATTAAACGTTCGGCCAGCGCAAAGCCAACGGCATTGGAAATGCCCTGCCCCAGCGGGCCTGTTGTGGTTTCAACGCCGATTTCCGGCATCACTTCCGGATGCCCGGCCGTCAGCGCACCAATCTGGCGGAACTTCTTAATTTCCTCCAGCGTCATTTTTTCGTACCCTGTCAGATAGCCCAGCGCATACAGCAGCATTGAACCATGACCTGCCGACAATATAAAACGGTCACGGTCCGGCCACAGCGGTGCGGAGGGGTCAAACTTTAAAAACTGCGTGAACAAAACCGTTGCCACATCGGCCATGCCCATCGGCATGCCGGGGTGGCCGGAATTGGCTTTTTGCACCGCATCCATCGACAGGGCGCGAATGGCATTCGCCATATCCTTGTGCGCGACGGACTGGGGGGCGTTTTTTTCTGCAGTTTGTGCGGGCATAATGTCCTCTTTTTCTATATAAAAATGACCTCTCAGGCGGAAAGATGCCCTTTTCGCGGGGCAAGGTCAACCGTTATACGCAGCGTAAAAACGCCGTTTAGTGAATAATATCAACATCAGGCAAACGTAATATCTGGCTGTTACGCACCTCCAGACCGTCTTTCAGCAAAACCGCCATATCCGCTGCCGTCAACTGGTAAGACGGCGCTGAAGCGCCAGAGCCTTCCAACGCCAAGGACAAAAACATTTCAAACGCCGATTTCCGTGGCGGGAAGCGCACAACGGGCACATTGACATTCACATCCATTTTCGCTTCCGTCTTGGCCAAGGCAATCGCAACATCCAATCCACCCAGCGCATCGACAAGGCCTATCTTTTCGGCCTGCGCGCCCGTAAAGACCCGCCCCTCTGCGACTTTCGATATATCTTTGGAATCAATACCGCGCCCTTCGGCGACACGTTCCAGAAAAGCATCGTATACACGGGCCAAAAGATGATCGAATTTTGCAAATTCCGCCTTGCTAAAGGGCTTGGTCGATGACCACATCCGCGCATGCGGGTCTTCGCTGATCGCCTCCACTTCAATACCCAGCTTGTCAGCCAGCCGCGAAAATTCCATTTTTCCGCCAAAAACGCCGATCGATCCCGTAATCGTGCCGGGTTGCGCCACAATTTTATCCGCCGTGCTGGATATCCAGTACCCGCCGGACGTTGCATAACTGCCCATCGACACAATAACGGGGCGACCCTTTTTCTGCATCCGTGCCATCGCATGGCGAATGGTTTCCGCCGCCGCAGGCGCGCCGCCCGGACTATCTATGCGGAAGACAACGGCGGCAACGTCTTCATCGTCCATGGCTTCTTCAAAGGCGGCTTTGATTTTATCCGCCGCCATCACGTTGCCTGACAATCCCAGCGCATACGTCGTCCCCGCCCGCGCAAAGGGCATGATATCCCCCGCACCATAGATCAGCGCGATCTTGGCTTTGTCGCGATACGTGCCGGGTGGTGCGCTGCGGCGCATCAGGTTTGTCACAAACCCTGCAACGCCATGGGCAGATGTCGCCTCATCCGCCAGAAAGGAATAACCTGTCAATTCAACAAAGTGGTTATCACCGCCCGGATCCCCTTCATCCGGTGCCTTCATTTTTGCGCCACGCAATATCGTGCGGGCTTCATCCACCATTTCATCAACATAGCCGATCTTGTCGACCAGCTTTTCCGACAAGGCTTCTTTATCAACGAAGACGGCGCGGGCCAATAGGCCAGACACATCTTGCGGCGTAAAGTTACGATCCAGCGCAATGCCCTCCTTGATCTGGCGTGATAAATCGCCAATCAAGCCCGACATGTTTTCACGCGTCGGCGCAGACATGCCTGTTTGCGTCAGGCTTTCCGGTGCGGATTTGTAACGGCCCTGATGCGCAAATTCCGCCGTCACGCCAACCTTGTCAAAAAGCCCTTTAAAGAAAGGCACTTCCGCCGATATGCCGCCAATACTGACCGCGCCGACAGGCTGCAGCCAGATTTGGTCAAACGCAGCAGCCAAGTAATACCCGCCAAGGCCAGAGGATGTTGCGCCATAACTATCTGCATAAATCCATGTAAACTTGCCCGAAGCGCGAAAAGCTTTTACGGCATGGCGCAGTTCTTGTATCTGCGCCAGTGACAAGGCCGGGTCTTCCAGCTTGGCAAGGAACCCCTTCACACGCGGGTCTTTCGCCGCCGCGTGCAGAGCATCTGTAATTTCATGCAGCGTTGTCACTGGGCGCAATAACGGCTGGCTGAACGATGGCTTACCCGCGACTTCAGCCAGATCCTTTTTAAATGTATAGGTCAAAACAATCGTATCGGGCAACGCAGGCGGCTGGTACGATGCCGCCCTTGAAATCGTCGCGACAATAAGCGCCGTTGAAATTGTCGTCGCGATACCGATAACAATAAAAAACCGACTGAAGAAAGCCCACAAACGGCCCGTGCCTCTGTCTTCCTTGCGGCGCTGCGGTGAATAAGCCATGCGTTCCCTCTTCGTTTTTATTTCATGACGAAAGAAAATTGTTTTTGCATTCTAACGCATCATTCCCTGTTGAACGACACGGAATTTGCAGTTACAGTGGAGAACATACACAAAAAAAAAAGACCCCGCGCCTTTTACAAGAACGCGGGGCAGATCATCGAAGCGAAGTATTGGGGACGCACCATCCGGAAACCTGAATAAAGGGCACGGCTGGTGTTCCTCGATTCATAGTCTGTTGATTCTGTGGATAAGAGTCGAGTCATTTCTTTGAGGCAACGCTCTCTTCATGAATATCAAAAGCTTGCAAAATCATTCCGGAAACATGGGCCACCATACCTTTGCCGGAATCTTTTGCGTTGTTCAAAAATACGCTGCGAATCGGTTTTCTTGCATGAAGAAAGACAGAAAAGAGACTGATTTTTAACAATCGCCCTCAAGGCGGGCCATAATAAAATCCGCGCGCCTATCCACATCTAGCTTGGGTATTTCAAGCAAGGTATATCCCGATGCTATGTAGGCTTCGTTCTGCGCATGATATTCACGCACGGCATCATCGAAACTGCGTTTGCGTTCGGCATCCTGCACAAATATCTCCTGCCATGGCGGCACGACAAAGACACGCTTGTTATAGCGGCACAAAGCCGCTGCCTTTAGATGATGTAGCGCAGGCGGGCTGCAATAAGACACTGCTTCGGGAATGCCTCTATCAAAAATAACAGGCCGGGCTTCTTCTGCTACGCTTTCAAAATTATGAATATTGTGCGTCAGGATCATTTCACCCAGCAACGCACCATTTTTCCACGGCACGGCTTCGCCGCCAATCATTTCCTGTCGACGCACAATGTCACGCCCCGCTTCGGACACACACAAAATGCCCCGCTGCTGCAAAGCGGTCAGCAGTGTCGATTTTCCCCCACCGGAACACCCTGTAAGAATATGAAAGTTTTGCTTTTCGCGCATCACGCGCCGCACTGCCCGCGATGACGCAGCAAATGGTCAGCCAGCACAATCGCCAGCATAGCTTCAGCCACGGGCGCACCGCGAATACCGACGCAGGGATCATGACGGCCCTTGGTACGGATATCGGTTTCGTTGCCGTTTTTATCAATTGTTTCGACAGGCGTTAAAATGGAACTGGTCGGCTTGAACGCCATGCGGGCTACAATATCCTGCCCTGTCGAAATCCCACCCAGTATGCCGCCTGCATTATTGGACAGGAAATGCGGTTTGCCGCCCTTCATGCGGATACGGTCGGCATTTCCCTCGCCAGACAGCAGCGCCGCCTCAAAGCCCGCGCCAATCTCAACGCCTTTAACAGCGTTAATGCCCATTAATGCTTTTGCAATATCCGCATCCAACTTATCAGCAACAGGCGCCCCCAGACCTGCCGGAATGCCGGATGCCACAACCTCGACCACCGCACCTGCGCTGGAACCGTTCTTGCGCGCGCCATCCAAAAACCCTTCCCAGACCGGCACAATTTCAGGATCAGGCGCAAAAAAGGCGTTATCCTCTACGGTGGCCCAATCCCAGTTCTCGCGGTCGATAGCATGGGGGCCGATCTGGATAACGGCGGCACGCACTGTCACCGCATCGCCCAGAACCTTTCGCGCCAATGCGCCTGCGGCCACGCGGCTAGCCGTTTCACGTGCCGAGGCACGTCCGCCACCACGATAATCACGCACACCGTATTTCGCATCGTAAGTGAAGTCGGCATGGCCCGGACGAAACTTATCCATGATTTCGGAATAATCTTTTGACCGTGCATCGGTATTGCGGATCAAAAGGCTGACGGGCGTTCCTGTTGTTTTGCCCTCGAACACGCCGGATAAAATTTCAACTTTATCGGCTTCTTGCCTTTGGGTGGTATAGCGGCTTTGCCCTGGCTTTCTTTTATCCAGAAAGGACTGGATAAAAGCTTCATCCAAATCAAGGCGCGGCGGCATGCCATCAACCACGCAGCCAATCGCCGGGCCGTGGCTTTCGCCCCATGTGGTGTAACGGAAAAGATGGCCAAAGGTGTTCTGTGACATTGTGAAACAAGCATCCAATCTGGCCACTATTCTACAGAATAAAACGGCCCTGTTAAGCCGGAATTTTGCCCCGGACATGCGACATGACATCGGGCACCGAAAGGCGGCTTTTAATTTGGCGGATCACCTCTGCCGTATCCTCTTCAGAGGATTCAAAATTATAAGCCCCCGCATCAATATCAATAACAGGGATATAATGCGATACGGCCTGTACTTCTTTTTGCACGGCGGCAGACAGGGCCTCAACATAACGAATATCAACCTTGGATTCGAACGTACGCCCACGCTGCATAATGCGGCGCATAATCTCTTCGGGCGGGCAGACAAGATTAACCAACAAATCAGGCGCACCCGCCGCTTCGATCACGCGATCAAGGGAATAGAAAACGGGGCGTTCATAACTGCCCACTGCGTGACGCGAGGCATAGGCCCGGTGCACCACGGCGGAATGGTCGAAAACGCAGCCGCTGTTGCCAAGGCGCTTGATCTGGTGGAGATAGTCTAAAAGGAAGAAGAGGTTTTTTTCAAAGCCGTATTCGGACGGCGCGTCATAAAAATCTGAAAGGAAGGGGTGGGTTTCAACAGGCTCTGTTACATGCTGCCAGCCATAGTAGCGTGCAATTTTTTCCGCCAGTGTCGTCTTGCCAACGCCCAACGGCCCGCAAAGCTCGATGCGCATACTGCCCCGCCCCTTTCGCTGAAGTATTCTCTTGAGATGTTGTGGTGATTCAAGGCTACCCACTGGAGGGAGTCGCGACAACCCTATTTATTGCGCCTGCATGCAGAAAAAAAACTTGCAATCATCGCGCGCAACGTTCCATGCAACGCAGCGCGATTCCCCTGACCAATTCCCATCAAACCCCTCCCCTCCTTTCTTTCCCCTCAAACAGCCCTTCAGTCGTAACATATGCCACGCCCACTTATTTTTCGTAATATAAAAGTTATGTCTAGCATTGACTCTTGCGCGCCGCACCTGTATTTCCATACCAGATTTACGCAACGCAAAAACGGGAGCCACCAGATGCCCAAAGCCATCTTCCTCGACATGGACGACACGCTCATCGCAACAAACGTGCTCTATGAAAACGCTGTCGCGCACCTGCGCGGTTTCATGGCTCACTTTGGCCACCCCCCTGAAAAAGTGCAGGACACCTTCAACCGAATCGACAAGGATATGTACAAGCTTCACGGCCTGTCGATTGAGCGCATGCCCTCCAGCTTTGCGGCCGTACTCAAAGACTTGGCGCCTGAACAGGCAGGAGAAAGCAACACCGCTGTTGTGCGGGGGTTTGCATCTTCCATCTTCAATACCGTCGCCAATGTCAAACCCGGCGTTCCCGAAGCTATTTCCCAACTGGCGGCAGAGGGCTATGAACTTCACATCATCACCTCTGGCAATGACAAGGTGCAGGCAGACCGTTTCTCGCACCTTCCATTCCGCGACAAGATCAAGAGCCTGCATGTCGTGCCCTCCAAAGACAAAGCTGTCTTTGAAACCGCCCTACGGAAAACAGGCCTGCGCCCCGATGAAGCGCTTATGATCGGCGACAGTATGAAATCAGATATCCTTCCCTCTACAGCGGCAGGCATGAAGGCTATATTGATTGAACCCCAACCCGGTGTTCCCGGTTTCTTCCACGCCGCGCAAGACAATCAACCCACGCTGCCCGAAGGCGCGCGCCTGTGCCACTCGCTGATCGAGGCCGCACGTACTATTATCGAAGATGACCGCCCTGCGCCCACCACGCGAAAAGCGCCCGGCAGGAATATGTCACCCTGACAGGTTTTTACGGGATATTGAGCTTCACCGCCGGATACCTTATATATGGCAGGGAGTCCTGCCCATGCTAATTACACGCTATCTTATTCGTAATCTCCTTATCGTCACGGCCTTTGTCGTCGTGACGCTGACGGCCGTGATCTGGCTGACGCAGTCATTGAAGCTGTTGGAAATCGTGGCCAGCTCCGATGCGCCGCCATCCCTGTTCTTAAAACTTGTCATCCTCTCGCTGCCACGGTTTTTGGAAATTATCCTGCCGTTGTCGCTCGTCATCGCCGTTTTGTTCACCTATAACCGCCTGACCGTCGACAACGAACTGATTGTCATGCGCGCCTGCGGCATCAACCATTTATCACTGGCACGGCCCGCGCTGGTTGTGGCGGGCGTGCTGACGCTGATCCTGTTATCGCTAACCAGTTACATTTCCCCCAAAAGCACAGGACAGCTCATTTACCTGCGCGAAACGGTGAAAGCGCAGTATTCCGCCTTTTTGCTGCGCGAAGGCGTGTTCAATACGTTTGGTGATGATCTCACCGTTTATCTGCGCCGCCGCGACTCTGCAGGCGATCTTTACGGCCTGATGATCCACGACACGCGGGACAAGGAAAAACCACCCGTCACCATCACCGCCAAAAAAGGCCGCATCGTCATGGACGGCGAGCTGCCCACCATTATCGTTTATGACGGGATGCGCCACCAGATGGACAGGCGCAAAAACGCGCTGACCAAGCTGTATTTCTCGAAATACACAATCGAGATCAAAAACTTTGGCGAAAGCGGCTTTGTGCACTGGCGGGAAGCCAATGAACGCACCTTGACCGAACTTTTACAGCCCGACATGACAGACGAACGCGAACGGCTGCGCAAGGATGCCTTCCTTGCGGAATTCCACCGCCGCATCCTCTCCCCCTTCAATGCGCTGGGCTTTACAGCCATCGCGTTGTCCGTTCTGCTCCTGGGGTCTTTCAACCGGCGTGGCCAGCGCAAAAAAATCCTTGCCGCCGCCCTGCTTGTCGTCGCCATGCAAAGCACGAGCCTTTTGACAATCAACGCCATGAAAACGCATTTCGCGGCGGTCTATCTTCTTTACGCGTTCACACTGCTGCCGCCTGCAGGCGCGCTCTATTTGCTCAGCTTTCGGGGGGAACAGACATTGATGTCAACGCTACGCAACCTGCGCCGCAAGCAAACGGAGGCTCTTGCATGATCGCCCCCACGCGCCTGTCGCGCTACCTCAGCAAAACATTTATCACCAGTTTTATAGGGCTAACGCTGATATTGATGGCCATTATTTTCGTGTTTGAATTTGGCGAGCTTTTGCGCCGTGCTGCCAACCAAGAGGCCGCAACGCTGAATATCGCCCTTATCATGGCGGCACTGAAGCTCCCCTATACCGGTGAAATCCTGTTCCCTTTTGCCATCCTTTTTGGTGCAATACACACCTGCTGGAAACTCAACCGCACGCAAGAGCTTGTGATTATGCGGTCTGCAGGATTATCGGTCTGGCAATTTTTAGGCCCTGTCGTTCTGGCCGCGATTTGCGTCGGCGCGCTGGCCACGGGCATCGTCAATCCCATCGCGTCCGCAACGCTGTCAAAATTCCGGCAGATGGAAACAGTGTACTTTCGCAAGAACAGCAACCTTGTCTCCGTATCGCAAACAGGGATTTGGCTGCGCCAGCCCGCCGAAGACGGTTACGCGCTTTTGCACGCCAGCACGCTGGACCAAAAACAATGGCGGATGGATAACGTGACCGTCTATACCTTCGATGACCGGGACAACTTCAAAAGCCGCATCGACAGCCCCGAAACCTGGCTGAAAGACGGCTATTGGGACGTGAAAGACGCGCTGGTCAATACCAGAGGCGGCACAGCAACGGAAACGGGTGTTCATATTCCAACGGAGCTGACAGCCCGCAAAATTGAAGACACCTTTGCCGATCCCGACATGATTTCATTCTGGAATATACCGCGCTACGTTAAAATTATGGAAGAAACAGGCTTTCCCTCCACGCGCCTGCGCATTCATTTCCAATCACTGCTGGCCCAGCCGCTTCTGTTTGCCGCCATGGTTTTGCTGGCTGCGACATTTTCGTTACGCCCGCCAAGATTCAGGGGTACCGGCATCATGGTCGCCCTTGGCGCCGCCACCGGTTTCTTTGTATTCTTCATGGAGTCCATTCTGGGCGCTTTCGGCGCTTCCCAGAAAATCCCGGTCTTTCTGGCTGCCTGGACGCCTGCCGTTGTCGGCACTCTTTTGGGCATCACGGCTTTACTGCATATGGAAGATGGCTGACAAAAAAATACTTTTTGTAACGGCATGTTAACGATTGAGTAAAGAGAAGCATTTAGACTATAAAGGCAAACGGGATCAAAACCGTTCAGAATCAGCAGGGTCCGCCATGACACGATGCACAACACAACCGGCAAAAAAAATCCTGTCGCTCACGCTGGCGATTGCAATAACGCTGGGCGCGACAGTCACGGCCACCGGCTGTGCGCGGTCAGTCGACCCGCATACCGGCATGAAAACATCTAGCATCAACGACCCGCTGGAGCCTGTGAACCGTGCTGTCTTCACGTTTAACAACGCGCTCGATATCGTCCTGATCGAACCTGTCGCCTATGTCTACAGCACATTCGTGCCGCCTTTTGCACAAACAGGTATCAGAAACTTCATGCGCAACCTGCGCAGCCCCTTCCTTGTGGCCAACAGCCTTTTGCAAGGCAACATTAACGGGGCTGGCGTTGCCACGGCCCGTTTTCTTATCAACACCACAGCCGGTATCGGCGGCCTTGTCGATGTGGCGGGCATGAACGGCCTTGCTTACCAACAAGAAGATCTGGGTCAGACACTGGCCGTCTGGGGCATGGGCGATGGTTTTTACCTTGTCCTGCCTGTGATCGGCCCCAGTTCTGCGCGTGATATTATCGGCACCACAGCGGAAGCCTATGGCGATCCTTTGCGCATCTGGACCCACAAAACAGGGCGTGATTGGGTCTATTATACACGCAACGCGGTTGAGGGCCTTGATAACAGGGCGCAGCTCCTTGATGCGATCGCAGACCTAAGACGCAACAGCCTTGATTATTATGCCGCCGTGCGCAGTGCCTATGCGCAAAAACGGCGCGCGCTTATCCACAATGAAAATCCTGACGCGCCCACAACACCTGTCATTCCGGATTACGATGAATAACTCTGTTTAAAGGATACCCGGCATGCTCAACCGCCTTGCCCTGATTGCTTTTTCATGCCTGCTGTTTATCACCGCCCCTGCTGGCGCGGCGGATACGGCATCTGCGATGGCTTTCGTGCAATCTTTGGGAGATACCGCGCTGTCTTCATTGACAGACAAATCCCTGCCCCCAAAAGCGCGGGAAGACAGAACGCGCAACCTGCTGCGCAAATATTTTGACATCAAGACCATTGGGCGTTTTGCGCTGGGCACGCACTGGAAGACCGCCACCAGCGCGGAACAGTCGGAATATATGGGCTTGTTCGAAGACATGATCGTATCCACCTATGCCAGCCGCTTTGGTGAATATTCTGGCCAATCTTTGGAAGTGGGAAAATCGCGCCCAATCGGAAAGCGCGATTTCATTGTGAACAGCAAAATTCTGCAAACAGACGGCCCCCCCGTCAATGTGGACTGGCAAGTACGCCATAAAAACGGAAAATTAAAAGTCATCGATGTGCAGGTGGAAAACGTCAGCATGCTTATCACGCAACGCAATGAATTCGCGGCTGTGATTCAAAGAAATGGCGGCGAGGTCTCCAGCCTTTTGGAAACCTTGCGCAAGCGCAAGGGCGGATGATTTCCACAATCACGCGCACTCCACCCCCTTGATTTTTGTTACGAAAACCTGCTAAATCTTCTTCCTGAATACCACACAATCAGGAGCAGGGAACATGACAGCATTTAACGGTGCCGATTTCAAAGGCGTAGAGCTGGCCGAAAAAGTCGAAAAGGACGGATATTTCATTATCGAAGATTATTTCCCGCTCGACGACGTCATGTCCGTGCGCAAAGAGCTGGAAGCAATCATGGACGCGGATGTCGCCCACAGGGAAGAAAACAAGCTTGGCGTTCGCCGTTTCACCGAAGAAGGCAATACGTATTCCACCTTAACGCCTGTCATTCATTCCATCATGCATTCGCTGTGGCAAAGCCCCGGCCTGCGCACATTCTTTGAGCGTGTTTTCACCGATCCTGAGATCAAGGAATTCACCCGACGCGTCATTGGGGAACGCTTCCGCATCCGCGCCGATATCGTCCGCCGCGCAACCGGCGCGAATGATTACATAGACGATTTTCAAATTCCGCACCAATGGCACCGGGATTCCACCGGCGAATTTGCTTTTGGCATCTTTTTTGACGACTTCAGCCCCGATCTTTCCGGCGGGACAGGCGTCATGAAGGGCACGCATTGGCGGGGATACAGCCCCCAATTCGATTTTGTTTTCTCGGATAACTGCCTTGCCGGCCAGAAATATGTTCACGACAAAAGAAAAAGAATCAAATTCCTAAACCCTGTTGTCGAAAAGATGTGCGTTATCAACTCCCGTTTTAAGGATCAGTTCCGCGATTCACGTGTAGAACTAAAAGGCCGCCCCGGCGGGCTTTACTTCTTCCTGAACGAAACATGGCACGGACGCATGCCCAACATCCACGGCGGCAAGAACATGCTGGTACGCTGGGGCGGTTTCGCATCAGAATTCGCGTTCAAGGACGACAGGCCGCTACCGGGGCCAACCTCTATCCTGCCGCCGGTCGTCGCCCAGCATTACCAGCCCGACCAAGCCCCTAATACCGACCCGACAACACTGCTGCAGCGCATGCGCGCCGCACAGGAAGAAGATCGAAACAAAATGAATATGGCCAAGGCCGCGTATTGGGAAAAACAAACAGCGCGGTTTATCTCGCACACCATCCGCATGGTCGCCTGATCGCCCTCAGGCTGCAGGCTTCACAATACCTTTGATAAAGTCCTTAGGCGGCATCATGGCTTGCGCGTCCGCCTTTAAATCAAGTTGCGCAACCTTGCGCACCATATCACGCGGCAGAACGCGGCGGGCGGCAGTTTGCACTTTCTCAAGGGCGCGATCGATGAAGAAAATATTTTCTTCCACATTGCGCGCAATCATATCGGCGTAACGCAGATACATGTTCAGCCCCTCAACAGGCAAGCTGCCGCGCTGTTTTTGCACGCGGTTCATATCCAGCATAACGGCATTGCGCTGGCGAATTAGATGATTCAATTCAGCCAAGTTATACTCCAAATGCCGCACCAGTTGGACGGTATCCAGCTCTTCGGCAAAAAGGGCTGTCAGCCTTTCGCTGCTGCCGCAGGACGAAAAATACCACTCCGGCCAAATCTCGACGTTCACGGAAACTGCCGCATGGGCACTCCCTCCGGTTTTCGACGCATTTTCCAGTGCACGGCGCAATTCCTCTGCCTCTGTCGCGGCGGGGGCGGCGTATTCCTTGCGCATGTTCATCAATTTCCCCATCAGGGCGGCCATATCGGCAATAAAGACGTTTGCTGCACAAAGCTGCGCGCGCTGCCGTTCCACACGATCATCCCACCCCGCTGCACGCGCACCAAAGAAACCACCTGCCACGCCAGCAGAAACCGCTGCCAGAGCCAATATCAGAAAGGACTGCTCCAAAAGAAAGGACGGCACCATCATATCACTCCTTAAATGATGAATAACCCTGCCTGTTTACCAGCAAACAGCAACAAGGTCAAAGTACAAGCTTGCACGGCGGCAAAGACTTGGCGTATCCCGGCTTTTTGTTGTTATCGTTTACGGGCGGCGGGGTCCAGCCTGCCAGTTGTTTTTGCATGTTTACAAAATGGTAATCGTTTTCGGCAACCGCGCCATTTCGACCGTCATGATACAAATCGCGCAAATACGCCTCTGTCTCTTTGGGGCCGGGATGACGACCGTTTACGGGATAGCTTAATAAAAGAAGATCATCTTCGTAATAATCGCTGTCATTAATAGGGGGTGAAACGTAATCAACAGGTATGACGCGCGCGCCCCAATGCTCAAATATCTTCTGGCGTTTTACGGGGTCAAACAAAGCTTCGCCGGGGGGCACTTTATAAGGGTCTTGTATCTCGACAAAAACGCCGGATAACGTTTTTCCATTGTCACGTGCCATTTTTTGCAAAGATTCAATACGGCTGTTCACCATCAGCTTGCCAAGGCCTTTTTCACGGTGAACCGGATCAATTGCATTATAGGCCAAAAGCCCCGTATTACTTTTCTCGTAATAAAAAGCGACGGCCAGCCCCTTAACCACGCACGCGTGGGGAGATTGCAAGTCTGTGCCCAAAACATTAATCACGGCACGAGAACCGGGGCATCTCCCCTCTAAAACCTCTGTTAGCTTTTCGAGCGTTTCGCGTTCTTCTTCCTTAAAGGCAGGTACAAAAATCTGGTCATACGCCTGTCGCAGCAAATCCATTTGCCCCGGCTGACCGGCATCAACATTTACAATTTCCAGACTCTTACCCTGTGCCAACGCACGTGCCCTCCTTAAGCGAATCGCTTCAATGACATAAAACTGTGCGCTTTTTACAAAAAATGGGGGGGCCAATCAAGATCACGGCACGCAAAAGCTGCCTTTAACTATTGCGAAAGGTGATCGCCGCCAGCTAATAACATGGGAGGCATTGCGGAGTTTTTACTTATGTCAAAAAAAGACGCCCTTTCCATCGCCCACTGGGCCGCCAATATGGCGCATCGCTACGATTCGCTTGAAACATGGTGCGCACAAATACGGCGACTGTTGCTGCAAGCAGAAAAGCGCGGCATGGATATGTTCATCATGCCTGAATACATCAGTGAAAGCTGGATGCACTTTGCACCCGCAACGTTAAAGCCCACGCAAGAACTGGCATGGTGCGCAGAGAAATCCATGCAAGCCTTGCCGCTATTGCAAGACGCCGTCACGGAAAGCGGCGTGGCTCTTGTCGCCGGTTCCATGCCGTGGGCGGCGCGTGGTAAAATGTTGAACCGGAGCTGGGTTTTATTCCCAAACAAAAAACCTGCCCACCACGACAAACTGGTTCTCACGCCATTTGAAATGGACCCGAAATCATGGGACCTGAATACCGGGCATACGGTACGTATTTTCCAGTGGAAAGGTTTTAACATGGCCGTTTTAATCTGCCTTGATGTTGAAATGCCCGCGCTGGTGCATAAACTTGCCCATGCAGATATAGATCTGCTGCTTGTGCCCTCTATGACAGAAAAACCATCTGGCTACCACCGCGTTTTCGACTGCGCCAAGGCCCGCGCCATCGAGTTAATGTGCGCCGTTTCCGTTGTCGGCGCTGTCGGGCAATCAAAAAAAGGCAGAAAGCTGCGCGACACAAACCACTCCGGCGCAGCGGTCTTTTTACCGTGCGAAGAAATGTTTGGCTATACCGGTCTGCACAGCCATATCTCCATGCATGGTACGGCCAAAGGCCCTGGCCGCATATTGTGGGCCGAAAACATTCCGTTAGGCGCTATCAGAACCCGGCGCAAAGGCAAGCCCGAAGTCTGGCCCGGCCCATGGAATGCCCGCAAAATACGCATTGAAACACATACAACGGCGAGGAAAAAATGATTAACCTGTCAGGTCTGCTCAAGCGCAACAAGAATAAAGATTCTGTGCAACACGACATTGCTGAAAAAGCTATGGCTCTTATCAACGACCAAAAACTTGATGATGCAGAGACACTGTTAAAAAAATCTATCGACACTAAACCAACTGCCGCCGCATGGCGTACGCTGTCTATCGTTCACGGCCTGCGTAACGACCCGGAACAAGCCGTCACATGCTTGGAACATGCACTGGAAGCTGACATTAACGATGCCATGTCACTGGCTTTGATGGCGGAAGCGCTCTTGCAAAATGGCGACATCATGCAAGCGGCTGGCCATTACATGCTGGCGATACAGGCCGCACCAGAAGTGCTCACCTATAAACAACGGTTTTTGGAGCTGGCGGGGAAAATGGAATTCGCGCAGCACAATCCACATTTTGAAAAAACTTTATTGGCCTGCTTCAACACACCGGAACTGGATTGCGATTCTGCGCAAACACTCTGGCTGTCCCTTTTACAGGTACACCCTGACTTCGCGTTTATCTTTTTCGGAAAGGATAAGAACTACGCTAAACTGGAGACTCCCTTTTTCCTGCAGGGGATTGACCGCATGCTAATCGGTTATACCGATTTCGAAAACTTCATCCTGCGCCTGCGGCGCGATCTTCTGGAAGAACCGAACCACACCACGCTAACAGCAGCACTGGCAGGATACGTTTTCAGGACAGAATATATCCTTGACGTCACAGCAGACGAGCAAAAAGAAGTCAACAATCTGCAAGAAAAACTGGAACAAGACCCGTCTAATGAAAGATTAGTCGCTACCTATGCTTGTTACGCACCATTACATACACTAAAAAATGCTAATGACGTTGCACGCTTGCATAGCAAAGGCGCCTTAGCGCAACTTGTGCAAACACAAATAACAGAGTGGGATGCCCTACGCACAACCGCTAAAAAAATAGAGCCTTTGACGGAAATCGACCCCGGCCTGTCCAGTGCGGTACAAGCACAATACGAAGAATTCCCCTACCCCGTCTGGCGCAACCTGCAAAAAGTTAGCATTTCACCGGAAATTGCACCTGTCATTTCAAAGAAAGGCGCGCGCATTCTTATCGCGGGCTGCGGCACGGGTTTTGAGGCCGCTGTTTACGCAGCAGCCCTGCCGGATGCCGAAATTCTGGCCATTGACCTGAGCCGCGCTAGTCTTGCCTATGCCATCCGTAAAACGGAAGCACTCGGCTTAAAGAACATTACGTTTAAGCAAGCAGATATCTTGCGCCTTGGCGATATTGAGTTGGAACCGTTTGATTTTATTTCCAGCAGCGGCGTTCTTGTCTGCCTTGAGGACCC
This sequence comes from Alphaproteobacteria bacterium, assembly GCA_028817795.1. Taxonomy (GTDB): domain Bacteria; phylum Pseudomonadota; class Alphaproteobacteria; order Micavibrionales; family UBA2020; genus JAPPOU01. The sequence continues at coordinate 50,063 of JAPPOU010000118.1, forward strand.
GCTGGCAGGGTGGAAAATCCTGACGAACCTTTTAAAGCCTGGCGGCATGATGCATATCGCCCTTTACAGCGAAATCGCACGGCAAGATGTAGTACACGGGCGCGAGGTTATTGCCAAAGGCGGCTATACAAATGACCGCGAAGGCATGCTGAAGTTCCGTCGTGAAAGCACGGATATCGTCGCCCCCCAACACCTTGACATGCTGCACAAGCGGCTAGACTGGTATGCTCTTTCCACCCTGCGTGATATGCTCTTTCATGTTAAAGAGCATCGTTTTACCCTGCCGCAAATCAAAGAATACCTTGACACGCTAGGGTTGGAGTTTGTCCACTTCATCATGAAGGATCAGCGTCTGGCGCATTACCGCGCACAATTCCCTCATGATCTTCATGCTACGAGCCTCGATAACTGGCACACATATGAACAGGAAAACCCCGAAACCTTTTTCCGCATGTATCAATTTGTGAGCCGGAAGAAACCCATTAGCGGATAACAGACGGCTGATACAACCGCATGAGCTGATCGCCATGCACTGTCAACCAGTCTCGCGCTGCAGGGCCGTTTTCGCACAAGGAATCGCACAGCCGCCAAAACTTTTTGCTATGGTTCATGTGCACGCGGTGCGCAACCTCGTGCGCAGCCAAATAATCCGCGACATACACAGGCGCCAAAAGCAATCGCCATGACAGCATAATCTGACCATCCGGCCCGCAACTGCCCCAACGGGTTTTGGGATCAATAATGCGTATGTTCTTAATCGTCACGTCAGCCTGCCGTGCCTTTTCCGTTACGATAGGCGGCAGAACGCGCTTGGCTTCTTTTTTCAAAAAATCACGCAAACGCCGCACCAGATGTGCCGGATCGCCATGCACAATCACTTGCCCATCTTCAATACGTGGCAAGCCACGGCCCGAACGGTGTGTGACCACATAATCGCGCCCTAAAATACCAATGACCGCACCATCCACAACATCTGGCAGCAGGCTGTTTTTGGCGCGCTGCTTTTCAATCCAGTCATGGCTTTCCATGATAAATTTTTCAGCGCGACGCACCGACGTACGGCGCGGCAGGGATAGCAAAACCTCACCCGTGCGGGAATCGACCCGTAAAGACATGCGCTTTGCCCGCGCAGACAGCTTGATACGCACACCGGCAATATATGCCGGGATATCGGGTGGCGGACGGCGCAAGAACGTCATGGCCTCGGCTTCTCCCGCGCTTCCCTAACTGACTTTTGATACAAGCGCTTCACGCGCTGCCAGCAGATGATTTAATGCGTCAATATAGGCTTTGCAGGATGCCACGATCACATCCCCGTCAACGCCCGCACCTTCGTGGACATGACCGTGCTCGATCAATTTGACATCCACTTCACCCTTGGCATCTGACCCCGATGTCAGCGCGCGCAGGTTATAGCCGGACAAAACGGCATCATCGTGCGGCACCAATTGACGCAGCGCTTTAAAACAGGCATCAACCGGCCCCTTGCCCACGGCACGCGCCTTGCGGTTTTCACCGTCACAGGAAATCTCCAGCTCTGCCTCTTGCTGACCGGAGGTGCCGGACTGCACAGAAAGACTGACAAAAGCAACACGCGATGGCGGCAAACCACCTGTTGCATGCGCGATCATCACCAAATCATCATCCATGACGCGTTTTCTGCGGTCGGCAAAATCCTTGAAACGGGCAAAGGCCGCATTCAGTTCATCATCATCCAGCTCAATACCCAGCTCAACAAGGCGCGTACGGAACGCATTGCGCCCCGAATGCTTTCCCAGCACCAGATCGGACCGCGAACGCCCCACAGATTCGGGGGTCATGATCTCGTATGGCGTG
>JAPPOU010000012.1 GCA_028817795.1 Alphaproteobacteria bacterium
CTTTCAGACACAGTCGTTTACGTGCTTTGGACTGTTGCGGCTGTGGATTTGTTGTTGTTCTTTTGGCTTCCGAAAAACATGCTGGAGGAGCCTTCCGGCCCGGAATTCAGGTTCTTTGGCGCATATTTTACAGTGGATGCCTTGCCCGTATCTTACGCGCTTGTGGCCAGTGTTGAGGAAAGGGAAGGGCGCGCGGCAGAACGAAAGCGCGGTTTGACGGCGGTTGATATTCTGCTGGACCCGAAAGAACTGGCCGCGCGCGGCATGACCAAGGAGGCGTGGGCGCATGTCTCTGAGCTGGCCTTTCCTCATTTGTCCCGCGCCCGTTGGCCGGATAGCTGGTTGTGCATTGAAGGTGTGCTTGCCTCTGATTTCCCGTATGCGCGTATTGGGGATATTGTAAAGAAATACAGGCAGACGGAGGCGCGGGATGACGGAAATGCCGGATTTTGAGTGCCGAGGCAATTAGAGGCTGGCCGCACAGTTGGCTGGAGTTGGCGGGCCTGCCTGCCGCCGGTCAGTCTTATCAAAAAATTAAGGAAATGGTTGAAAAATACAGCAGATCATAAGATGCTATGGCAACCTTAAAAATAGCGAGGATGCCATGAACCGAAAACTCTCTGCCTGTTTTGCTGTGGCTGTTTTGGCAACGGCCCCCGGTTGTGGTGCTGTGCTGGATATGTTTCAAAGGCCAGCCCCCCCCAAAGAGTATGAAGTTGTCTGTACTGGCAGCGATACAGAAATACCTGCAGATCAGGTGGAATATTATCCCGAAGGGGAAAAGCGGTTTTACCTCAAAGGCCAGGAAGTCCTGCGTGACAAAACAGGTGATTGTTTTATGCGCAGCGCGTTTTAGCCCCAAAGAAACGGTTGAGAAATCTTGCCCGTCATAGGATACTGGAAAAAGGGTTCTATTGAGGGAGCGTATCTTTATGAAATTCAAAACAGGCATGGTTGCGGCAGCGGCATTGGTGCTGGCGTCTTCAGCGTCATTGGCAGATACGATTGTCTGGTCTGATCCTGTCCATGCATTCACGGTGTCTTATCCTGATAGCTGGCGCGTGCAGACGGAAGACGGGCCGCATACGCGTTTGCGCATTGCAGGGCCGATTGGCGAGGATTTGCCGACATGCCGGATCAAGGTTAATCAAGATGGCCGCCTGAAAATTTACCCCAAGGACTTAACGGACGAAGCTGTATCGCAAGAACTGGGCCGTGATTTCTGGGATGGCGAGGTTGCCGAATATCACTCGGTCCAAATTTCTGATTTTTATGATCCTGCCGGTTTGGGCAGTGATGGTGATGCAACGGGCGTGCGCATTTCGTATTTGCATGACGATGGCGTGGAAAGCGTGCCGATGTATGCCGTGATGTTTGCTAGCATCTATGGCGATAAAAAATATGTGGGCGGATGTTCGTCCAAGGCAGAAGCGTTCGAGCGCTGGTCGCCTGTATTTGCGAGCATCTTGAATTCCGTGCAACTGGAATCGCGTTATCACCCGTTTGCAACGGGGTATTACCGCGACTTTTTGTCGGACCCCAAGCTGAGCCTGCCGCGCAGCAAGCCCGGCACGACAATGGAAAGAACGCACCAGAGCTTTTGGAAGCGTTTGTTCATGGACAAGTATCATAAATGAGTTTGAGCTATTGCGGTGATCTTGTCCGGCGCCATGATCCGGATCGTTTTCTGCTGAGTCTTTATATACCTGCCGCTGTGCGGGAAAGCCTGTGGGCTTTATATGCCTATAACTACGAAGTATCACGCACGCGTGAGGTGGTAACGGAAACGCAGTTGGGGCTGATCCGCCTGCAATGGTGGCGCGATGCGATTGCGGGTATTTACGACGGCCTACCGGTCAAAGGGAATCCGCTGGTCGATGCGCTTTTGCAGGTCATCCATTTGCACGATTTGCCGCGTGATGCTTTTGACGATCTGGCTTATGCCCGCGAGTTTGATCTGGAAGACCGCCAGCCCGCCAATATGGAGGGGCTGTTGCGTTATGCGGAATATACGTCCGCGCCGTTGATGGCGCTGGCGCAAAAGGTTACGGGCAGCACGGATGGTGCCAAAGATATCGCGACAGCATTTGCGCTGGTGCAGTTATTGCGCGCCGTGCCGCTGCATTTACAACAGCGGCGTTGTTTCCTGCCGGCCGATATGACGCCGCATTTGGAGGAGCTTTACGAAGGGCGGGAACTGGAACGGTTAAAGCCTGCTGTTCGTCGTATTGTGACGGCGGCGGAAGACCATCTGGCACCGGGGCGGGGCCGGCTGGCGCGGCTGCATGCAAAGTTTGCGCGCATGTACCTGAAGAAAATTAAAAAAGCAGATTACAATCTTTTCGCGCCATCCATGGCTGTGCCGCCGTTTATGCGGGAGATTCGGCTGGCGGCAGGCTTTTTATAAAAACTTATATATTTCAATTGTTTGCGTATTTTTTGTTGACATATTTTCTGGAATTGTTTATACATAACTTATATTTTTGGCGCAATATTTCAAGATGAGGCATATATGGAGATGGAAGAGAAAACAACGGAACTGGAAGGCGCAAAGGGCAAAGCCGATGTAGAGGTTGCGAAGGACGTGGCGGAGCAACAGGGGGAAGCGCCCTCGTCTAAGAAGAAATACATGTCATGGCTTGTGATGCCGTTGGCCGGGGTTTTGGCTTTGGGAGCGGGTGCTTTTGGCGTGATAACACAGCACCGCAGCCAGGGCATAAAGAAAATAGTCGCAGATAATGTTGTGAACAGTGCATATGGTGTTAATACATTTGGGAAGCGTGCGCCGTGGATTGTAGATGATACGGATCCGATCAGCAGTTTTATTGGATCAACACGGACGTATTCTTTTAAGGAATTCGGAAGGAACGAATTGAAAAGAGCATTTGTAACAGTATCCAGCACCGATGAGGTATCGGGAACCTGTAAGGGTGAAAACGTTGACGCTTATGCGGTGAAATTTGGCCGTATGAACAGTGACGGGCAGGCTTACGAAGGGCAAAAAGGCTATACGATACGCTGCGTTGAGAAAACCGGGCCCAACACGGTGCGGGTCAGGTAGCCTTGGCATTTAATAACAGTCAAACAACAAAAGGCCAGAACAATGTTCCGGCCTTTTGCATGTCTTGGTAACGTGAAAGAGGCTACGCGCCGCAGCTTCCTGTTTTCTCGCCGCAGTCGCCTTCTTTTTTCGCGCCTTCGGTAGAACAAGAGCCTTCGGGCTTTTGCGTGCCACAAACGCCTTCTTCTTTTTTCTCTTCGGTGTTTTGGCAAGTTCCTTGTGTTTCGTTTGTCATGTTCATACCTCCATATATGGGATTGAAAGAGTCCCGCAGTCGAAAAAGAACGGCTTTTGACAAGCGGATAAATTTCCTGAACGGGATGAATATTAATATAGCACACAGCGTGAAAAAGTCAAGAAATTGGCCTTTGAATCGGCGCTATGCCGCGTGTTTCAAGGTGTTGCGCCAGTTATCAAAATCCTCCACCGCACGGGTGGTATAAATTTTTTTGCGGTCGCGCCCTTTTGTTTTCTTGGGCACGTCGATGGGCGGGAACAGGCCGAAGTTGATATTCATTGGTTGAAACGTTTCCGCTTCCGCGCCGCCGGTAATGTGGTTGAGTAATGCACCCATCGCGCTGGTCAGCGGCGGCATTGAAATATCGTGGCCCAGTTTTTCAGCCGCCGCGAAACGCCCCGCCATAATGCCGACAGCGGCGCTTTCCACGTAGCCTTCGCAGCCCGTGATCTGCCCTGCAAAGCGTAGGCGGGGCAGTGCTTTTAAACGCAATGTGCCGTCCAGTAGGCGGGGGCTGTTGATGAAGGTATTGCGGTGAATGCCGCCCAGCCTTGCAAATTCGGCGTTTTCCAGGCCGGGGATCATGCGGAAGATGTCTTTTTGCGCGCCGTATTTCAGCTTGGTCTGGAAGCCCACGATATTATAAAGCGTGCCAAGGGCGTTATCCTGCCGCAATTGCACAACAGCCCACGGGCGGTGGTGCGGCATGGGATAAGGGTATTCAAGGCCAATGGCTTTCATAGGGCCAAAACGCAGCGTATCCTTGCCGCGTTCAGCCATAACCTCGATGGGCAGGCAGCCTTCGAAATAGGGCGTGTCTTTCTCCCATTCCTTGAATTCGGTTTTATCACCCGCCACCAATGCCTCGACAAAGGCATAATAGGCGTCTTTTTCCAAGGGGCAGTTGATGTAATCTTTGCCATCGCCCTTGTCGTAGCGTGATTGAAACCACGCTTTGGAAAAATCGATGCTCTCTTTGTAAACGATGGGTGCAATGGCATCAAAGAATGCCAGATGTTCTTGGCCCGACAATTTCGCGATTTCCGCCGACAGCGCGGGGGAGGTGAGGGGGCCGGTCGCGATGATGACGCTGTCCCAGTCTTCGGGCGGCAGGCCTGCAATCTCGCCGCGTTCAATGGTGATATTGGGATGCGCGGAGAGAGCGGTTGTGACATCATCGGAAAACGCATCGCGGTCAACCGCCAGTGCCGCGCCCGCAGGCACGCGGTTTTTTTGCCCCATTTCCATGATGATCGAGCCAAGCTTGCGCATTTCTTCATGAAGAAGGCCGACAGCATTGTATTCTGCATCATCTGATCTAAAAGAATTTGAGCAGACAAGCTCGGCCAACCCCTCTGTTTTATGCGCGTCCGTCATGCGCTGGGGGCGCATTTCGTGCAAAATAACTTTCAGGCCCGCATGCGCGATTTGCCATGCGGCTTCCGACCCGGCCATGCCGCCGCCGATAACGTGTATGGGTTTTTGTGTCATGGCGGGAACTGTAATACAGATGGTTGTGATTGAAAAGCATTTCAGTGCCTCTGCGCAGGCAGGGGTCCAGCCAAAGCCGTAAGGCTTTGATTTTATGAACGGCTCAACTTGCCAATGGGCCCCTGCCTGCGCAGGGGCGCGTACCATGCCTTAAAACTGATGAGAAAAATTTCTTACATCTTCGGGGGTTTTGGCGGGTTCAGCGCATTTTTGGGCGTGGGTTTCTTTTCCTGTTTGTTTTCCGCTTCTTGCCCCTTTACGGCGCGTTCCATCGCCTCAGTGGGATGCGACAGGTTCGTAAGAGATGTTTCGGGGGTTGTGCCTTCAGTGCCATCGGGCTGTATGATTTTGTCGTCCAGTTCGTGGGGTTCTGGCTCCATATCCTCGCCATAGTAAAAACGCTGCCAGAGCCAGTACGCCCCGCCGCCCAGCACTGCCAGTCCGCCCATCCATAGGATGACATCGCCCAGTGCCAGAACTCCCTGTTTTTATTTTAACATGGCCGGGGTTTGGGGGCAAACAGGCGGTTTGAGTTCATTTGATTTTGTTGTGCTCCTGCGCAGGCAGGAGCCTAGCGGCGCAATGCGCCATCTATAAAAACAAAACCTGTAAGGTTTTGGCTGGGTCCCCGCCTGCGCGGGGACACGGAATGTGGTTGAAACGGTGTGTCTTTTGCTGAAAGTGAGATACGCTTGACATTCCTGTTCCATAAGCGCACCCTGTCGTAATATGACGAAAAAACGCACCCTTCGCTTCTTCCTTGATGCTGAATTCAATGAACAGGCGGCCCCGTTCCGGCTGGACCCCATCAGTATTGCTCTTGTGCCGGAAGACCCATCCGCACCGGATTACTATGGCGTCAGCCGTGAATATGATACGGGCAAAATCACGCCGTGGCTGGAACAGAACGTAATAAAGCACCTGCCGCCGGAAAACCAGCGCCGCACCAATGCCGAAATCCGCGATGACATGGCAACATATTTAAAAAGCTTTGCAGGTGAAAAACCGGACAGGGTCGAGATATGGGCCTATAACGGTGGAACAGACCAAGTGGTGATGGCGCAGTTTTTTGGCGGGTTATTGCCCTTGCGCGATGCGTTTAAGGCCGCAGGCCTGCCCAAGCCGTCGTTCCGTGATATCAAGGAACTCACCCGCGCCACAGGTGAAAGCCTCCCCCCGCCGGAAAACGCCCATGATTGCCATGTTGATGCGATATGGACGCGGGATGTTTTCCAGCACTTGAAAAACAAGCTGCCTGCAGAACGTCGTTTTTTGATTGATTAAGGTTTTGCTTTCGGGGGTACTGCAGTGGCAGGTTTCCGGACATCTGCTTTGTCGTCATTTGCGGCAGCTTTCGGCGCCGCCGCGTTCAGGGCGGCTGTGGGTGCGGGGGCTGTGCTTGCCAGCTGCGCTGCCGGAACAGCGGTTGCTTGTTTTGCTTTTTCGCTGTTTTCCTTTTCTTCCTCGTCATGCAGCTTGTCACGCACGAAGGCATAGGACTGGTCACGTCCTAAAAGATAGGTGTTGATGCTTGTGACAGCAGCTGTTGCGGCAAGGGCGACCGGCACAGCGGGGGGAAAGAAAATAGCAGACACACCAAGGCCTATGATACTGGTAAGCCCTGCGCCCGTGCCCCACAGCATGACAGCGGTGTTATAGGCTTTTCCGTGTTTGCGTTTATTTGTTTTGACGCTGCGGCTGGCGACTTGTTTTTCCAGCCTGCCGAGTGTTTTGTCTGTGACGACATGTTTCAGGCCGTCAAGTGCGCCCAGATATGATTTCAGCCCTGTAAAAATGCCGCCCAGCAACAGCCCTGCATGTACGACAGGAGAAAAAGGCATGGCGGCCAGCCCGAATAGTGCCGCTGTGCCAATGCCGTAAAGGCCGGTTTCCTTTAATGCGCTTTTCAGTTGTTTACCCAGTCCCGCCCGTTTTCTGCGGATATCGCGGATCACGTTCTTGATGCCTGTTGCGGATAGGTCCTGCATGGGTTCCTCCTGAGTTTTGTATCGTTGGTATGCGCCTTGGTAAGATTTTATGTCAATAAATGCTTTCACCCATGATATCAAAAAGTTGAATTCATGCCTACCCATGCTATCTTCTTTGGAAGATTGTTACGCCAAGCCTTTGAAGAAAGCCCGCATATGACCTCCCATCTTTTGACCACCGACAAACTGTTTTACGAGAAAAACAAGCTGGACCCGCAGCGTGTCTCCCGCCTTGTGGATGACAGCCTTGCTGGCGCGGACGATGGCGAGATGTACATGGAATACGTCCAGTCCGAATTTTTCAGTTGGGATGACGGCAAGCTGAAAAACTGCACGTACGATACCGATATGGGCTTTGGCCTCAGGTCCGTTGCCGAAGACCGCTTTGGCTATGCCCATGCCTCTGAAATGACGGAAGACGCGATGAAGCGCGCCGCCACAACCGTGCGCGCCGTGCAACAAGGTTACAGCGGCAAGATGGATGTAAACCCGCAGGGCACAAACCGGTTTTTGTATACCGATGATAACCCGCTGCTGGCCGTGCCGTTTGAAAAGAAAATAAAGCTTTTGCAGGATATTGATGCTTACGCCCGCAACAAAGACCCGCGTGTGAAACAGGTTTCTGTTGCGTTGGCGGCATCGTGGAAGGCGGTGCAGATTGTCCGCGCCGGCGGGCACAGGGTTGCGGATATCCGCCCGCTGGTACGTTTATCTGTCGCCGTGTATCTGGATGACGGCAAGGGCCGGATGGAAGAAGGGCACTATGGTTTTGGTGGCCGCTATGTCTATGACAGCCTGTTTGATGAAAAGAACTGGAAACATGCCGTTGATGAATCCATTGCCGAGGCGGATGTAAATTTAACATCCATCCCGTCCCCTGCCGGGGAAATGACTGTGGTGCTGGGCAATGGTTGGCCCGGTATCTTGCTGCACGAAGCTGTTGGCCATGGGCTGGAAGGTGATTTCAACCGTAAGGAAACCTCGGCTTTCTCTGGCCTTGTCGGGAAACAGGTTGCGGCCAAAGGCGTGACAGTTGTGGATGACGGTACCATCGAACACGCGCGCGGCTCGATCACTGTTGATGATGAAGGTACCCCCAGCCAAAGAAACGTATTGATCGAAGACGGTATCCTGACAGGCTACATGCAAGACCGTATGAACGCCCGCCTGATGGGTAAGCCGCCCACGGGCAATGGCCGCCGCGAAAGCTATGCCGACCATGTCATGCCGCGCATGACCAATACCGTGATGCTGAACGGTGAACATACCAAGGATGATATTATATCCTCCGTCAAGCGCGGGATTTATGCCGTGAATCTGGGGGGCGGGCAGGTGGATATTACATCGGGCAAGTTCGTGTTTTATACATCAGGCGCGTTCCTGATCGAAAACGGCAAGGTTGGCCCTGCGCTAAAGGGGGCAACGCTGATCGGCAATGGACCTGATTCACTGACCAAGGTTTCCATGATTGGCAACGATATGAAGCTGGATGACGGTGTGGGCACCTGTGGCAAAGATGGCCAGAGCGTTCCCGTTGGTGTTGGTCAGCCGACTTTACGGATAGACGGCCTGACGGTGGGTGGTACAGCGACTTAAGTAAGTACCATTGCAGGTATGGCAACAACGGCGGGCTTTGGTTTTTCTGCCTGTAGTTGTTCTTTCATGGGCGTGCAGATACTGCCCATATTTTCCCTGATCTCTGCCGCCAGCTTGTCAAGGCCGCGCCTGCCAGCTTCGGTGGCGAGTTCATTGCCGAGGTTTTGGCGCATGTTGTCGTCAAGTTTGATGCGTTCTCCGTTTCCTCGTTCTTTTCCTTCAGGCGTAAGATAGGGCTTGATAGCTGTCGCGCCTATAAGGAATGCAAAATTGCTTACGTCATCTTTCGTTGCCGCGAAAGTCAAGGCGGCGAGAGGTGAGGGATCATTCACTGAAGGCCCATATCCTCTGATATCAAAAAAAGCGCTTTTGATTTCTGCGCCTTCATGGCTGTTTGTGGCCATTTGTGCAGAGATATCCCGGCAGTCTTGCAATAATGCTTGCGGGTCCATGTCTTTAAGGTTTTTACCGTTCCGAAAGTCTTCAAGCGCTTTCTCTACGACTTGTGACGTTAAATGACTTGTTTCACCGGCAACAATAGCTTCATGGCTGCGTATGGAGGGTAGTTTTTCGTGAAAAGAAGTAAGGCCGTGTGTTGCGAGCGTCCTGTTAACGCCAAAAACGTCGGCGTTGGCTTCTTTAAGCTCATCGTTGGTTTTGTCGGAAGCTGTAGCGTGTTCGATAAGGATGTGCCCGGCTTCATGATTGACCAGAAAGTCGGCTGCAACGGCATGGTCTTTCTGGGGCAGGGTCCTTACATATGCATCTGCATTGATGACGCAAACGCGTATACCTGCAAAATCATCACTAGCGTAGGAGTTACCTTTTCTCAGCGCTGTTGTTGCAAAGGATTTCAGGTGGTCAAGGCTTTCCGGATCATCCAGACATCTGCTGACGGGGGTGCCGGGGTCTTGTGGGCCAATCAGTTTTAGCGTGCCGCTTCTTTGCGATTCAGTGGCGTCAATAAACAGCGTATTCCCCCGCAACTGCGGATAATCATGAAACAGATTTTCCGCAGATTGTTCGACGACATTGCTGAGGTTGATGTCTGTCATATCATCCCCTTTCCCATACCTATTATACACCATTATGTTAATAATTTATGTTCGTGTTGTAATATTTAAATAATTTCAATTGGTTAGCCTGTTTGTGACTCTGTACATTCCTGATCGAATCCGCTAGCCTGAAACCCGCATGAAAAAGACAAAAACCATTCAAAAAGTGCTGATTGCCAACCGAGGGGAGATTGCCTGCCGGGTGGTGCGGACCTGCACGGAACTGGGTATTGAGACCGTGGCGGTCTATTCCGATGCGGATGCGCAAGCATTGCATGTGGAAATGGCGAGCGAAGCTGTGCATATCGGCCCTGCCGCTGCGCGTGAAAGTTATTTGTGTGCCGATAAAGTTCTGGCTGTGGCGAAAGAAACAGGCGCGGATGCTGTGCATCCCGGCTATGGGTTTTTATCGGAGAATGCAGATTTTGCTGAAGCCTGCGCAAAAGCAGGTCTGGCTTTTATCGGCCCGCCTGCATCGGCTATTCGCGCCATGGGTGGCAAAAGCGCGGCCAAGGCCTTGATGGAAAGAGCGGGTGTACCGCTTGTCCCCGGTTATCATGGCGACAAGCAGGATGAAAAGACATTATCTGCTGCTGCAGAGAAAATTGGTTTTCCCGTTTTGATTAAGGCGTCCGCCGGTGGCGGCGGCAAGGGGATGCGGATTGTTGAAACTGCAGGTGAATTTTCACAGGCGCTGGCCGCCGCAAAGCGCGAAGCCAAGGCATCATTTGGTGATGAGCATGTGCTGGTTGAAAAATACCTGGCCAATCCACGCCATGTTGAAATTCAGGTTTTTGCGGATACGCACGGCAATTGCGTTTATTTGTTTGAACGTGATTGCTCTGTTCAGCGTCGTCACCAAAAAGTGATCGAGGAAGCGCCGGCCCCCGGCATGAAAGCCGCCATCCGTGAAAAAATGGGCAAGGCTGCCGTTGCCGCCGCGCAGGCGATTGACTATGTGGGCGCGGGCACGGTTGAATTTTTGCTGGATGGCGATGATTTTTATTTCATGGAAATGAACACCCGCCTGCAGGTTGAGCACCCGGTGACAGAGATGATTACGGGTCTGGACCTTGTGGAGTTGCAAATCCGCGTGGCCGAGGGGGCAAAGCTGCCGTTCGCGCAAAAAGATTTGAAAATTAGCGGTCATGCTTTTGAGGCAAGGCTCTATGCGGAAGATCCGCAAAACAATTTCTTGCCGGGTGCGGGGCATCTGGCCTATCTGGCTTTCCCGCCTGAGAGTGATGATGTGCGGATTGATACGGGCGTACGCAATGGCGATGATATTTCGATCCATTACGATCCTATGATCGCGAAAATTATCGCGCACGGCGAAACGCGGGAACAGGCGCTGGAAAATCTGGCAAAAGCGCTGGATGCCACGCAGGTGGCGGGACCGAAATCAAACCTTGTCTTCCTGCGCCGTTTGGCGCGGCATAATGCCTTTGCCAAAGGCGATGTGAGCACGAAATTTATTGATGCCCACCGCGATGCGCTGGTGCCGCCTGTAGGTGCGGCCAGTGATGATACGCTGGTCATTGCCACGCTGGCGCTGCTGCGCCGCCGCCGGATGATTGATGATATTGATGCGGGTGCGGACTGGGCATCGCCATGGGCCGATATTTCGGGCTGGCGTGTTGGTGGCGGCGCGGAGGAAACTTTTACCTTCAGTGATGATGCGGGCCGATACATCGTGCGCGCGGATACTTCCGATATCGAAGCGCCCGTGCTGCATTTGCCGTCAGGCAAGGTTGTTGCGGCACGTTTTGATGCGCTGTGCTACGGCCCTGATTTTGATTATACCGTAGATGGTCGGTTTTATACCGCTGCCACAGTCTTTTCGGGCAATCGCATGAACGTGATGGGCTATGGTCTCTATGCCGATCTGGTCTGGCATGATCCGCTGCATGTCGAGGAAGAAGACGCAGGCGGCGCGGGACGTTTAACCGCCCCCATGCCCGGAAAAGTCGTCGCCGTTTCCGTGGAGGCGGGGGCAGCCGTGAAAAAAGGCCAGCCGTTGGTGATTGTCGAGGCGATGAAGATGGAACACACCATCGTCGCGCCGTTTGACGGCACGGTGGGCGCGGTGCATGTCAGCGTGGGCGAGCAGGTTGACGAGAAAAAACAGCTTGTCCAGTTTGAAGATGTCGCGTAAGCGCCTTGATCCCTCCCGCTATACAGCCCGTCTTGCTCGGTTAGGGGATGCAAGGGATATCGTTGCCGTACAGCGTGCTGCTGTTGAAAAAGCGTGGCGCGGTATCATTGATGATTTTGAGGCGTTTCTTGCGGAAAAATTTGATCCGGATTCCCAGTTTGAGAAATATAAAGAGCGTATAAATGACACAGCGCGTATCCTTGTGGTGGTAGAAGCTGAGGGGGAAATCGTTGGCTTTGGCGGTGCGCGGCCCCATGGCGCAGAGGAACAACCTGCAGGGTTTGAATATCAGGGCAATGCCTTTTACCTGTTGCCAACGCATGAAGGCATAGGCGCAAGCCTTGTACTGGCCGAGGGTATATTAAAAGCATTGCAGGCACGCGGCGTGAAAAGCGTGTGCGGCTGGTGCCTTGCGGGGAACAGGGGGGCGCGCAATTTTTATGAGCGGCGCGGCGGCGCACTGGTCGAGGGTGCTATCGCCCCGCCGGAATACGATGCCGCCCCGCACGTCGCTTATGGCTGGCATTTTTGAAATATTTTTTTCACGCTTGTAAGTGCTCCCACAATCACAAGCCCTGCAATTAGCCCCACAGCCGCTTCGCCCGTATAACCTGCCAGCGTGTTCAGAAACGGGTTGTGTGCGGCATGTGCCAGCATATGCGCAAAATCATGCAAAGCCTGAATGGGGGCATTGTGCATTATCATGTGACCAGCCACGGCCAGCAGTGCAATCGTGCCAATAGTGGGCAATGCGGCCAGAATTTTGGGAACAACGACAAGAATGCCGCCGCCCAGTTTGTAGGCAAAGGAACCTTCCTTGTTATCACGCTGCAGTGCCATGGCAACATCGTCGGCCTTGACCAGCCCTGCAACCAAGCCGTAAACGCCTGCCGTTAAAATAAGCCCCGTTACAACCAAAACAGCCGCCTGTGTGGCAAGGCTTGCCGTCGTGACCATGCCAAGGGCAACCAGCATGACTTCGGCTGATAAAACAGCATCGGTGCGCACGGCGCTTTTGGTGCGCTCTTTTTCCAGTGCTGCGGGGTCAGGGATGTCCGGTGTTGTAGCGTGTGATTTGGTGCAGGCGTCTTTGCCGCGCAATATTTTTTGTACAGGCGCGCTATGTAACGTTTTCTCTGCGCCTTCAAAGGCAAGATAGCCCGCTGCCAGCAGCATCACGGCGGGCAATAGCCATGGCATCATGGGCGATAACGCGCTCATCCCCAATATGCACGGAATAATAATCGTCTTGTTCAGCAGTGATCCCTTGGTAATGTTCCAGATCATGGGAAGTTCACGCGCCGGCGGTACAACGCCTGCGATTTGCCCCGCGCCTACGGCGACATCGTCTGTCACGACGCCTGCGCTTTTTGACAGGGCAGATTTGGTTGCCATGGCCACATCGTCTGCGCTTTGCGCCAGCGTCATTTGCGTGGCCAGCGCAATGTCATCCAAAAGAGCCAAAAGACCGGCGGACATGGGAACTCCTTTTGCATTACGAAAATACCCACTTCATTGCCTTTGGTTTTTCGGCTATGCTGTGGATATGAGCACAATGCCTTCAAAAGTCCGAATTGTCGAGGTTGGCCCACGGGATGGCCTCCAAAACGAAAAAACACCCGTTGCCGTGGCGGATATCGTGACGTTTATCCAAAAACTGCGTGATGCGGGTTTACAGTCGATTGAGGGCGGAGCTTTTGTCTCTGCCAAATGGGTCCCCCAAATGGCGAATACAGATAAAGTTTTGGATGCGCTGGAGGATAAAAACGGCATTGTCGTTCTGGTGCCGAATGAAAAGGGCATGCAGGCGGCGATTGATGCAGGCGTGAAAGAAGTCGCCGTTTTTGCTGCTGCGTCCGAAGGCTTTAGCCAAAAGAATATTAATTGCAGCATTGATGAAAGCCTTGAACGTTTTAAGCCTGTCATGGACATGGCAAAGAAACACGGCGTTAAAGTACGTGGCTATGTGTCCTGCGTGCTGGGTTGCCCTTATGACGGTGATATCGCGCCCGCAGCCGTCGCAGAGGTCACGAAAAAGCTGTATGACATGGGCTGTTATGAAGTGTCGCTGGGCGATACTATCGGCACGGGCACACCGGATACGACACGTGCTATGCTGCAGGAAGTAAAAAAGCATGTGCTTGTGGATGCGCTGGCCGTGCATTTTCACGATACCCATGATCGCGCCATCGATAATATTCGCGTGGCACTGGAGGAGGGAGTTAGCGTTGTGGACAGCGCCGCCTCCGGTCTTGGCGGGTGCCCCTATGCCGAGGGCGCAACGGGGAATGTTGATACCCTTAAAGTTTTGGCGCTGATGGAAGAGCTGAAAATTGAAACAGGCGTCGATGCCGCAAAGCTGAAAGAGGCCGGGAGGTTTATTCGTAGTGTGCTGCAAAAGCCAGCCATGCTTTCAGGGCCGAGCCACCCCAAGAATGCTATGGGCTGGATTTTTATGGCTTTTTGGGGTGCGCAGGGTTTTTAATTTTACGTATTGACTTGCCATATATTTACTGCTAGGGTGCATCTGCTTGAGGGCAGAAAGGCACGGTCATGGCAGATCAGGATTCACGCAATAATTTGGATGAACTAAAGGCAGAGCTGTACAAGTCTTTTCGCCTTGTGTCACGCAATGCGGGTAAGAATGGATTGGGGTGGGAAAGCTATGCGATCGCCAGAAAAGTTCAGACTGACCTTGCCGAAAACATTATTGCCCTTGAACGTCTTCAATTTGAAAAAGAGCAGGCAGAGCAGCCGAAAAGGGCGAGTCTTCCGAAACCACAGATCGGGAGGTAGAAAAATGTCCGATTCCCCCTCAAAAACGATAGATGATGTACGCAACAAGCTGCTGCAAGCTTTTGACCGTGTGCATGGAAGAATGATGTTGGAATATACTGCGGGTTTGCCCTCATACAACGATTATGCGGAGACAGAGGAGCTGGCCTTGCGTGCCAAGGCTTTGGAGCGTGTCACGAAGGCTCTGGTGGCTGTCGAGGCTGAAGAGCGCCAGCAAGATGAGGCAAACGGCCCGAAAAAAGCGCGACTCGGCTTGAACAAGCTGTAGAGTAATGGTGAGGGGGGCAGATGCCCCTGTGCAACCTCTTGATATAAAGTGCATTTTTTTTTGGTAAAAACCTTTTGACAGTAAGGGGGGCGCCTTATATAAACACCTTCGCTGTCTTGGACAGAATCACTCGTACAAAAAAGTGCGCACCGGCTAAAAAAGCTGTTGACGTCATAGAACGGTTCGGGTATTTCTCTTGGCTCTGACAGATTCTCTCGTTGTTCGCTAAAACTTTGGTTTTCGGGCAGGGGAGCTTTGGCCTCTTAACAGGTGGTCAGATCGCGGTTCGCCGCACGGTTATTGAACATTGTAGATCGATGAGAAGAGATACGCAGACAGCGGTTTGCCGATTGTGTTCGGCATCTAAAATGACCGACCTGCTCTGAAGTATCTCAGCATAGCTAGGAATAAAGGTTTCACGATCTTTATTCCAAGCCAGTGAAACAATATCATATGATAATGTTTGGCAGGTCTCTGTACTAAATGAGATCCTTTGAAACTAAAGCAAAGGGATCAACTTCAACTTAAGAGTTTGATCCTGGCTCAGAATGAACGCTGGCGGCAGGCCTAATACATGCAAGTCGAACGCACCTTCGGGTGAGTGGCGCACGGGTGAGGAACACGTGGGAATATGCCTTTTGGTACGGAATAGCTCCGGGAAACTGGAATTAATACCGTATGGTCCCTTCGGGGTAAAGATTTATCGCCAAAAGATTAGCCCGCGTCTGATTAGCTAGTTGGTGGGGTAACGGCCTACCAAGGCGACGATCAGTAGCTGGTCTGAGAGGACGATCAGCCACACTGGGACTGAGACACGGCCCAGACTCCTACGGGAGGCAGCAGTGGGGAATATTGGACAATGGGCGCAAGCCTGATCCAGCCATGCCGCGTGAGTGATGAAGGCC
>JAPPOU010000139.1 GCA_028817795.1 Alphaproteobacteria bacterium
GAAGAGTGAATCACAAATTACAGGCGAGGGGAATCCTGAATGTCAACAGAACCTAGCCCCATGGCAAAAAAACTATCGCACACACAATTAAAATCACGGCAAGAAATTGATATCCCCATTACCATCCGTGGCCTGTGGAAGGGCTGGGAAAAAATAACACACCGCGCCCCCCTTAAATTTTACCAGAACACTGCGCGCCGTATCGAGGGCCTCAGCAAGAAACTGATGACAGGCGGCCTTGTCCATGCCTACAGGCATCATCCTGCGCAACAGCACCAGAGCCGCGCATAACTCCAGCGATGGCCGCTATGCGCACTCTTCCCAAGCTATGGGCGTGGTTGGTGCGGGCGCTGCGTGGTGGATGCTGGGCGGCCTTGTCGCGTCCAAGCTGGGCGCTATTCCCCTTATCGCAGGCACCGTTGGCAAATGGGGCGCTATTGCGGGTGCCGCTATTCTAACGTCACCGGTTACCATTCCTGCTTTTACAGCCAGCCTGCTGGCTTCGGCAACTATTGTCGGTACTGTTGCTGCCGCAGCATCCACCATTCCCGCTATTGCAAACCTGCCTCCTGCTGTTATGCGGACAATAGACCGTCTGCGCGGCATTAAATATACGCCGGAAGAACTGAAAGAAATCGAAATCGCTTTTGACAGAAACTCCCCTTCAGCGAAATATGAAAGGGATCAGTTGACAGAGGTACAATACGCCGTCAGAAACCTGTCCAACGATAACCGCAGAACGGTTTATCAATCCCTCAAGAAAGAGTTTGATAAAGCGACAACCGTGACTGAAGACACATCAAAAGACGCAGCCCCTTCTGCGCCTGCTCCCGCCCAGCCAAAAGGACCCTAAGATACCCGCACTTTTCTATAAGTAACCCCTCTCCCGCTGGAGAGGGGTTTACTTTTAAGCATCTCCAAAATATCCTCGACAAACAGTTGATACTCCAAATCTTTCTTATCAAGGTTTTTCCCATGCGCTTTCCCCGTTTCGCCCAAAGGCTGGCTTTATGTTTTGGACTTGCGGCAACAACAACATCCGCGACATGCGATGACAAGCCGCAACACCAACAAACCGTTGAAACCACCAACCCCCCGCACAAAAAAGCTGCGGCGGAACAAGACAATAAAAAGGCTGAGGTGCCCAAACCCTTCAAACCCCGCCCTGTTGTTTTCTGGGGTGATTCCGTTGCCAACGGGATGGGCAAAAACATAAAAGGCTCTTTTGAAACAGTCGAAAACCGTGGTGTTGACGGTGCAGGTCTTTTGAACGGCAAAGAGCCGAAAAGCCACCTGAACCTGCCGAAAAATGCCGTAGTCATCATCCACATGATGGGCAACGACATGGGCACACTCCGCCAACGCAATCAGGAATTTACAGACGACTACGCCGAACGCCTTGTTAAAATCGCACTGGACATGCAAGCGCAGGGCGCAACGCCCATCATTATCGGCCATCATTCCGTACCCGGCCCCTATACCGGCGGCGGCCCCGGCTGGCAGGTACCGGGCGTGGTCGAAAAATGGAACGAAGCCATGCACCGCACCAATGCCGCCGTTGAAAAGGAAGCCCAAAAGCACGGCATTGTCTTCTCCTCCACCGAGGGCCGCGTGTCGGAGAGACATTCAGACAATCTCCACTACACCCGCAAGGGCTATCGCCATATCACGCACAATGCCCTTAAGGATGCAGGCATACCCACCAGCCAGCTTGTGAAAAAAAAGCAAAAAGCCCCGACAATTTGGCCTTAAAAATCAATATGTTATAATTCTCCCCCCACGCCTGAACGCTATACTATTGACAAATATATATATTTATGTAAATATACCTCCTATTCTTGGTGGCAGGCACAGGGGTAATACATGGCTCAATTTTTAACATCATCGTTTGGCGCGAACACAACCGACCCCAAAAAAATGGGGCAGCAACTTGTGTGCTTGATGAAAGAAACCCCTGACGATGTGGATGCCGCCCTGAAAATGATCGCAGGCGGTGCTGATGCCAACACGAAGAATGAACATGGCATGACCCCCCTTATGTTTGCCGCACTTAACGGGCATGAAAATCTGGTCATCGCCCTGCTCGACAAAGGCGCACGGGTGAATGATACAGAAAACACCGGGACAACCGCGCTTATATTCGCAGCATACAGATTCCAAAATCCAGGCCACCGCAATATTGCAAAAATCCTGCTAGAACATGGCGCAGATCCGGACATTGAAAATAAAATGGGGTTTTCTGCTGACGACTTTGTCTACAAGCTCCGCAAAGAGGACCGTGTCGGTTTATCAGATGCGTTTTGTGCCTATCGTTTAAAGAAAATCGCCGATGCCGGCACCCCCCGAAAACGTCGCATTTACCGCAAAAACACGACGGAGCCAAAATGAAAAAAAGCTATCAATATTTAACGTCATTTTTTAGCGAAAAAACAACTGATCCTCAAAAAATGGGGAGAAAGTTGATAAAGCTTCTGCGCAAGGACCCGGAGAACACCGAAGCGGCATTGCAGTTGATTAAGGCTGACACCAACGTCAATGTGAAGGATGAAAGAGGTTTTACCCCCCTTATTCTTGCCGTTATTACCGGGCATGAAAGCTTGGTCACGGCCCTTTTGGATAAAGGCGCACGGGTTAACGACGCAGATGAAAATGGAATAACGGCGCTTATGTTCGCAACACACACGCGCGGCAGCGCCATTGCCAAAATCTTGGCAAAACACGGGGCCGATCCAGACATCAAAGATCGATCAGGATATAGTGCAGATCGCTATGCCGTTGGCTATTCCGACGTTGAATTGATGAATGCGTTTGAAGAGGTCCGCGAAAGAAAACGCATAGCGCAGATCAAAGAAGCTGCCGAAGCTGGAACATCCCGAAAACGCCGTATCCTTCGTCCTTTGAAAAAGGCAGAGCAAATATGAACAAGCTCATCAAAACATTCAAGGATGTTTTTAAGGGCAAAAAATCCATGCAAGCAGGCATGCAGCTTCTTGACCTGACACGACAAAGTCGTGCCTCTCATCACGATAAATGCCTGCAATTAATCCGGAACGGCGCTGATTTAAGCGTACATACCGAACACTTTGAACGCACGGCCCTTATCATTGCCACTACATATAACAACACAAAACTTGCCCAAGCCCTGCTTGACCATGGCGCAGATGTAAACGCCACTGACTGCAATGGCAACACAGCTTTGATCTATGCGGCAAGCACTGGGTATTTGGACATGATACGGATACTTCTTGACCACGGTGCGAATATCAATGCAACAAATGACGAGGGGAATACCGCCCTCATGATTGCAGCAGAGGGCAAGGCACATCGACTGCCCGCCCTATCCTTGCTTGTGGAACGTGGCGCTGATACAGCAGCTATAGAAACACATGAAGACGCAAACCTTAAAGCAGCAATCAAGGAAGGCAAAAAAAGACACCTGATTTCTGCGCTGAAGTCTGCAGATCAAAAAGGCACCCCACAAAAACGCCGTATCCTCCGCCCCAAAGCAAGGCAGAGAGGACAAACGCCATGATAAACAATCAGATATATCTCGATAACACCCTCGCTCGGGAAGTGATAAAACCAAAAGGTATGTGTGATACAGCCAAATGCCTGGACCTCATCACGGGCGGCGCTGATCCAAATTGTGAAAAATACATAGATTTTTTACATTTCACCCCTTTAACAATGGCCGCGAGCAAAGGGCATACAAATGTTGTACGCGCTCTTATAGAACATAACGCAAGCATAGATCACCCAGCAAACGAACACGGTACACCATTGATGTATGCCGCACGCGAGGGGCATGAAGATGTTGTCCGGCTTCTAATCGACAGTGGAGCAGGTTTGAACCGTACCGACATGTATGGCTCTACAGCAATAGAGTGGGCCGCGACAACAGGTCAAGCTGCCACCGTGAAAACCCTGCTCGATGTCTACAAAAGCCAAAAAGACTCTTTAACAAGCCATTATCATCATAAAGCGCTCATGGCAGCTATTGACAAAAACCATACTGAATGCGCAAAAATTCTAATTGATGGTCTAGACGAATCCGGCTTCTCATATTACGCGCAAAGCGCGTCCGTACAGGCTATCAAACATCAAAACCTGGAAATACTAACAGCCCTCCTTGACAAAGGCATTGCAGGGAAAAATTTGCTGGAAGTCGCGGTTAGGCATGGCGCAGAAAAAGTAACCGATCTCCTCCTTAAAAGAGGGATGAATCCGAACGTTATTATAGACAACGCTAACACAACAGTACTAATGGAGGCAGCCTATCAAGGTTCCGCTGCATTGGTGCAAGTTTTACTGCGCCACGGCGCAGATAGCACCCTGAAGGACGATGACGGCGAAACAGCATCTGATATAGCTGCAAAAGAACTAAAAACCGCAAAAAAATCCTTTAAGCCAGAGTTGAAAAAAGTACGCGACATGCTCATTATTGCAACTTTTCAAACGGCTGCTACAAAAGGCACCCTAAAAACACGCCGTATCCTCCGCCCTATAAAACAAAAAGGGCCTACAGTATGACCGATATAACCCTCAAAGACAGTCTTGAAGCTCGGCTTTTCGTGGCACTGCACGCGATAAAAGGACAGAACGACATCGATCGCTGTTTGGAATTGATCGAAAAAGGCGCTGACCCAAATGCAAAAGACTTTCGAGGCACCCCCGCTTTAATACACGCCGCAGACAAAGGGCTAGCAAGCATTGTTAAAGCTCTTATTCACAAAGACGCAGATATCAACTGTCAGGATCACATGCAATGCACGCCGCTCTATCGTGCCGCATGGAAAGGGCATAATGATATCGTTCGGCTTTTAATCGAGAAAGGTGCGGCGCTGGATACAGCCAGCTATAACAGCTGCACGCCTCTTATAATCGCTGCTACCTACGGGCACAATGATATTGTCCAAAGTCTATGCGATGCCGGGGCAGACAAATACCACCTCGATAACTCCAACCATTCAGCCCTTACCAAGGCCATCAGGTGCAACCAGGAACAATGCGCCAAAATCCTTATAAAAGAAGGCACGGCAGGGCCAGGTGGATTTCAAGATATTCATACCGCCCTCGGCTTTGCGGCGGAATACGGACATGCTGATGTTATTAGAGAGATGCTTGATAGAGGTATATGCCCAGATCATCAACATCTTACGGGCTACGTTCACCTTGCCGCCAGAGAAGATAAAACAGAAGCCGTTCAGGTCTTTCTCGACTACGGCATAGATATTAACGCAAGGGACGAAAGATATCTTACGCCCCTTATGGCCGCAGCGGAAGGCGGCGCTGTACATACCACGCAACTCTTGCTCGACAATGGCGCGGACCCAAACCGTGTCTCCATAGGTGGCGGTAATACAACGGCAAAAGATATCGCTGTAGAAAGAATGAAAGACCACACAGGATCAAAGAAAAAAGACTTTGAAACAGTTATAAACACCTTGAACATTGCCGCTATTCAAGCCGCCGACAAAGCGGGCACAACCCGCAAACGCCGTATCCTACGCCCCTCAACAAAACAGAGGGGGCCTGCCATATGAACGGCCTCGAACATCAACTATGCACAGAATTGGCAAAAGCCGCAGACTACTGCGATATCGATCTGTGCCTGGAACTTATCGGCAAAGGCACAAATGTCAATTACCAAGACCCACAAGGATGCACGCCGTTATTTCACGCCGCAAGAAACGGACATGATGACGTCATACAGTCTTTGATTGATAGCGGAGCGAAACTGGATACAACCAACCAAAATCATTGGACCCCGCTTATGATCGCTGCCCATATGGGGCATATAAACACCGTTAAAACTCTCTGTGACGCAGGCGCAAAAAGAGACCTGACTGACAACGTCGGACATTCTGCGCTTGTTTATGCCGTTAAAAACCACAATGTCTTGTGCGCAAAGATTCTCATACAATACGGGTTGACCGGATCAGAAAGCAAAAAAAGCGCCTATTTGGCCCTAAAATTTGCTGCAGAATATGGACAAACCAGCGTTATTAAAGCCCTGTTGAACAACGGTGTAGAACCCGACGCACACTGCTGTATCATCGCCGCTAACGCCGGAGAAACAGAAGCCGTTCAGGTCTTTCTTGACAATGGACTATCTGTAAATGCGCGCGGCAGAAATAACATGACCCCCCTTATGGCTGCAGCATGGGGAAGCGCGACAGAGACCGTGGAGTGCCTGATTAAGCAAGGCGCGAACCCAAACCTGATGTCAAAAGATGGCAACACGGCAAAAGATATCGCCGCAGACCAAATAAAACAATCATCAGGCCCCAAAAAAGAGGCCTATGAACACATCATTCAAGCTTTGGATATTGCTGTTATCTCTTCTGCTTTTCGCACCGCCGCCGATGCAGGCACACCCCGAAAACGCCGCATTCACCGCCCACAACCAGTCGTAAAACAAGGCCGGCAATATGAGCATCCTTGAACACCAGTTGTGCACAGAACTGGCAAAAGCCAAAGGTCACTACGATATCAACCTGTGCCTTGCACTCATCGACAAAGGCGCGGACCCGAACGCCACAAATGAACATGGGAGCCCGGTCTTAACGCTGGCCGCAAGCAAGGGCCTGACAAATGTTGCAAAAGCCCTGATCGAAAAAGGGGCACATGTCAACTTCCACGACCGCCAGGAATGCACGGCGCTTCATCATGCAGCATTGCAGGGATACAACGATGTTATTCTTCTCCTGATTGACCAAGGGGCAGATCTGGATGCAATCAATACACATCACGAAACCGCGCTCATGCTTGCAGCAGGTTCAGGATACATAAGGGCGGTACAAATTTTATGCGACGCGGGAGCAAACATACATCATAAGGATAACCTTCGTTATTCAGCGCTTACCTATGCAGCGAAATATCACCACATACAATGCGCAAAAATCCTTATCAAAAACGGCCCGACCGGCACTGAAGGACGTGAAGATGCCTATAGTGCTCTGGAATACGCTGCACAATACGGTTACGCCGATATTATTAAAGACCTTCTGGACAGTGGCCTGAAACCAAATCCAGACCACCTTGTAATGGCTGCAAGCTCAAACAAGGCAAAAGCTGTAAAGGTCTTTCTTGACAATGGAATACCTGTAAATGCGCGCGACAGTAACAACTCTACCCCCCTTATGGCCGCAGCATGGGGGTGCGCAGCAGAGACCGTGGAGTACCTGATTAAGCAGGGTGCAGACCCAAGCCTGATAGAAAAGAACGGCACCACCGCAAAGGATATCGCTGCAGATAAAATAAAATATACAGCAGGCCGCAAGAAAGAAGCCTGTGAACAAATCATTCACACTTTGGACCGCGCTCTTATTTCTGTCTTCCGCACTGCCGCCGAAGCTGGGACATCAAAAAAACACCGCATTCACCGCCCCGTCCACGGGCGCTGACCGCGCATATCTGTTGATGTCACAATACGGGGCGGTTTCCCCTCTTCCAGGTACACGGCATGCGCGCCTCTGCGGTAAATAAGGCCTTTGTCAATCACCACAGCTTTTCCGGTACATGACCCCCGCCAAAACGATTGCTGCACAGGCTTCATCACAAACACGACATCCGCCGCCGCGCAATCTTCCGGCTCTACCGCCGTATGGCGCACAAAGCCGATTTTATGGCCGTTTCTTTTATAAATACAAAACCTGTCAGTGCAGGACAGGGCATCTGCCTCCCCGTCCTTTTTCGGCCAGAAGGCTACGCCATTGCGCCCCTCCCTTTCCGTCCAGACGTTGCGCACAAACGATGCGGTGCGCTTTGAGGATATCAACAAACTGTCATCCATCGCCCGCACAGCCGACAGCTTTGTATCGGCAGAGACCAGAACGTCTGGCCGTTGCACAAAGGGCACAACGCATATTGCCGCGACAACAGGCGCAATGCCCAGCCACCGCATCCGCCCCTGCCACAGACACACCCAAAGCCCGCCCAGCGAAATCGCGACAAGACACGATACCGGCCATGCCCCCGTCTTCCAGATCATATGCGGCCAGCTTGCAACGTTTTCGGCCACGGTCATGATAATGCCGATACTCTGCGCCATCAGCCACAGTGCAGGCTTTTCCCACCCCATCGGCATCAATAAACACGCCACTAGCCCTGCCGGGAACGTAATAAACGATGAAAGCGGTACAGCGACCATATTGGCGATCAAACCTGATAGCAGCGGCACCTGCATAAAATGAAACAATGCAAAGGGTGCAGTCGCCAAACTGGCCACCAGTGTCGTTAAAAATACACTCACCGTGACAAGGGCAATTTTCATGCGGTGGTTTTCCTCCCGCCCCACGCGCCGCCACAGTTCTTTTGTGGATTCAAAAAACGCGATCAACCCAATCACGGCGGCAAAGGATAGCTGGAAGCTCGCCCCCACCAAAACCTCTGGCTTTAAAAGCAACAACAAAAACGCGGCAAAGGCCGCCACGCGCAACGTAAACGGATCACGATCCATCAGTATCGCAAACAAAACAACGCACGACATCACCGCCGCCCGTTGCGCTGGCACGGGGGAGCCAATCAACAGCATATAAAACACTGCTGCTGCCATGCCGCACAATGCCGCAATCTTTTTTATGGGCCAATGCAGCGCACAATACGGCACCGCCGCCAACAACGCCCTGACAAAAAAGAACATCACCCCCACGATCATCACAAAGTGCGATCCGGATATCGCAATCAGATGCGCAATGCCTGAATTGCGTGCAATCTCCCAATCATTTTCTGATATGGCGCGGGAATCACCGATCAGGAAAGCTTTTATCAGCCCCGCCGTATCTTTATCCGCAATGCCTGCCACATCAACGCGGGCGCGAATTGTCTTGCGCAAATCTTCAAAGAAAAATCCTTTTTCATGCGATGTTATCACCTCCAGATCACCAATCGCATAACCGGTGGCCCCCAACCGCTGGAAATAAGCATGACGCTGAAAATCAAACGCGCCCGGCGCAACGGGGGATGACAGCGGCAGCAATACCGCCCGCACCTTTACCACGTCCCCCGCAACGGGTTCGGCGGGATCGTTGTTTTTTAATTTAATACGCACCCGCGCAGGCATTTTTTTCTGCACAGGTTTTTCAAAGGATAAATCTTCCAAAACAACACGCCACGCTTTTTCAAGCGGCTGCACATCGGCGATGCGGCCCGTTACCTCCTGCGCCTTCCATGACCGCTTGTACAACACGGGCGCAGAGACATCCCACGTGCGAAACTGCGCCGCCGTAAAGCCCAGCACGACCAGAAACAGAATAATCCACGTATAGCGCCCCCTAATATTTTCATAAAATAAAGGCGATAATACCCCCAGCACGATCAGCCCCGCAATGCCCATCCAGCTTGGCGGTTCTGATAGCAGGCTGAAATACAGCCCAACCCCCGCCGCCAGCGGCACGGGCAGCCACAAAACCCAGCGATCCCGCTGATCCAGCAGGGGGGCGGTTATCCTGGAAAAAAATCCGGCCTTGGTCAAATCGTGTACCCGCGCCCCCGAAAAAGACGGGGGCTTTATATTTGATTCATATGCATGAAAGCTTTACGATACGGCCTTCAAAAAAGCAAACAGGCTAGGCATGACTGAAGTCGTTACCAGATTCGCCCCTTCCCCCACAGGATACCTCCATATCGGCGGGGCACGCACCGCATTGTTCAATTGGCTGTTCGCCCGGCACATGGGCGGCAAATACCTGCTCAGGATTGAAGATACGGACCGCGAACGTTCAACCGAGGAAGCCGTCGAGGCTATCATGAAAAGCCTGAAATGGCTGGGACTGAACTGGGATGGCGAACCTGTTTTCCAGTCACAACAACAAAGCCGCCATGCCGAAGTCGCACACGAACTGGTGAAACAGGGCAAAGCCTATTACTGCTACGCCACGCCCGAAGAACTGGACGCCATGCGCGAGGAACAACACGCCCAAGGCCTGCCCATACGCTATGATGGCCGCTGGCGTGACCGCGACCCGTCTGAAGCGCCCAAAGACATTGCCCCCGTTGTACGCATCAAAGCCCCTTCGGACACGGAAGGTGAAATGGTTGTGCACGATCTGGTGCAGGGGGAAGTCCATGTACCCTATAGCCAGCTGGATGACATGGTTTTGCTGCGCGGCGACGGCACCCCCACTTACATGCTCTCCGTCGTTGTCGATGACCACGACATGGGCATTACCCACATCGTGCGCGGCGACGACCACTTAACAAACACCTTCCGCCAGCGCGTAATTTACGATGCGATGGGCTGGAAAATTCCACAATTCGCCCATGTGCCCATGATCCACGGCACAGATGGCTCAAAACTGTCAAAACGCCACGGCGCGGTCTCTGCCTTTGCTTATCGCGATATGGGATACCTGCCCGAAGCCATGCGCAATTACTTGCTGCGGCTGGGCTGGGGGCATGGTGATACCGAGATTATTTCGACGGAAGAAGCAATCAAACTGTTCACACTGGAAGATATTGGCCGTTCCCCCTCACGCATGGACTTTGCAAAACTGGCTTACGTCAACGCGCACTATATGCGTGATAGCAGTGATGACACATTGATGGAATTGACTTTGCCATTCATTGAAGAAGCGCTGGAACACAAACCTGATGAAACCGGCCTTGCCCGTTTCCGTGCAGGACTGACTGATTTAAAAGACCGCGCCGAAACGCTGGCAGAATTGGCGCACGCCGGGCTGTTCTATGTACGACCACGCCCCTTGCCGCTGGATGCCGCCGCCGCCGCGCTGATGGATGCCCCCGCGCAGGGCGTGATCCGCGATATCCACGGCGTTCTTGATACGGTCAAAGATTTCAGCAATGACAACATCGAAAAAGCGCTGAAAGACTACGCCAAGAAAAAAGGCCTGAAACTGGGCAAAGTTGCCATGCCGCTGCGCGCTGCGCTGACAGGCACAACCAGCAGCCCCTCGGTCTTTCATGTCGCGGAAATTCTGGGGCGTGAAGAAACTTTGGCGCGCCTGTCAGATATTGCAAGATCATGAACGAAGAAAAACAAATCGACCGCCTTTTGGGCATTCTTTCCTTCCTCCGCGAAAGCCCCGATGGCTGCGCGTGGTCAAAGGAACAAACGCACAAAAGCCTGATCCCCTCGCTGGTCGAAGAATCCTATGAAACAGCGGAAACCATCGACGAAGGCAAAACCGATGCCGAGCTGTGCGATGAACTGGGCGATATTTTGCTGCAAATCGTCTTTCATGCCCAAATCGCCAAGGAGCGCGGCGCATTTACGTTTGAAGACGTTGCAAAAGCCATTTCAGACAAGCTGAACCGCCGTTACCCCACCATTTTGGGTGACGAGCCGAACACGCTGAAAACCCCGGAAGAAATTGACCGCCGTTGGGAAGAAATTAAAGCCGAAGAACGCAAAGCCAAAGGCATCAGCGAAAAAGACGCAAGTGTGCTGGATGGCGTTTCCACCGCCCTGCCCGCCCTTGTCCGTTCCGCAAAACTGAAAGGGCGTGCCAGCAAAGCCGGATGGGAATGGCCCGATGTCGGCATGATGTTCGACAAGATCGCGGAAGAAGCTGAAGAGCTGCGTGAAGAAGTCGAAGCCAAAAACATTGATAAAGAACGCATCGCCGCCGAGCTGGGCGATCTCATGTTCATGCTGGTCGATCTGGCCCGCTGGCACGATATCGATGCCGAAGACGCCCTGCGCACCACCAACAACCGCTTTGAAGAACGCTTTCGCCACATGGAAAGCAGCCTGAAAAAGAAAGGGCTTGATTTCAAGACCTGCGCCCGCGAAGACCGCAGGGCGCTGTGGGAAGAAGCAAAGATGCTGGAAAAAAATCTTCCCAAAAAATCCGCAGCAAACAACTGATATATCCCCATTTCAAATGGGTACTAATATAAATCAATATACACCCTATTTGAAGGACAGAAACAAAACCAACTCTTCTGCAGTACAAAAAATGAAAAAAAACGAACTCAGAGCCGCCCAAGAATTAATATCACAATTATCAGGAAGTCAATTAACAACTTTTCTGTTAAAAATTTTTTCAAGTCGCGCAAAAAACATAGCCCCAAATCACATTTTACAAGAGTGGGAAAATAGCCGGTTTTTTAAACTTCCTCCTGAAAATTTTGAGAGATCCAAGGCCGTTGAAAATATTTTTTCCGAAATTGCAAAAAATCAAAAATACGAACAGCTTGAGATTCCACCAGTTTGCCCTATTGGAACAGTTGCCGCACTTGGCCCCGTTCACCAGAATAATGTTGTCAGCGCATCCAGAAACTGCGAAGTGGTCAGTGATTCAACAAATGTACTAGCACTTGAAGCGGCATCAAGACGGAAACCTTCCTCATCCAAAACCTCAAGCGTATACACTAAATTGTGCTGTGTTCACAGGCTATTAAGAGCGCAAAAATTTAACATTCCCAATGCATATGCACATTTCAAGGTTTTTTGCATGGTTACTGCTGGCCGTGACACCGGAAATTTTGAGTTTGAAAATCAAATATTTGATCATTGCGGAGTGTATATAAAATCTCTGGCAAAAATAGATCAGTCCCTTAATCCAGTTATCACCATCTTTGTTGAGGATAGTTTTTTAAGAAGCCAACTTGAAGAAAAAGTTGAAGCACTCGGCACCACGTACAATTTCGAGGAGAAAAGACCCTCTGGAAATGGATACTATAATAGACTTTCATTCCATATCGATGTCACGAAAAATGGCCGTAAAATAAATTTGGTGGATGGTGGCATGGTAGACTGGACAGCAAAACTTCTTTCCAACAAGAAAGAGCGCCTGTTTATATCCGGCATAGGGCTAACACGCCTGGCAGAATAAACCCGCCTCCTGAGTTTCAAGACCACGATATAGGATGCTGGAAAAACACAAACGACGATCACTACAATTTCTATTATGTTTTGCTGGCAAGATAATCTAAAGGCAGTACAGCATCCAGAAACCCGTCGGGGCAACGTGTAACTCATATGCGTCGCAAACGTGACGCGCTGGACCCCGGATCAAGTCCGGGGGGGACTGGGATTTTCTTAACTGCTCCTTACCGCATTGCCTGCCGCATCATCGGGGCCATTTCTTCCCACCATTCCCGCGACGGCGCGGTAAGAATAAAAGCACGCTCATGCAACAACGGGCTGTAAGGGTCCCCGTCTTTCACGGCCACATACCCCCCCGCTTCTTCCACAATCAGGCACCCCGCTGCATGGTCCCACGGTTTTGACACACCGACATGCAGGATAAAATCAACCTCGCCCGTCAAAAAATGAAGGAAGTCGTGCAAAGAACAGCGCAGGTTAATCACACTATCAACGTGTTTACTCACACCCTTAAAGTGCCATGGCTGCGCACCACCTGCAACGCCCCGCAACTCGCCCATATTGGCAGCGCTGCATGTAACCTGCAGCGGTGTGCCATCTAAAAAAGCACCACCGCCGCGCCTGGCAAACGCCATGCGATCACCGGGTACATCATACCCCCAGCCGTACAGCGTTTCACCTTTGTGCACCAATGCAACAAGAATGCCGAAATAACGCCGCCCATGCAGGAAGTTATATGTGCCATCTATGGGGTCCACTACCCAGACAGGCGCATCGCCGGATAAATGCTCCAGTACGGCAGGATTTTTCGCGACCGCTTCCTCCCCCACAACGATGGATCCCGGCAGGGCTTCAGCCAGCAGCTCTGTTAAAACCCGTTCCGATTCCTCATCCGCGATCGTGACAAAATCATCGGGGTTCTTTTCACGGAAATCGCCTTCTTTCAGGTTCTTGTGCCGTGGCAGCACTTCGGTTTTGGCGACATGGCGAATAATGTCATCTATCTTTTTTACATCAACGTCGATCATGCCTTTTCTCTCTGCCCGGTTTTAAGTTTGTATGTATATTTTTCTGCAAAGCGTGCGCAATCTGCTTCATCCATACGCACAGTGACATGGGCAAGACTGTCATCATCGTTCCTGTCGAGTACATGCCCACGCCGATAGAGCCATGCCAGGGCACTGCCATCTGTCAAATCAACGTCAACGTATACCGTTTTGTCATGGCGGCCCAGTGTTTCATCAATGGCGCGCAACAAATCATCCAGCCCGCTACCCGTCAACGCAGAAACGGCTACCGTTTTATCAGAACGCCCCGCCCTGTTCATAGCAGCCTCGCGCTCCTCAATAGGCAGGGCATCAATTTTGTTCTGCACTTCTATCAGGCGTTCATCCGAATCAGGGGCAATGCCAAGATCAGACAGAATATTCAATACATCTTCACGCTCTGCCTCCGTATCCGCCTGCGCCATATCCCGCACATGCAAAATAACAGCAGATTCCTGCACCTCCTCCAGCGTTGCACGAAACGCAGCAACAAGATGCGTGGGCAGGTCCGAGATAAACCCCACCGTATCCGACAAAATCGCATTCCGTCCGGATGGCAGGCGAATACCGCGCATGGTCGTGTCCAGCGTGGCGAACAATAAATCCTGCGCCATCACATCCGCGCCTGTCAGTCTATTGAACAGCGTAGACTTGCCCGCGTTCGTATACCCCACCAGCGCGACAATGGGATACGGCTCCTTCTTGCGCGATTCCCGCTGGATGCGGCGGGTGCGGCGCACGTCTTCCAGCTCCAGCTTCAGTTTCTTGATCTTGTCATCCAGCATCCGCCGGTCCAGCTCGATCTGCGTTTCGCCGGGGCCGCCCGTAAAGCCAAAACCACCGCGCTGGCGTTCAAGGTGCGTCCATGCGCGGACAAGGCGTGACCTTTGGTAACTCAATGCCGCCAGTTCCACCTGCAATACCCCCTCCTTGGTACGGGCACGTGCGCCAAAAATCTCTAAAATCAGGCCTGTACGGTCAATCACCTTGCAATTCAAGGCGCGTTCAAGGTTGCGTTGCTGCGTGGGGGTTAAGGCATGATCCACAAAAACAAGGCTGCATTCGTTTTCTTCTGCAATTTCACACACACGATCAATCACCCCCCTGCCAAACAACGTGGCTGGCGTGACACGGGTAACACGGAAATGTTCTGCATGTACAACGTCCAGATCAATCGCCGCCGCCAGCCCCACGGCTTCTTCCAGCGCAGCCTCAGGTACACGCGCTTTGGCAACGCCCGTTTTGGAAGGCGGCAAAACAGGATGTAAAACGATGATTTTTTCAGTCATACAGTCGCGGGCTTACGTTATCCGGCAGCAGAAGCTGCGTCGTCATCGCCACCCTCTTCATCCATCAATCGCACGGGTGACGATGGCATGATTGTGGAGATCGCATGTTTGTAAATCAGTTGCGAATGAGAATCACGTCGTAATAACATCGAGAAGTTGTCAAACCACGTAATCACACCCTGCAGTTTTACGCCGTTCACGAGAAAAACCGTAACCGACATTTTTTCCTTGCGGATTTTGTTTAAAAACTTGTCCTGCAAATTCTGGCTCTTATCGGACATTCCTTTGCCCTTTCAATAATAAAAAAACACCAACACACCTAATCTAACCTTATTAACCATTTAAAGGATAAGCTGCAAGAGATAAAGGATAAT
>JAPPOU010000133.1 GCA_028817795.1 Alphaproteobacteria bacterium
CGCTCTTCGATATGCTGGCCATCTGTAGCAAGCTTGTCGAGGGCGTCGCCTAAACCGGTGTTAAGCCTGTCACGTTCGAAAAACTGGATGCACAAGGCAAAAATGAAAAAGGCCAGGCGCCAACAACCAAAATCCCGTCTTTCGATAAGGTTATCGAACAGGTTTTCAGCCTCGCGCATGGCATTCCGGGACATATGATCGAAGCCGGCCAAGGCGTTTATGTGGTCGCGCAGGTGGATAAAATTCATGCCTCCGTGCCCCGCCCCCTTGCGAATGTAAAAGCCGATGTCCTGAAAAGCTGGAAAGATAAAAGCAAGGCTGATGCCCTTGACCGTCTGGCGGCTAAAATCTCTGGGCAGCTTAAACTTGGCGAATCTTTTGATAAACTGGCCAAAGACATGGGCAAAAAAGTGCAGCGCAGCCCCTATGTTGCCCGTACCGCAGCGGCGGAAAAGCTAAAGCTTGACCATGGCTTTATCCCCGCCCTCTTCTCCTTAACAAAAAAGGGAGACACGACAGCGATCAATACCGGAAAAACGGTTATTGTTCTTGAGCTTGCTGGCCGCCGCGTCAATGTTCCAAAAGATGCAGAAAATCAGGAAGATATTGCGGCCCTTAAAAACAGCATGAAACGTTCACTGGAAACGGACATCTTGGAACAGTTCCGCATGGGCCTGTTTGAGAAATACGATGTGACGATCAACAACGATTTGCTGCAAGAAATTTATACGCCCCAGCAGGATGGTTAGATACCTTAGGGCTTTTGTATAAAGAAGCACTCTTCTTCATAGTAAACCGCATCAGGTTTGCGGTTGTTGCGGTCTTCGCATTTATCAAACAGTTGGATGTCTGTGTAGGTGTAGCCATCCTCCACTTTATCGACCGTTTTGCAAAACTCGCCTGAATCTTCCTTGAAATAGTCATCGCGCCGTGCGTGATAGCAGAAAACTTCACAGTTCCTGTCACTGCAGTTATCGCCGCTGGGCTGCGATGATGTGCGAGGAGGTCTAGGCTCTTCGTTGACAACGTTAACTGTGCAGGCCGACCCTGCAAAGGTCAGTGCCAGAACACCCAGCTTGGACGCGATGGAAGATGCTTTTTTCATGGTTCATGTGCCTCAGTGCTTAATTATTTTCGTAATGTTATATACGCTATGGCAAAAGAGGGCAAGGGGTTTTTATTTTTAATAACTAAACCTTGTGCCCCATCTCCAAAAACTTCTGACGGCGGCGGGTTTTCAGGGTTGGCCCGTCAATCCCTCTTAAATCGCCCAGAACCTTCTCGATATGGTCGCCTACAACGTCCACAGTGGCCTCAGGAGCGCGGTGAGCGCCCCCCATAGGCTCTTCGATAATCTCATCAATAATCCCCAGTGCCAAAAGGTCCTGTGCCGTGATTTTCAGGGCGCGGGCAGCATCCTTGGCAAAATCTGCCGAGCGCCAAAGGATGGAGGCACAGCCCTCAGGTGAAATGACGCTGTAAATGGCGTGTTCCAGCATTAGAACACGGTCAGCTGCAGCAATGGCAATAGCACCGCCGGAGCCACCCTCCCCGATCACAGTCGAAACCATGGGGGTTTCGATCCTGAGACAGGTTTCAATGGATTTAGCAATCGCCTCGGACTGGCCCCGCTCCTCGGCTTCAATGCCGGGATAAGCACCTGCCGTATCGACCAGCGAGATCACCGGTAGCGAAAACTGGTGTGCCATCTGCATCAAACGCTGGGCTTTGCGATAGCCTTCGGGGCGTGTCATGCCAAAATTGTGCTTAATACGCGATTCCGTATCATTCCCCTTTTCCTGCCCGATAATAACGCAGGATTGGCCGCGAAA
Organism: Alphaproteobacteria bacterium; assembly: GCA_028817795.1. Classification (GTDB taxonomy): domain Bacteria; phylum Pseudomonadota; class Alphaproteobacteria; order Micavibrionales; family UBA2020; genus JAPPOU01. The sequence goes on from JAPPOU010000133.1 coordinate 1,833, forward strand.
ACGACCCAGACCACCCATAAGCGCGCAATCTTCACCAAACAGACGATCCCCGGCCAGCGGCGTGAAGTCCTGCACCAGCCTTTTGATATAATCGCTGAAATGCGGGCGGTTCGGATGGCGGGCCACCTGCACTTTCTGGTCGGCAGACAGCTTGGCATAGGTCTGAACAAGAATTTTGTCGGCTTTCTCTTGGATACGTGCAATTTCATCACTGATATTCACGCCGCTACCACTGACGTTTTTCAGCTCGACGATCTTCGCTTCAAGCTCAACAATTGGCTTTTCAAATTCAAGGTGATAGGCCATGACTTCTTATACCCTTATTCATGAGGATGGTCGGGGCAGTATAATGAAAAACAGGGCTTTTACAAGAAAAGCCCTGTTTTCATATCTGTTGTCTAGACGTAAGGCTTAAACAGTGCCTGTGCCGTCTTTTGCCAGAGGATGCTTTTCAGCCGTTTCCTTGACCTGATCGCCAACAACCTGTGTGTAGATTTGGGTCGTCGCGATGTCGGCGTGGCCGAGCATTTTCTGGACGGAACGCAGATCCGCACCATGCTTGAGCAGGTGGGTTGCGAACGCGTGACGCAGAACGTGAGGGCTGACGCGCTCAGGATCAATACCTGCAAGGCGTGACAGCTCTTTCAACAATTGCGCGAAGCGCTGGCGTGTCAAGTGACCCGATTCCGACGTGCGGGATGGGAACAGCCATTTGCCTTGCGTGTCTGCACGGTCTGTCAGCAGGAATTTGCCGCGAACGTCCAGATAAGCCTTCATTGCTTTTTGTGCCGGCTCGGACAGTGGTGCCATGCGCTCACGACCACCCTTGCCCTCTACCGTCAGGTAGCGGCTTTCGGGGCCGATAGATGTCAGCGGCAGACCAACCAGTTCCGATACGCGCAGACCTGTTGCATACAAAATCTCAAGCAGCGCAACCAAGCGAACACTTTCGGGCCCGCCTTGCTTTTGCGCCGTTGTGATGAGCAATGTAACCTCGTCTTCGCTCAGGATCTTCGGCAGTGTGCGTGTTTGCTTGGGGCTTTCAATCGTCGACGTAGGATCGTCGGAACGCTTGCCCTCGGATACAAGGTAGCCATAGAACTGACGCAGTGCGGAAATACGACGAGCGATCGTGCGAACAGCTGTTTTGCCGCCGCCTTTGCTTTTCGCGTTCTCGCGACCTGCAAGTTCTTCAAGGTACGCTTTGAGTTCATCTGTTGTTGCAGTGTCGATATCACGGCTTCTCTTTTTCAAGAAGGCGCAGACATCTGCAAGGTCACGCTCGTAAGCGTGACGTGTATTCAGAGCGGCTCCGCGCTCTGCAATTAGCATATCGAGGAATGCCTCTACACTAGCCGGGAGCGGCGCTTTAGGCATTCTTGGACGACCTGGACGTGCCATTTCTTTCTCCTTATCTATGTTTCCCGCAACTTTTTGTCCCAGAATACGTTCCCGGAACGCGAAGCATGCTTTCTCCGTAACAAGCTCTAACGTATGAAGCCCAATCCCGAAGGAAATTGCAAGAGAGAATATGTGAACATTTATTTTTTGTATTTCATGAACCTAAGGTCAAATATTAAC
>JAPPOU010000007.1 GCA_028817795.1 Alphaproteobacteria bacterium
CATTATATTTCCATATATAGCAGTGCATGTCAACCTGTTTATTGCATATGTTAAAAAATGGAGTTCCTCTTCTCCATATTTTCGTGTATAACCCCCTAAAGAATCGTCATAATTTGTCCTGATGCCCGTTCGGGCTGTTAGGGGTCCGGACCAAGAAAAATAAAGGGAGTACCGGCGTGACCAAAGCAGCTTCTTTATCTGTTGTTCCCGCACAAAAACCGCAGCCTGCCCATGGCCATATCCATGTGCCCATGAGCCTTGTTGGCCCGGCGCTGCTTTATTTTGGCGAAAACGAAGTGGCAGAAGAAGTTTTAATGCCGATGGCGACCTATGAAACGCCGCTGTGGCCGTCTTGTGGGCGGGGCGCAAAAGTCTCGCGCCAGATTGGCGGCGTGCGGGCGACGCTTTTGTCAGACGGTATGACACGCTCGGTTGCTGTCAAGGCGGAAAGCGCACATGCCGCACATGCCTTGCTCCGCCAGTGGGAACAGGATGGTCTGATCCGCAAAAAAGCGGAAGGTACGGGTCGCTTCGTGACGCTGGAAGACTGGAGCGCGCGGATTATCGGGCGCAATATCTACCTGCGTATGCAGTTTGCGACGGCAGAGGCGGCGGGGCACAACATGGCAACCAAGGCCAGCGATGCCGTTCTGGAATATTTGTGCAATGAATATCCCGTTACCTATGTTTCCGTTTCCGGCAATATGTGCGTTGATAAAAAAGTATCTGCCATCAACAGCATTGCCGGGCGCGGCAAGTCTGTGGTGGTAGAAGGCGTTATTCCCGAAAGCCTGTGTATGGAGCGTTTAAAAACAACGCCGGAAGCCATACATAATTTGAACGTTGATAAAAACTATATGGGGTCGCTGGCTGCAGGCAGTTTGTGTTCAGCCAATGCGCATTACGCGAATATGCTGCTGGCCTGCTATCTGGCCGCAGGGCAGGATGCGGCGAATATCGTTGAGGGCTCGCAAGGCATTACGGCCACGGAAGTTGTGGAAACGGAAAAAGGTGAAAAGGCTTTGTATTTCTCCGTTAATCTTCCCAACATTATTGTGGGTACGATCGGGAACGGGAAAGAGCATGAAGGTGTGCGTCAGAACCTTGCCCTTATGGGGTGCGGTTCGGAACAGGACGATCCGGAAGACTTCAGCAAAAGCCAGCGTCTTGCCATGATTGTGGCAACGGCTGTCTGGTGTGGCGAATTATCCTTGATGGCGGCGCAAACAAACCCCGGTGAGCTGATGGCAACCCACGTGGCGATTGAACGCGCGCAAAAAAGCTGAACGGCATGAGTCATGATACAGGTTTCAACGCCCGCAAAAATTATTTTGTCCGGTGAGCATAGCGCTGTTTACGGTGCCCCGGTGATTGGCGTGCCGCTGGCTTTATCAATGCAGACGCAGTGGCAGGAAAGCGGGCGCGGTATTACGCTTGACGCGCAGGGGTGCAGTTATGTGCTGTCTGACACATGGGGCGCACTGTTGGAGCGATTGGCTGATTACCGTGCGCGTTATGTGGTGTTTCAGCGTGGGGAAACGGCTGTTACAAATGTGCTTCCCCGCCCGGAAGACTTGGTTATGCTGACTTTGGCGGCGTTTTGTGAAAGATATGGAACGGATTTCCCGGCCCTGTCGTTGTCTGTGCGTACAGATATTCCCGTTGCTGCAGGTCTTGGTAGTTCCAGTGCGCTGATTATTAATCTGCTGGAAGGGATGCAGCAATGGTCGGGCCATGTCATACCGCAGGATGAGCTGATTGATTTTGCACGTGAGATAGAAAACTTCCAGCACGGCGTTTCGTCGGGGGTTGATCTGGCCATTGTATCAACACGAAAACCCATTGTTTTTGTGCGTGGGCAGGGGGTTGTCGGGAACGTGCCACCACCGCGTGGCCTGACACTGGTGCATACGGGCACGCCCTCTGTTTCGACGGGAGTTTGTGTGTCTGCCGTGCGGGAAAAATATGGGGCTGACCAGACGTTGTGGAATAACTTTTCATTGTGTACAGAGCGTATGCGCTCTGCATTTGCAAACGATAATGCGCTGACGTTAAAAGAGTGCATTATTGAGAATCAGCGTCTTTTAGAGCATATCGGCATTGTGCCCGAAAAAGTGCGCAGCTTTGTTGCGGCATGCCGCGACAAAGGCATTGCAGCCAAAATATGCGGGGCAGGGGCTGTGAAGGGAAACGCGGCGGGCATTGTCTGGGCTTTGCCGGAAAACGACAGCGCGGGGAAAGACTTGCAGGGTATTGCCGCGCAATACGGTTATGAACATGGATGCTATGCAACATACGGCTGAAGCCTCCGCGCCGGGGAATATGATTTTGATGGGCGAATATGCCGTGCTGGAAGGCGCGCCTGCGGTTTTAATGACGCTGCGACATCGCCTGAAGGTTAAAGTTTCAAAATCTGACATTTTTGAAATTTACTCCGATGCATTCGGCGTTTGGCGGGGCGGGGGTGCCGTGCAGCCTCATGTTGCATTGTGCAGGAATGTGCTGGAGAATTGTGGGTATCACAATGCGCTGCGTATTGATATTACATCCGATATCCCGCCGACCTATGGTTTTGGTTCTTCCGCCGCGCTGGTGGCGGCGTTGGTGAAGGCTCTTTATGCCTTGCAAGGAAAAACAGCCGATTTTACAGCCATGTTTTCTGCAGGACACGCGGCAATACTGGCAACACATGGGCGGGGTTCGGGCGCGGACCTTGCGGCGGCGCTGGCGGATATGCCCTTTGTTGTTTTCGATCCACAGGAAAAAACGGTGCAGCCTTTTGATATGGCGTTCTGTGTGCAGGCGATATATACGGGGTATAAAACGCCAACGCCGCAAGTGCTGGAAAAAGTTTATGCCACGGTTGCCGCTAACGACCGTGCCGCGATTATGGCGGATATGGCAGCATGTGTGCGTGCGTTTATAACGACGCCAAATGTGGATAGTATACGTCAGTACCAGTCATGCATGAGCCGTCTTGAGGTGATTTGTCCGGCAACGCAATCTGCGCTGGCACTGCTGGAAGAGAATGGTACGGCTGCAAAAATTTCCGGCTCCGGCCTTGGGGATTGTGTCGTGGGTTTTTCAGCGGCACCTGTCGAGATTTCTCCACCGCCACCATTAGAGTTTTTAGCCCAGAAAGCACTATGCGCATGATGGAACGCATGGATTATGTTCGTGCCATTTTGGGTGATGCATATGCAGCGGCAGCGCAGCATGAAGAGGCAGAGGTGTTTATGCCGTCCAATATTGCGCTGGTAAAATACTGGGGCAAAAGGCCGGGTGTTTTGAATCTGCCGCTTGTCTCCAGCCTGTCCCTGACATTAAAGGGCTATGGCACAAAAACGCGATTGTCGCTGTCACATGAAGATTCGATGCTGCTGAATGGCAAGACGCTATCGCAGGGTGATCCTGCATATAAGAAGGCAATGGATTTTCTGGATATGTTCCGTGCGCGGGGGGAGTGTTACCGTATCGAAACGGAAAACAATATTCCCACGGCAGCGGGTGTTGCCAGTTCTGCCAGCGGTTTTGCTGCGCTAACATCGGCGATTATCAAGCTTAAGGGTTGGGATGTGCCGTTAAAGGCACAGTCTATGCTGGCACGTCTGGGGTCGGGCAGCGCGGCGCGGAGTTTTTGGGATGGCATGGTATTGTGGCACAAGGGTACGCGTGATGATGGTATGGATTGCTATGCCGAGCCTGTTACGCACTCTGTGCATGATTTATGTTTGTCTGTACTGGTGCTGGACGCATCGGAAAAGAGCGTTTCATCGCGTGATGCGATGCAGGCAAGTCTGGCAACATCGCCCATGGCTCCGGAATGGCCGCAACGGCAGGCCGCGCATCTTGATGCTGCGCTGAAAGCGGCGGATTTTGCAACCCTGGGCCAGATTGTGGAAGACAATGCCGTTTTGATGCACGCGGTTATTCAGTCCGCAGTTCCCGCAATGTCATTCGATACGGCAGAAACGAAAAAGTGGAAAGATAATGTGCAGCGCTGGCGGACAGAAGGTATGCCTGTCTATTTCACGCAGGATGCGGGGGCGCAGATCAAGCTTTTGTACCCGTCCGCCCATCGTGCGGATATTGAAGAAAAAATAAATGCTGCAGGTGTTGAATATTTCACCGTCGCGGCTTAATGGAATCCCATGGAACAAAAACAACTGGACATATATCGCCAAAGGCTTCTTGCGGAAAAGGAAGAGCTGGCCAGCCTGATGGAAGACAGTGCGGAGTCGGCAAAACCTGTCACGCTCGACCAGACCATGGTGGGGCGGGTGTCGCGCATTGATGCGATCCAGCAGCAGGAAATGGCGCTGGCCTCTGCACGGCGGCGCGCGCAGCGGGGCGTTATGATTGACCAAGCCTTGGCACGCGCGGAATCTGGCGATTATGGCTATTGCGTGTCTTGCGATGAAGAAATCAGCCCAAGGCGGCTTGATTTGGACCCGGCCATTCCTATCTGTATTCAGTGCGCGGGCACGTAAAGTGCCGAATTTATTTGACGCGGTTAACGCATCGGCGTATCACTGAAACACCAGATTGCATAAGGAATAAAAGGGGCGGGGGAAGGCTTGACTCATGGAATATCTCGATAAATTTTTGGCGGCACCCATGTCCGGTTTAACGGACTATGTTTTGCCGTTTGTTTTGGTTCTGGGTGTGCTCGTCTTTGTCCATGAATGGGGTCACTATATTGTGGCGCGTTTGTGCGGCGTGAAGGTGGAAAAGTTTTCCATAGGCTTTGGGCGCGAAATTTGGGGCCGTACAGATAAAAGCGGCACGCGCTGGAAAATCGGTTGGATGCCCTTGGGCGGCTATGTGCAGATGTTTGGCGATGTTGACCCTGCCAGCGTCAAGACAGCCGAGGGGGTTGAAGAGGAGGATGGGATCAGACCTTTTTCCGACGAAGAAAAGAAGGTCGCCTTTTATAGTCAGTCTGTCGGCAGAAGATCTGCAATCGTTTTTGCAGGGCCTGCCATTAACTTCCTGTTTGCTATTGTTATTTTGACAGGCTTGTTTTGGGTAAAGGGTGAGCCGTATACGCCGGCCGTGATTGGCGCAGTTGTTGAAAATTCAGCGGCATCCAGTGTCGATATTCAACCAGATGATAAATTTATTGCGCTAAATGGTAAAAAAATAGACAGATTTGAGGACCTTGGCCCTATTATCGCGGTGAATTTGGATGAGATGCTGGAGATCACGCTTTTGCGCTCTGTCTCCCCCGGTGTCTGGTCTGATACGCCTATTACGGTGAAGGTGCGGCCAAAAGTTATTGAGGAAACAGACCGTTTCGGCTTCAGGCATACCATTGGCCGCTTGGGCGTGACATCGCCCAAAGATGCATTTGAATTGCGTGAACACGGCTTTGCATCTGCCTTTGTCGCTTCTTTAGATGAAACATGGAGAATTACCGCCAGCACACTGAAATCAATAGGCCAAATGATTTTGGGAACGCGCAGCAAGGAAGAGTTGGGCGGTATTTTAAGGATTGGCGCTTATGCGGGCCAGTTTGCCAAGGAAGGTCTTGTCTCGCTGATTACGTTTTCAGCGCTGCTGTCGGTGAACCTTGGCCTTATCAACCTTTTCCCCATTCCACTTCTGGATGGCGGACACTTGGCGTTCTATGCCATGGAAACGGTTAAGGGCAAACCTGTTGACGAAAGGGCGCAGGAATACGCGCTCAGGGCCGGGCTGGTCTTTCTGGTTTGCCTGATGGTCTTTGCCACATGGAATGACCTTGTGCAGATGAAGGTTGTTGACTATGTTATTGCTCTGATATCTTAATAAGAACAATGACAAGGCCGAAAGGCTCTCCATAAATCGGCTCACGCCGGGAAGCGAAGTTTCAAAGGGATGATCCGCATGTCTGCAGCTATGCGTTTTGTGGCAGCCGCCGTTGTGGCGGTAGCTCTGGTTATTGCCGCCACACCCGCCAGCGCCGCCGAAAAGGTGCGCAAGGTCCGCGTTGAAGGCAACCAGCGTATCGAATACGAAACCATCATGTCCTATGTCAGCGTCCAGCCGGGCGACCCGTTTAACCCCATCGTTCTTGATCGTGCATTGAAGACCCTGTACGGCACTGGCCTGTTTGCGGATGTGTCCTTGTATCAGGAGGGGCGTGACCTGATCGTTGTCGTCGTTGAAAACCCGATTATTAATGAAATTGCCTTTGAGGGGAATAAGCGGATTAAAGACGATGCCTTGCTGGCCGAAATTAAGCTGCGCCCCCGCACCGTATTCACCCGCACCCGCGTGCGGGACGATGTGGAACGGCTGGAGGAAATGTACCGCCTGTCGGGCCGTTTCTCGGCAACGGTCGATCCCAAGATCATCAAGCTGGATCAAAACCGTGTGAATCTTGTCTTTGAAATCAGCGAAGGGCCGGTCACGCACATTTCCCGCATCAGCTTTATCGGGAATAAGAAATATGATGATGGCCAGTTGCAGCGCGTGATCCGCAGCAAGGAAGACCGCTGGTGGCGTTTTTGGACATCGGACGATAAATACGACCCCGACCGCGCCGCCTATGACCGCGAGCTTTTGCGCAAGTTCTATCTTGATCGCGGTTATGCAGATTTCCAGGTGGACTTTGCCGTTGCCGAACTATCGCCGGACCGCAAAAACTTCCTCGTCACCTTTACGTTGAGCGAAGGGCCGCGTTATCGTATCGGTAACATCCATATCCACAGCAACATCCCCGGTCTTGATGCTGCGCCGTTCAAAGAGGCGATTACGTTTGAGCCGGGCGGCTGGTATAAAGCCAGCGAGATTGAAAACACGATCGTCAAGCTGACCGACGCATTGGCTAATCATCAATATGCCTTTGTGGACGTTGTACCCGGCGTTACGCGCAACCGTGAACTGAAAACAGTTGATGTACGCTTTGATATCAACGAAGGGCAAAAGGTTTTTGTTGATAACATTAATATTAGCGGCAACGTGCGCACACTGGACGAGGTGATCCGCCGTGAAATGAAGCTGGTGGAAGGCGACCCATTCAACGGCGCGCAACTGAAAAAGTCAGAACAGAACATAAAAGATCTGGGCTTCTTTGAGCGTGTGCAGATGCGTCCGGTGCCCGGTGCGACGCCAGATAAAACCAATATCGAGATTGAAGTCTCGGAAAAGTCGACCGGTGAATTGTCGCTGGGGGCGGGCTATTCGACCTCTGACGGTATTTTGGGTGACTTCAGCATTCGCGAGCGTAACTTCCTTGGCAAAGGGCAGGAGCTTGGGCTGGCTGCGACAATTTCGGGCAAGCGCACGGAATTTGACTTCAGCTTTACCGAGCCGTATTTCCTGAAGCGTGATCTCAGCACGGGGCTTGATCTGTTCCACATTACGCGTGATTTGCAGAGCGAAAGTTCATACGACAGCCGCAGAACGGGTGGTGCGGTGCGTCTTGGCTATCCATTGGGTGACAAGTTGCGGCAGAACCTGAGCTATCGTTATGAAGATAACGAAATTTTGAACGTGCAGGCGACAGCATCGGCCTTCATTCAGCAGCAGGCGGGCGAACGTGTAACCTCGGCTGTGACCAGTATCCTGACGTATGATGATACCGACAGTAAACTGGAGCCAACGGAAGGTCTTGTCGTGCGCTTGACGAACGAACTGGCCGGTCTGGGGGGCGATGCGCGTTATGTGCTGAACAAAGTTGGCGGCACATATTACATCCCCGTCTACGAGAAATGGGTGCTCAGCCAGATGGGGGAGGCTGGAAATGTCTTTGGCTGGGGCGGTGAATCGGCCCGGATTAACGAGCGTTTTTATATTGGCGGCGCAACACTGCGCGGCTTTAAAGATGCCGGTATCGGCCCGCGTGATACGGCAACGGGCGATGCGCTGGGCGGCACGAACTTTTGGCGCGGTTCGACGCAGCTTGATTTCCCTTCCGGCCTGCCGGAGGATATGGGCGTGAGGGCGCATGTGTTTTCGGATTACGGCTCCCTTTGGAATTTGGCGCAAAACGGGCCGACGATTGCGGATGACAGCTCTATTCGTGTATCTGTCGGCGCGGGAATTTCATGGTACTCTCCCATGGGTCCGCTGACGCTTGATTTCTCCCAGCCGCTGGTCAAGGAAGAATATGACCGCAAGGAATTCTTTCGCTTCAGCTTTGGCACAAGGTTTTAAATACGACACTTCCACACTTTGAAAGGACTATAACGATGAAAACGAAAACGACACTGGCTATTACGGCTTTTGCCATGATTGCAGCCCTGTCTTTGCCAGCCCACGCTGTCACAGATCAGGTGCAACATAATGTCGGTTTGGTGGATATGACACGTCTGGTGGATGCCTCTGATGCGGGAAAAGACATTTTGAAAGTCGTGCAAAGCAAGAGCAAGGAATTTGAAGCGCAAGTTAAAAGAGAAGAAGACGCGCTCCGCTCTGCCAGCCAAGAACTGTTCAAGCAAAAAGACACGTTGTCACGCGAGGAGTTTGAAAAGCGTTACCGCGCATTAGATCAGAAAAACCTTGAAGGCCAAAAAATGGTCAAGGAAAAGCGCACTACGCTGAATCTTGCCTTGGCAAAGGCGCGTGGCGAATTGCGGACCGAGGCGGCAAAGGTTATTGCTGATTTGGCGAAAGAAAAAGAGCTTTCTGCCGTTTTGACGCAGGAAGCCGTGGTACTGGCATTGCCAGAGATGGATATTACGGATGAAGCCTTGAAGCGCCTGAATGCACGCGTCAAGAAAGTCAAAATTAGCTGGACAAACCCGTCATCCGGTAAAAAAGCGAAATAATCACCATGGCCGATCCCCGCTTCTTCACGGTTGCAGGCCCGTTTACGCTGGGCCAGTTGGCGGAATTGTCAGGTGCTGAACTGACGGACGCTTCTGTCGCAGATAAAACCGTTTCCGATGTCGCGCCTTTGCAGGATGCCGAGGCGGCCCATGTCAGTTTTTTCGACAACCGGAAATATCTGGGCGCGTTTAAGTCAACGCAAGCCGGAGCTGTGTTTTGCAAGCCTGAATTTGCGGATGCCGCGCCCAAGGGCACAGCCTGCCTTGTCAGCAATAATCCATATAAGTCATATGCGCTTGCCGCGCAGGCATTTTATCCCGCGCCTGTGGTTGAGGAATATCGCGCACCTTCTGCGGACATCAGCCCGACGGCCACACTTGGGGAAAGCTGCCATATCGATCATGGCGTTGTTATTGGCCGTAACGTTAAAATCGGCGCCCGTTGCCGCATTCAGGCGCATACGGTGATCCGCGATGGTGTCGAGATTGGGGACGATTGCGATATCGGGCCAAATGTTTATTTGACGCACTGCCTGATCGGGTCGCGGGTGCATTTGCATTCCGGCGTTTCCATTGGGCGTCCAGGGTTTGGTTTTGCGATTGACCCTGCAGGCTATGTGACGGTGCCGCAACTGGGGCGTGTGATGATTGGTGACGATGTCCACATTGGTGCGAACAGCACGGTGGATCGCGGCGCGGGGCCTGATACCGAGATTGGGCAGGGCACGCGCATAGATAATCTGGTGCAGATCGGTCACAACGTTAAAATCGGCAGGCAATGTGTAATTGTCGCGCAAACCGGTATTTCCGGCTCAACGCAGTTGGGGGATTACGTGATGACGGGGGGGCAGTCCGGTCTGGCCGGGCATATCAAAATCGGCTCCGGCGTGCGTATTGCCGCGCAGTCAGGCATTATGCGTGATATTCCGCCGGGCAGCGAGGTGATGGGATCACCCGCCGTGCCTATTCGCCAGTTCATGCGCCAAGTCGCCACATTGTCAAAAATCAGCACAAAACCCGGAGGCAACGATAAATGAGTGAGAGCGCTATTGATGTTCGTCGGATCATGGAATTACTGCCGCATCGCTACCCGCTGCTGCTGGTGGACCGCATTGTCGACGTTGTGCCGAATGAAAGCGCAACCGGCATTAAGAACGTGACGTTTAACGAGCCGCATTTCATGGGGCATTTCCCCGGCGCACCGGTGATGCCGGGCGTTTTGATTGTCGAAGCCATGGCGCAGACAGCGGGCGCACTGGTTGTACACTCCAACGGCAAAGATTTTGAAGGCAAGCTGGTTTATTTCATGGCGATTGACGATGCCAAATTCAGGAAGCCCGTTGTGCCGGGTGATGTATTGCATATCCACGTGACCAAACAGCAGGCGCGGCGCAATGTCTGGAAATTTAAAGGCGAAGCAAAAGTTGATGGCACTGTATGCGCTGAAGCCATCGTGACGGCGATGATAATGGATCGCTAAAGAGACCGGGGCCGTATTTAAAACACAGGCCCGTCAGGCATCTGCGCTTTTTGAGACCGGGCTTTCTTCACATTGTCATTTGGTAGTGCGCCATGCTCCAGTAAAAGGCGTGTGCAAATCACAGAGGGAAATTTTCCATTGTCTTCGCCCGTTGCGTAATCAAGTGCTTTTCTGCCGTAGTAATCAGGCGTATTCACATGCTGTGTATCGTGCTTAAGCAAAAGCGCCATCATGGCGTGGTCTTGTTCCTTGGCGGCATGCAATAGCGGTGGATCAAGAGGGATGAGGGTATCTGCATCAACATGTGGTACGTCCTGACGCGCGCCGTATTGTAGCAGTACACGCGCAAGCTCATAATGGCTGCCATCATCTTTTTCATTTTTCTTGAAGTTGCGTGTGACGGTGTAAAGAAGGGGGCTTGTGCCGTTTTCATCGATGGGAGTATTGGCCAGCGTAGGCCTTTTTTCAAGGTGATGGGCCGCCAGTTTGGCATCTCCCTTAGACAAGGCAGCTTCCCATGACCGATCCAGCTTTTCTTCCAGCAGGGCGATAGGTGCCATGGCGACAAATGTGGCGAAGTTTTTGGCGCCGTTGGCATACATGCGTGCCGTTTCCCCAGCTTCCTTGAAAGCTGCCTGTAGCTTTTTTCGCTTCACGGTGATTGTGCTCCTGAAAGAATTGTGCAAATGCATAAAAGTGCCGCACCCTAGCATGAGTTTTGGGGTTGTTCAACGGCGTTTTTGTGCTATGTATAATAAAAAATTCACGACGATGGGCTTGATATATGCTCCTTAAGAGTATATATATGCTCTATACGAACATATAAAGGAGATTCGGCAATGACCGCTAAAAAACCTGAAGCCCGTGTAAAAGAAGTCACGCGTGAATACGATGGTTTTCTATCCATCGACAAATACAAAATTGAAAAAGACCTGCACGAAGGCGGCACGGCGGAGATTACATGGCTGGTGATGGAGCGTGGTCATGCCGTGGGCGTTCTGGCTTATGACCCCGAAGAAGACAAGGTTGTTTTAATCAACGAAATGCGCCCCGGCATTCTGGCGGACGGCGCTTATCCCTATACCGACACCGTACCCGCAGGCGGCATGAGCAAAGGGGAATCCGCCATTGTCGCCGCCGTGCGCGAGATGGGGGAGGAAACAGGGCTGGAGTTAAAAAATGCCCGTGTCATTCATGAAAGATCCTACGTTAGCTCCGGCGGCACGTCCGAGGCGATTACGCTGGTTTTTGGTATCGTTGCCGCCAAAAAAGCGGGCGGCATCCACGGCCTTGAGAGCGAAAGCGAAAACATCAAAACCGTTGTGCTTTCCGCGCAGGAATTTTTCGACCGCATCGAAAACGACAGCATCACCGATATGAAGACGCAACTGGCAGGCTATTGGCTGGAAAAGAACCGCGACAAGATACGGGCGGAATTTGCGCAGCAGAAAAAACCTGCGGCTGGAAAGGGTGGTTCTTTGGCTCCCTGATGTGAGGGAACTAAAGTAGCCACCTTATCTGCACATATCTATTTTGCGTTTCCTGCCGTTGATGACCTCTTCCTCTTCCGGGTCGTACGAGAATTCGATTGTGCCTGGCCCGGCAATGCCGCGATAGAGTACACGGCCTGTATCGGGGTCCATGCAACTGCCCAACTGTTTAGAATTGTCAAATGCGTTGAATTTTTCTCTCAAATCATCTTTGCTCATAATGTTCCTTCCTTAGCGCACCTTGGTTAGCGTTGCGTTATGGAATAATATTAGTTGCCTATTATACTCATGTCAAGCATAAATACTGGAGTTAAGTCGGGTTCTTTTAAAGCGATCTTTTTAAAGTGTGCTTCTCACGGCCTAAATGCTATGTAAACACAAAACCTGCAACATCATGTCATAAACCGTGATTTGCTGGTAAAAGGCTGAAATTGCTAAAAATCAGGTAACCAAAAGGGGCTATCTGATGACCGAAACCAAAATCCACCCTACCGCTGTTGTTGACCCTGCTGCCGTGATTGGCGCGGGCGTTGTGATCGGGCCGTATTGCATTGTCGGGCCGCACGTCAAGCTGGCGGATAATGTGCAATTAAGGGCGCATGTCTATGTTGATGGTTACACATCGATTGGTGAGGGTACGATTGTTTATCCTTTCACATCGCTGGGTACGGAAACGCCGGATCTGAAATACAAGGGTGAACCTTCTGCGCTTATCATTGGCAAGAACTGCCGTATCCGCGAACACGTCACCATGAACCCCGGCACCGAAGCCGGCATCATGCGTACGGTTGTGGGCGATAACTGCCTGTTTATGCCGGGATCGCACGTGGCGCATGATTGTATTGTGGGCAATAACGTTATCATGGCAAACCACGCCTGCATGGGTGGCCATGTCGAGGTTGGCGACTTTGTTGTTTTCGGTGGCTTGTCCGCAGCGCACCAGTTTGTACGCATCGGTTCCTATGCGATGATCGGCGGCATGGCGGGCGTGAAGCAAGATGTTATTCCCTATGGTATTGTTGCCGCGCAAACGCCGGGGCTGGCGGGGCTGAACTATATTGGGCTTGAACGCCGTGGTTATTCCAAGGAGCAGGTTAAACGCCTGATGGCTGTGTTCCGTCGTTTGTTCGATAGTGAAGGCACGCTGGATGCGCGCACATCGGCGCTGGCGCAGGAATTTGCGAATGACGATGATATCATGCGCATGATCGGTTTCGTGCAGGGCCGCGATAACCGCCCCATTCTACAACCTTTGAAAACAGGCACGTAACGCCGTGCCCCGTCTTGGCATTATAGCGGGGGGCGGCGCTCTCCCGCAAAAGCTTATAGAAGCGTGCAAACGCGACGGGCGGGATTTTTTTGTGCTGGGCTTTAAAGGGCAAACGGAAGAAACTTTGGTAACAGGCGTGCCACATGCCTGGACGCGTCTGGGCGCGACAAATGCCGCTATCGACATTCTTAAAAAGCATGGCGTTGATACGTTGGTCATGGCAGGCGCGATGCGCCGTCCGTCATTGGTGGAACTGCGGCCTGATTGGCGCACGGTGCGCGTTTTCGCAAAGCTGGGCAAAAAAGCTTTTGGCGATGATGCTCTGTTGCGTGCCGTTGCCGGTGAACTGGAGGGTGAAGGATTCCAGATGGTCGGTGCCCACGAAATTGAACCCGCGTTGATTGTGGGCGAGGGCGTACTGGGAACAGTGCAGCCATTGCCGGAACATATGGCTGATATCAACAAAGGTGTGCAGGTGGCAAAGCAGCTGGGCGCCATGGATGTGGGGCAGGCGGCTGTCGTGCAGGAAGGCATTGTTCTGGGTGTTGAGGCGATTGAAGGCACGGATGCCCTGATAAAGCGCTGCAAACCCCTTGCCCGTAAGGGGCGGGGCGGTGTGCTGGTTAAATGCTGCAAGCCGCAGCAGGATAAACGCATGGATTTGCCCGCGATTGGGCAGCGCACTGTACGCAATGCGCATGAGGCGGGATTGGCAGGTATTGCCGTGGAAGCGGGCGCGTCGATTATTCTTGACTGCGCGGCGGTGACAAAGGCGGCGGACAAGCTGGGCCTTTTTATTTTGGGAGTAACGCCATGACGATTGAAATCACAACTGTTGATACACCTGTTGCAGCGCCAGCCAATGCGGCAGAGCCTTTGCGTATTTTTATTATTGCAGGTGAGCAGTCTGGCGATAATCTTGGCGGCAGTTTAATGGAATCTTTAAACGCGCTTTATCCCGGCATTGAATTTCGCGGTATTGGCGGTGCGCAGATGCAGGCCGAGGGTCTATCGAGCCTGTTCCCGATGGAGGAACTTTCGGTGATGGGGATTACGGAAGTCATTCCGCGCCTGCCCAAAATTCTTGCGCGGATGCGGCAAACGGTGAAGGCGATACTTGATTTTAAGCCGCACGCGCTGGTTACGATTGATTCACCTGATTTTTGCTTCCGCATTGCCAAAAAGGTTAAGGCGAAAACGAAAGACATTCCCTGTATCCACTATGTCGCGCCCAGTGTCTGGGCATGGCGGCCGGAGCGGGCACAGAAAGTAGCAGGATTCCTTGACCATCTGTTGACGCTTTTGCCCTTTGAACCGCCGTATTTTGAGGAACACGGCCTGGCATCGACCTTTGTCGGGCATCCGGTGGTTGAGCGTACCGATGTGCGCGGTGACGGTGCGCGTTTTCGGGAGCGCTATGGCTTAAAGCCCAAGCAGCCCATTTTGTGTATGCTACCCGGTAGCCGCATGAGCGAACTAAAACGTCTGCTGCCCAAATTTGCGGAAACGGCAGATATTGTTTTGCAAAGCCGCCATGATGCCGTGATTGTTTTACCGACACTGCCGCATTTAAAGCCGTATATCGAAAAGTTTTTTGTCGGCAAGGGAATCAACCCCATTGTCACGGATGTAACGCAAGATAAATTTGATTGCTTTGCTGCCAGCATGGTGGCGATTGCGGCCTCTGGCAGCGTCACGCTAGAACTGGCGCTGTGTGATACGCCGCATATCATCGCTTATAAACTTGGTCCGTTTTCAGCGTGGCTGGCAAAGAAGATTATCAAGACGCCCTATGTGAACCTTGTGAACATCGTGATGAAGAAAACGGTGGTGCCGGAATTGCTGTTGGAAAACTGTGAACCAAAGCCCATGTCGTGGGAGGTTTTAAAGCTGATGCGCGACCGCGAGGCACGCACCGCGCAGCTCACCGATTTCCGTGCGGCCCTGATTGCGCTGGGGTTGGGCGATCCCGAAACGCCGGGGCATCGGGGTGCGCAGGCTGTGTTACAGGCTATCGGCCGCCCCGTGCCGGAAGAGGGCGTTGCGGGTACTGAGGCTGAGGCCGCATAAATACCTTTAACTTGTTACTTGTTTAATCCAGGAACGATGAGCCGCTCAGTCGTGCCGTCTTTTGCCACAAAGCGCACTTCTCCCCCGTTTTTCAAGACATCAACAACCTCTTCTGCGATTTCCAGACTTGTAACGATAGCGTCTGTTTCATTTTTGGCGTTAAAGGCGGGCTTCAGTTTGTTTCTGATTTTATCGATTGTTGTGGCTTGCAGGCGCATCTGAACTGTTTTCATTATTATTCTCCAAAAGGGGATGTATTTTCAGGAATACAAGCAAAAATGGTCTGTGGGGTCAACCAGAGTTTTGAAAACTCTTGACTAATTATGAAAATATATGATACGCTGTCTGGGT
>JAPPOU010000111.1 GCA_028817795.1 Alphaproteobacteria bacterium
ATATAATCATCCGGATTTCAAGGAGATTATTAAAGTTTCCAATCAGGGGAGCTACCCACGCTTTAACCGCAAAGCTTTTGAACGGGTCAAGGATTTATCGCCTCTGACAAAAGAAATTTTCATTAAAGCGCTTAAAAAGATACTCGTCCTGAACCCGCTTTTTGAAGAGTTTTTGACGGTTTTACGCCAGATGCTCTTGAACGATCTGGATGAGAATGCCTCACGTCTGGATAGAGATTCACGCATTTTGCTGGCAACGCATTTATCCGACTATTGCTTTATGACCGAGTTCATTTTCGACGTCACCGAAGAAGAGCAAAGCAAAGTGAATGCACTGCGTTCACGTTTGGAAAGCGATCCTGATGCAATGGCTGACGCCGCCTGTGTTTCGACATTCGCGTGTTATGATCTTTTGGCATCGCTATCATCTGCTGCAAAAATTGAGGAATTACATGCAAAGAACGAGGTGATGCATGACCTTATTCATGCCCAGATTAGCCGCGTGCATGAAGAGCGTGAAATTGCGCAAGACATCCCGTCTTTGACGGCGATTGAAGATGAAATATCGCAAAAAGTGCGTGAACAATATGAGGAATTCCCATACCCCAGATGGCGCGAGGTGCCTAAAGACGTTGTTACGCAAGAATGTCTGACAAATGAATATAAGCCTGCAGATGGCGCAAAAGTGTTGATTGCAGGCTGCGGTACCGGGCAGGAAGTTGTGCTGCATTCATACATCTGGCCCCACACGGATATACTGGCCGTTGATATCAGCCGGACAAGCATGGCCTATGCTATTGGGAAGACAAAAGATGCAGGGCAAGAAAACATCACATATCGTCATGCGGATATCCTAAAACTTGGCGAGGCGCTTGAGCCGGAAAGCTTTGACCACATATCATGCGGCGGCGTTCTGCACCATATGCGTGATCCCTTGGAAGGCTGGAAGTCTTTGATGGGGCTGTTAAAGCCGGGTGGCAGCATGTTGATTAGCCTTTATAGTGATACGGCACGTCAAATTATTGCACGGACACGTCAGATTATTGCCGATCAAGGCGTTGCTAATGACCGCAAGAGCATGTTGGCCTTCCGTCGTGCTTTGCCCGATCTTTTAAGCCGTGAAGACATGATGGAAATGTTTAACGCTGTCGATTTCTATACGACTTCGATGTTCAGAGACTTTATTTTTCACGTGCAGGAACACCGCTTTACTATCCCGCAAATTGCAGACGCGCTTGAAAAATTTGACTTGGAATTTGATCGCTTCCTGTTGCCAGATCCGGTTCTTATTCGTTTTCGCAAGAGATTTCCGGAAGACGGAAGCGAGCATGTGCTCAAAAACTGGGAAATTTTTGAGAAAGAGAATCCGTTAACCTTTGCGCATATGTACTCTTTCTTGAGTCGGAAAAAGAAATAGAGAGGAGCGCCGTTATGTCGGAACAACCTGCCACAAAACGCTTTTTGGTATCATGGGACCAGTTTCATCGTGATTGCAAAGCCTTGTCATGGCGCTTGATAGAGAAAGACCAGCCGTGGAAGGGGATTGTCGGTGTGACGCGTGGCGGCATGATCCCGGCCGCCATTATTGCGCGTGAACTGGATATTCGTCAGGTCGATTGTGTGGCGATTTCCAGCTATGACGATAAAAACCAGCGTGAACTTCGCGTTTTGAACCCCATCAACAAAGAGCTTGTCGGCGATGGGGAAGGGTGGCTGGTGATCGATGACTTGGTGGATACGGGTAATACCGCAAAAGTTATCCGGGATATGCTACCCAAGGCGCATTTGGCGACTGTCTATGCGAAACCTGAAGGTGAACCGCTTGTGGATACTTACGTAACGTGGGTTAGCCAAGATACATGGATATATTTCCCATGGGATGTAGATATCCAGCCTATGGACCCCATCGTCATGGCTCATAAAAAAGGATAAGGCGGTTTATTTTAGCCCCTTGATTTTCCTCCGAAATTACCGGAATATAGCGAGGTGGAAACATCTCGCGGAAGGTATCCTCGATGAACATGGAACTCAACAAGGCTTTTGCGGCGCTACTGACGGCAGGCATTATTGCATGCTTTACCGGTGTCGGTGCGCGGATGTTGGTGCACCCCGAAATGTCCGGACACGATGCCTATGCGATTGAAGCTGCCGAAGATGGAGCTGGTGGCGCGGTCGTTGCTGTAGCGACAGGCCCGGAACCTATTGCGGATTTGATGGCTGGAGCCGATATCGCCCGTGGCGAAAAACTGTTTAAGGTGTGTGCCGCATGCCATACGGTTGATAAAGGTGGCCCGCATCGGGTTGGCCCCAATCTTGCGGGTGTGGTGGGGCGTAAGCCTGCTGCAGCGGCTGGGTTTGCCTATTCCGACGCCCTGCAATCTAAGGGCGGTGTTTGGGATATAGATGCATTGAACGCCTTTTTGTGGAAGCCCAAGAAAGCCGTGCCCGGTACAAAAATGGTTTATGCTGGCATGAAAAAGCCGGAAGACCGCGCCGCCATGATTAAGTGGCTACAGCAGCAAAAATAACCCTTTGATTTCAATGGAAAGCTGCGGCTTTGCATCTTATGCGTTTTTTGTTATATTGCCCCACCTTTGAAAAGGGCAGGTGGCCGAGTGGTTGAAGGCGCTAGTCTCGAAAACTAGTAAGGGGGCAACTCCTTCGAGGGTTCGAATCCCTCTCTGCCCGCCATCAAATTAGAGGTTTCCAGCGACTTTTCTCTACGCTTCCTGCGTTTTAGGTTCAGCCTCTTCCGGTGCTTTTTCTTCTTCTTTCTTGTCTTCTTGTATTGTCTTTTTCTCTTTTTGAGGCGTATTTTTTCTGCGGTCTTCACCCTCAAAAGGTTCGTCTTTAAATCTACGGTTGGGTCCGACATAGTTTTCGGACATCACAAATTCCCTTTCATCTTCAATAATTTTCGTGATACGCCTTGCAAGAAGTTCTGCAGAAAATGGCTTCACGATATAGTCAGATACGCCATAGTCACGTGCCTTAATGACTTTCTCACGATGGCCGGAACCTGCTGTCATGATGATAGGAACGCATTTATTCCTTGATGAGGGATGCCGTCTAATCATTTTTGCAAATTTAAGACCTCTATCAGGATATTCCAGCCAGTCCGTAAAAATGAGGTCATGCCCCACTTGATTAAACTGTTCAAAAGCTTCTTCCGGTGAATAGGCGATGTCTATGTTGTTTTCAGGTACAGTCAGCATGCGCAAAACAGACCTCAACAATTGCGCCATTTCCGATGAGCATTCAACAAGAAGGATTTTGACTTTTGTGAAATTATAAGCCATACCACTGCCTATTTTGAAGAAAGGTATCTGTTATACGC
>JAPPOU010000014.1 GCA_028817795.1 Alphaproteobacteria bacterium
GTGGAAACGCTGGGCACGGTCTTGGGCCTTGATGAGAACCGCATTCAATGCACGCCCGATCTGATGCCTGCCGATATCGTGGGCGCGGAAATTCTGTCCGGAGCGGAAAAATCATTTCAGTTCGTGCCCGGTCCTGTGTTCTGCCAGCTTTTGATGGCCGATGAAATCAACCGCGCCAGCCCGCGCACGCAATCCGCACTGCTGCAGGCCATGCAGGAAATGCAAGTGACAGTAGGCGGCAAAACCCATGACCTGCCACGCCCCTTTCACGTGATGGCCACGCAAAACCCGCTGGAGCAAGAGGGTACATACCCGCTACCGGAAGCGCAGCTTGACCGCTTTATGCTGCAGATCAACGTGGGCTATCCTTCTGCAGATGCCGAAAAACACATGATGCTGGTGACAACCGGGCTTGAAACCGAAAAGGCAAAACCCGTTTTTTCCGCCGAAGAGATTATCGCCGCACAACACGTCATCCGCCGCCTGCCCATTGGCGAGAGCGTCGTCGACGGTATTTTAAAACTGGTGCAAGCCGGCAGGCCGGAACAATCCGATATCGCCGCCGTCAAAAAGCATGTGAGCTGGGGGCCGGGGCCACGTGCCGCACAGGCCTTTATGCTGGCCGCGCGGGCGCGGGCGCTTTTAACCGGGCGCTTTGCGCCGTCACTGGATGATATCGCCGCATTGGCGCCTGCCGTCTTGCGGCACCGCATGGCGCTACATTTCTCTGCACGGGCCGAAGGCCGCGATATCGACGATATCATCACCGAAATATGCGGTGTTTTAGTATAAATTTAACTTTCTTTTCATAAAAAATTAAAGAAAATATTGTACACTCGTTAAGATATACTGCACGGTATCTAATGTGACGGGGGGAACAGTCACATGCGCTTTGAAGACTTTATAGAAAGTTCCAGCCGCGCCCAGAATGTTGATGCGCTGTTTGATGATTACAAAAAAGCCATGCACCAGCTTGGCTTTGATCGCCTGATTTTCAGTTTAATGACAGATCATGTCTCTATCGACCGCAACGCAGGCCACGGCATCATCCTGAACTATTCTGACGACTGGATGAATTATTACACCGAGAAAAGCTACGATGTATACGACCCCGTCCGGCGGCAGATGTTTTCAGCGGCAGGAACCTTTCGCTGGGATGACGTGATGGAAGTGCCAACGCTTACAGACACGCAAAAAACGCTGATGTACGAGGCCGATGATGCCGGCATGAAATCGGGCATTGGCATTCCTTTGCGTGGCCCACGGGGCGCGCTGGCAGGCATTGGGGCTGCCAGCAGCACAGGCGGCGTCGCGCTGGATGACAAGGTTTTACTGTCCTATGCGCATCTGATTTCACAACAGTTTTATACTGTCTTTCTAGAACTGGAAAGCAATCGTACGCCCGACGGCGATGGCGTTATTTTCCTGACAGACCGCGAACAGGAAATTTTGAAATGGTGTGGACGCGGCAAGACACGGGGCGAAATTGCAACCCTTTTATCGCTGTCAGACAGAACCGTGAACTTTCATATCAACAATGCCTTGAAAAAGCTGGGCGCTTCCAACGTCACGCTGGGCGTTCTCAAGGCCCTGCACCGTGGCCTGATCCAGATATAACCCCTCCTTTTTTCACACTGTGATTCGCAAAAATACGGCCGTTTTTGGCGCGTTTTGCAAAAAAATTCACGTTTTTTCCATTAAAAACCAATACCTTACTTCATACCTAGTATTTTCGACAGGTATTCAGCGCCCGCGTTTTGGACTTATCCTGAAAGTATGGACAGGTTTTTAAACAGGAGCGAAACAGCGTGATCTACTGCATCAACCATCAAACGCTTCAGTATTTCGGCGGGCAACTCGTCTCTCTTCTTCGCCTGCGCTATAAAATGTTTGTTGACGCGCAGTATTGGGACCTTTCACGCTTCCAAGGAATGGAATACGACCAGTACGACACGCCTGCCACCACCTATCTGGCTTGGGCCGATGCGCGTGGCGAAGTGCGCGGCACGGCCCGCATCATGCCGACAGACCGCTCGTACATGATGAAAGACATCTGGCCCGATCTGTTAAAAGACCGCAAGTTGCCGCAGTCTTTGTCTGTATGGGAGGCCACGCGCTTTTGCATTGACAACACGCTGCCCCGCGACATGCGGCAAAAAATAAAGCATGAAATCGTTCTCGGATTTTTGGAGTTCGGGCTTAAAAATGACATCAAGGAAATGATCGGGGTGATGCCGCCACAACTGTGGCAGAGCGTCTTCGTCAAATCAGGATGGGATATCGGCTATCTGGGCGACGAAAAAGATCTTGGCAAGGACGGCATTATTGTGGCGGGGTCCATGCCCGTTTCCCTGCCGATGCTTGAAAATGTGCGTAAAACAACAGGCATCGACCATTCCGTTCTTCTTACGAAACCACATATAACAGCGGCAAACGAAAACGACAACATGAGGGGGATTGCAGCATGACACAACACGCTTTGAAAGTTGAGGGCAGGGAAGACACGTCGCGCCGGTGCGAGGCTATCGGCAACATCATCACCTGCCTGTTTTACCTGTCACAGGAAGCCAACCGATCTGACCTGAAAGGCATTGCGACAGCACTGGAACAAACCATTGGCGCAACTGTCAGCGCAGGGCGGCAAGAATTGGCGACACATCTTGACAACATGGCGCAAAACAATGCCTGCGACAATAGTGCCTTTCTGGACAGCTTTTGCAAGGTCACGGACGGTGACATGATGCTGGAACTTAAAGAAATTTTACTCAAGCAAAATGGGGCGATGCACAATACTCTTGAATAGAAAATGAAAGACGGGCTGAACACCGTCAGGGGGTAGACGACATGCAGCTACACAGGAAAATAAAAACAGACCAATTCACGACGCTTTTCTCCCGGATCAAGAGCGAGATTGCAGAATGGAAGGTCATTGATCTCCAGTTCGACGATATACCGGATTACAGAAGCACGCTGACGGCCGCGCAGAAAATAGAAAGCTATTTTGGCGCCAATACCATAGGAAACATCTTTATCTGCAGCCAAAGAGAACTGTTGACACTGGCGCGTGTCGGGCAATCCAGAAGCGATGAAGACATCAAATCCGGCCTGGCCGAAAGCATTTTAGAACTTCCCTGCAGCATTACCACGGGCGACCTGACGGAACAAAAGCTTGGCAGCATCAAGGACCGCCTAAACCTTGCCCAAGACAGCGTGAGCAACGCCAATATTGAGTTTGTCTTTGACAAGGAACGCAAAAACCGTACAGAGAACAAATTCTTTATCATCGACGGCAGCAACGTTGCGCGCAAGGTTCTCACTCACTTTCTCGAAGGTCTGGGGGAGGTGCATGTTTTTGAAAACAGCGGCAAAGTCCTGCAAGCCTATCTTGAAATCGTGCCCGACATGGTCTTTACCGATATCAACATTCCCGGTGGCATGTCCGGTTTTACGCTCATCAAAAAAATACGGTCTTACGATG
Source organism: Alphaproteobacteria bacterium (assembly GCA_028817795.1). Taxonomy (GTDB): domain Bacteria; phylum Pseudomonadota; class Alphaproteobacteria; order Micavibrionales; family UBA2020; genus JAPPOU01. The sequence continues at coordinate 3,479 of JAPPOU010000014.1, forward strand.
AAAACGCGCACGTGATTTTGCAAAGCGCGGCGGCGACGCTGGAAAACATTAAAAGCGCCAAAGACGCCGGGGTGCGCGGATTTTTAGGGAAGCCGTTTACACAAGAACGCGTATTGGAAACAATTGCGAGGTGCAACACGATAGATAGAAAATAGATAAGAACTCCCAGTAGACTCGCTATGCCGTCTTGGTTGCAGAAGATACTCTCTCCTCACACAATCTCGGACCGGGCGACAAGAATAGCGGTTCGGGTATCCCCCTTTGTCGGTCTTTGCGTTCACGTTGCGGAAAAGAACATAGAGCCGATAAAGGGGGATTTTCCTTTTAAGAAAGATTTTTCAAGGGCACGGATTCGACAACCGCGCATGCAGCGCCGCAATATCGTCCAGCACTTCGCCATCCAGCTTTACATCTATCGAATCTATATTCGTCTTCAATTGTTCCATCGTCGTCGCGCCAATAATGTTTGACGTCAAAAATGGCCGGGTATTGACAAAAGCCAGCGCCATTTGCGCGGGGTCAAGACCGTGTTTCTTGGCAATATCGACATAGTTCTGCGTCGCTTCCTCGGCCGATGGCTTTTTATAGCGCGAGCTGCGCTTATCAATATCGCGGCGGGACCCCTTGGGTACCTGCCCGTTCAGGTATTTCCCTGTCAGCGTGCCGCCTCCCAGCGGGGAATAGGCCAAAAGCCCCACGTTTTCCTGCATCGACATTTCAGCAAGACCGACCTCGTAAGCACGGTTCAAAAGGTTATAGGGGTTTTGCACGGACACGACACGCGGCAGGTTACGGCCCTCAGCATACTTTAAAAACGTCATCAACCCCCACGGCGTTTCGTTTGAAAGGCCGATCGCACGCACCTTGCCGGACGTCACCAGTTCAGATAAAGCCTCCAGCGTTTCCAGGATATCATCCGCCTCCCGTCCCGTAATACTGTTCTCTTCGTACCCAAGCTTGCCAAAACTGTTCACAGGACGTTGCGGCCAGTGGATCTGGTACAGGTCAATATAATCTGTTTGCAAACGTATTAAGCTGCCCTCGACCGCCTCCATGATATTGGCACGATCCGGTATGGCTGTACCGCTGCGAATCCATGGTAAATGTGCCGCCGGGCCAACGACTTTTGTCGCAAGGATAATATCTTTCCGCTTGCCGCTTTTTTTGAACCATTCGCCCATAATTTCCTCGGTACGGCCATATGTTTCGGCGCTGGGCGGAATCGCGTACAGTTCGGCCGTATCAAAGAAATTGATGCCACGCGAAACGGCATAATCCATTTGCGCATAGCCTTCTTCCGCCGTATTTTGCTGGCCCCATGTCATGGTGCCAAGACAAATCAGGCTGACTTTAATATCCGTTGCGCCAAGCTGCCTGTGTTCCATGTTTACTCCTCTATCAAATCTTCGACATAAGGGAAGATATTGTCGACGATGACCTTAACCCCTGCAGCATTGGGATGCAAACCATCGGTCTGGTTTAAATGCGATTCCATCGCCACGTCCTTTAAGAAAAACGGGTAGTAATGCACGTCATATTCATTCGCGAGTTTTTTATAGACTTTCTGGAATTTATCGCCGAACAGGCTTAAATTGCGAAACGATTTCATGCCGCACAACAAAACCGGAATTTTCCGCTCTTTTAAAATATCCAGCATGCCGCGCAGGTTTTTTTCGACATGATCCAGTGCAATAGCGCGCATCATGTCATTCGCACCCAGTTCCAAAATCACAAAATCGGGATTTGTCGTCAGTGAAAATTCCAGCCGCGCCAGGCCGCCGCCCGTCGTATCACCTGAAACGCCCGCATTGATTATTTTAATATCATACCCTTCGGTCCGCAGCTTTTCTTCAAGCTGCGCTGGAAAAGCCTTTGACGCAGGCAGGCCCAGACCTGCCGTTAAACTGTCACCAAAAGCCAAAATCGTTTTAGTTTGAGCCTGCGCGGGCTTGATGGCGCATACGAAAACCGCAATAATAAGCGCCAGCATATTCGGGAGGATTTTTTTCATGACTGTCTCCACCACTCAAAACGCCCCCGCACTTGCGCTGGACGCCGTTCATTTAAAACTGAAAAGCGATGCGGGCGAGGTTCATATCTTAAAAGATATCACCCTGTCCCTGCCCGCAGGACGCACCGTCAGCATTACGGGGCCATCGGGGTCGGGCAAAACATCGCTTTTGATGATCGCAAGCGGGCTGGAAAAGCCCACATCCGGCACCGTCAGCATCGCGGGCAAATCCCTGTCCGGCCTTGATGAAGACGGGCTGGCATCGTTCCGCCGTGATAATATAGGTATCGTCTTCCAAAATTTCCACCTTATACCGACAATGACGGCACTGGAAAACGTCGCCATCCCGCTGGAATTCGCAGGCGAGAAAGATGCATTTCATAAAGCAGAAGAGGCCCTGAAAGCCGTGGGGCTAGGTGAACGCATCAAGCACTACCCCGGCCAACTTTCGGGCGGGGAGCAGCAGCGCGTCGCCATTGCCCGCGCCACCGTCACCGCCCCGCCCGTTATTCTGGCGGACGAGCCGACCGGCAACCTTGATGCTGAAACGGGCGAAAAAGTCATGAATATTTTATTTGGCCTGACACGCGACAAGGGCATGACGCTAATACTGGTCACGCACGATCCGCAGCTTGCGGAAAAATGCGATGTACGCGTGCAAATCCGTGACGGGCGTATTGAGGCATGAAGCGATTTTTCCTACCCCTAATTTATGCAAGGCGCGAGCTGCGGTCAGGGCTGCGCGGCTTTTATATCTTCCTTTTGTGCCTTGTCATGGGGGTTGGCGCAATTACGGCGGTGCAGTCTCTCTCCCTCGGCCTTTATGAAACAATACGGTATAACGGGCGGCTTATTTTGGGCGCGGATATCGCCCTACGTACTGAGTTCCAACCTGCCACGAAAGAACAGGTAGATTTTTTACGGCGGAAAGCAGGCGTTCTGGCGATTGTCATGGAAACGCGGTCCATGATTTTGTCACAGGATGGCGAGAAATCATCACTTGTCGAGGTCAAGGCCGTTGACCCGTTTTACCCCCTTCACGCCCGTATCAAGGTTGCAGGCAAAGATGGCCAACAACTGGATACGCCGCTGCAAGACCTTTTATTACCCGAAGGCGGCATTCCAAAACCCGGCCTGATACCCGGCACCATCGTTGAAAAAGAACTTTTGATACGCCTTGGCCTTGAGGTTGGCGATATCGTAAAAATCGGTGCGCAGGATTTTAAAATCAAGGGCGTTATCACGCACGAATCCGACCGTATTAGCACACGCGGCTTCGTGATGGCTCCCCGCGCCATGATAAGCACGATCATGCTGGACAGCACCGGTATCGTTCAGCACGGCAGCCAAGCACGATTTGACCACCGCATCATGGCGCCGCACGCCCGTACACCTGAAGACTTTGAAAGAATACAAAGCAGTATCGTCAACGCCTTCCCCGACGCCAAATGGCGGGGGCGCAACGCCTTTAACGCAGCGCCACGCGTTGAACGCTGGATTGACAGGTTAACGCAATTTTTAACATTAACGGGGCTGGCCGCGCTATTGGTCGGCGGGGTCGGGATATCCAATGCCGTGCGCAGCTTTCTTGATTCAAAGCGGGCAAATGTCGCCACGCTGAAATGCCTTGGCGCATCCGGTAAATTCGTTATTCGCGTTTACATGCTGATGATTCTTTTACTCACCGTTTTGGGCGTGGCAGGCGGGCTAGTGCTGGGCGCTGGCGTTGCCATGGCAGGCGGCGTGCTGGTGACGGAGAAACTCTCCCTTGTGAACCGTATTGGTGTTTACCCCGGCGCGCTTATCCTCTCTGCCGCCTTCGGGTTTTTATCCAGCCTGTGTTTCAGCCTGTGGCCTGTTGTGCGCGGGGCGCGGGTGCCGCCCAATGATTTGTTCCGCGATGCCGTCATTGCCATGAAGACGCGCATTGATTTCAATACCGTGCTTTATATTTTTATATGCGCACAAATGCTGGCGCTTCTCTCGATCTGGATCGCGCATGACAAGATGCTGGCTGTGATCTTCGCGCTGGCTGCTGCCGCTGCCTTTGCGATCTTTAGCCTTTATGCGGGTACGGTCAAAAAATTGCTATCGCAATTAAAACTGTCCATCAAGCCAGAATGGCGCATGGCGCTAGCCAATATCCACCGCCCCGGCAACGTGACCACGGGCATTGTTTTATCGCTGGGGCTTGGCCTGACGGTCCTGATTGCCGTTGCCTTGGTGGAGGACAGCTTTTCCCGCGTGCTCCAGCGCGAAGTAACCCCCAATACGCCATCGTTTTTCTTTTTGGATATCCAACACACACAGGCAGAGGAATTCCGCGCCATCGTGGAAAGCATGCCATCAGCACGCGAACTTATCATGACGCCAACGTTCAAAGGACGCATCACGGCCGCAAATGGTATACCTGCCGAAGAAGCGCTGGTTGATCGCGATGAACGCTGGGTTGCACGATCTGACCGCAATTTCACATGGCTTCGCGCACAGCCTTCTGTCGGCGACATTGTCGAAGGAACATGGTGGCCCGAAGATTACAATGGCCCGCCGCTTGTATCCATTGCAACCAACGTGGCCCGCGCCTTTGATATCGGGGCCGGCGATAACATCACCGTCAATGTTTACGGCATTGATGTAACAGCCAAGATCGCCAACGTGCGCGATATTAACTGGTCAAGCCTGACAATGAACTTCGCCGTCACCTTTGCCCCCGGCGGGCCATTGGAAAAAGCGCCCGCCAATATGCTGGCCACGGTCATTGTCGATGAAAAAGACGAAGAACCCCTGCAAACACAGCTGGTCAAAGACCTGCCGGGCGTGACGACAATAAGGGTGCGCGAAGCCCTGTCCTCGGCACAAGGCATGGTCAGCAGTATTGCCCTTGCCATTAAAACCAGCGCCGCCATTACATTATTGGTCGGCGTGCTGGTGCTGGGCGGCGGCATTGCAGCGGCACGCAGGCGTCATGTGTACGATGCCGTGGTCTTGAAGGTTCTGGGCGCTGAAAAATCCCGTATCCTGAAAACTTTTTTATATGAATACGCCGTACTGGGGTTGATGACGGCGGTGATTGCCGCAGCGCTGGGCCTTATCGCCGCGCGGGGGATTATCACCGGGATCATGAATTTTGAATGGTCGTTCCGCTGGTCGGTCCTTTTGGGGGCAACGGGGTTAAGCCTGGGCATCACCCTTTTGGGCGGTTTCTTTGGGACCTTTCGGGCGCTTTTGCAGAAACCCGCGCAACACCTGAGAAATCAATAAACAAAAACAAGCACTTCCGGTTGTTTACACAGGGGGGTGATCTGTGTGATATAATAGTACGTATAAGGAACGCAGTGTACAGAAAGGGTGAACACCATGTCCTATGACCGTTTTGAAAATACAGCCGCCAGCCAGACGGGCGCACGCACCGTTGACGCGGGGCTGCAGGATTATATGCGCAGCGTTTACAACACCATGACGCTGGGGCTGGGCCTGACGGGCCTTGTCGCGGCAGCGCTTGCCAACATACCGGCCGTGAAAGGCATTTTGTTCGGCAACCCGCTTTTGAACATGATCGTCGCCTTCGCGCCGCTGCTCTATATGCTTGTCGCGTTTCGCGGCGCAAACTTGATGCGCCTGAACTCCGGTGAGCTGCGCACGCGGTTTTACCTGTTCTCCATTATGATGGGCGCATCGTTCGCGGGCATTTTCATGATGTTCTCAGGTGCCAGCATCGCGCGGGCCTTTTTTGTGACAGCCGCCGCTTTTGCGGGCACATCGCTTTACGGCTATACGACAAAGAAAGACCTCACAGGCATGGGCGCATTCTTGTTCATGGGTGTTTTTGGCATATTGATTGCCATGGTCGTGAACATGTTCTTGCAATCTGCGGCCCTGCACTTCATCGTGTCCATCGTCGGCATTCTGGTCTTTACGGGCCTGACCGCCTTTGAAACGCAACGGTTGAAAGAAACCTATGCCTATGGCCGTCAAGCAGACGAAGCCAACGCCAAGGTTGCCGTGATGGGCGCTTTGAGCCTTTACATCAACTTCATCAACATGTTCCAGTTTATCCTGAGCTTCATGGGAAGCCGGGAATAGACGAATAAAGGAAACAAAAAAACGGGGCCAGATGCAGCCCCGTTTTTTTATGCCTACGTATTATCCTTACATCGAAGGCCCCTTCGGCGCGGCGGGTTTTTTCGCCGCCTGCTTTGCAGCTTCTTCAGCCAGCAGGGCTTTCCGGTCGGGCTTGCCGATCATGGTTTTCGGCAGGCTGTCGCGGAACTCCATCATCTTGGGCATTTCATAGGGGGCAAGGCGGGATTTCAAGAAGGTTTTCATCTCTGCCGCGTCAAGGGTTTCACCCAGCTTGGGCACCATCCATGCCTTGACCGTTTCGCCACGGTAGGGGTCCTGCACGCCCGCGACCATCACTTCAGACACTTTTGGGTGTTCCATGATCGCTTCCTCGACTTTGCGGGGGAAGACTTTCAGGCCGCTCGCGATAATCATATCCTTGATGCGATCAACGATAAAGACATAGCCGTCATCATCCATGTAACCGACATCGCCGGTATGCAAAAAGCCCTGTTTATCCAAAACCTTTTCCGTTTCATCAGGACGGTTCCAGTAACCTTTCATCACCTGCGGGCCGCGCAGGCAAATCTCACCCTCGACTTTCAGGGGCTGTTCCTTGTCCGGCACTTTCAGGTCGACAATTTTCACCTCGGTGCGCGGCACGGGAAGGCCGATCGAGTTTGTTTTCTTGACGCCGTTCACCGGGTTTGCAATCGCGATGGGGGACGATTCCGAAAGACCGTAACCTTCAACCAGCTCAAGGCCCGTCAGTTTGTGGAAGTCGTTTTTAATCCCTTCCGGCAACGGGGCACCGCCCGACACGCACAGCTCCAACGAAGACAGATCATACTTCTTCACATCCGGCGCATCTGCCATTGCCTTATAAATCGTGGGCACACCCGCGAAAATGGTGGGCTTTTGCTTGTCGATCGTTTTCAAAAGCTCTTTCAGCTCAAACTTGGGCATCATCACCAGCTCGGCACCCATTTTCAGGGTCAGGTTCAGTTGCACGGTCATGCTGAACACATGAAAAAACGGCAGCACCGCCAGCATCTTTTCCTTCTTTTCAGGGTCAGGCAACTTGCCCGCATTAAACCACATGCCCGCCTGTTCAACGTTGGCAGTCAGGTTGCCATGCGTTAGCATCGCGGCCTTGGGCACGCCTGTGGTGCCACCTGTATACTGCAACACCGCCACATCTTCGGGCGTTGTGGGTACAGGCGTGAACTTGCCGTCGTTTTTCAGCATGTCGCCAAACCGCGCATGCGATGCGTCTTTTTTCGTTTTCATCGTATCGGACTTGCCCGCCAGACCCTTTACAGCATTCAGCACGCGGAACGCCGTACCCTTCACCGTCGGCAGGGCATCGGCCAAATCGCAGGACACGATTTTTTTCAACGACGTCTTGCCCAGCATCTTTTCAACCTTGGACTGCACTTGCTTGACGTTCACCGTCACCATCAGGTCGGTCTGGCTGTCATTGATCTGGTGCTCAATTTCTTTCTCGGCATACAGCGGGTTAAAGTTCACAACCGTTGCGCCCGCCTTCATCGCGCCATAATAGGCAATCGCGTAAAAGGGCGTGTTGGGCAGGCACAAGCCCACCTTCGATCCTTTGCCAATGCCTTGCTGTTGCAAGCCCTTGGCGAAACGGTCCGCCGCCTTGCCAAGCTCGGCATAGGTCATTTTCTTACCCATAAAATTTAAAGCCGTGCGGCGCGCATTCTTTTTGACGGTTTCGTCAAACATTTTTACCATCGTGGTTTGCGGAATATCGGCATTCCAGTCGATATCGACGGGGTAGCTGTTCTGCCAAGGGGCGGGTTTGCGCTGTGCATCGGTCATAATTTATGGCTCCGTTCTTTTTGAGGTGTTGAAAAAGAAAACATGATGTTAATACTATTGTGCGTACACAATGTGTATTTGTGAAACGTAAGGCACCATAACAACGTAAAAAGAATAAGTAAAGGCAAGGAATACGTAACGTGGCGCAGATCAATTTCTCCATTTTCAAGGCCTTGATTATTGAGGACAGCGAGTTCCTTAGGAGAACAATACGTAAATATATGATCGAATGCGGCTTTCAAGAAGTCCGTGAAGCGGGCAATGGCCAGGAAGGTCTTGAACAATTGCGCCACGGCCCGGACATTATTGTTTGCGATATTGAAATGGAGCCTATAAACGGCTTTGAATTTTTAAAGCTTTTACGGGAACAAGAAGGAGAGGTCAGCAAAACCCCCGTTCTTTTCCTGACAGGCAGCGCACAAAAGGAAGATGTTCACAAAGCCATCGAGCTAGGGGTCAACGGCTATGTCGTCAAACCTGTGACTCCGGAAAATTTAAAAAAGAAGCTGACCGACGTCCTGAACCGGGCCATGAGCAGTCCATAATCCTTATCCCCTCTCCAGCGTATAATATTTGCCGCCATACAGGCATTGGAATACAATGATTTCATGAATTGTACACCATGCCATAGCAATGGGATGCGTATCACGGCATCTGATGACCATAGACGCGACCGGGATTCGCGGGATGGCGCCGCCGTCGGCATTCTGACAAGAACACAAAGCCGTACGAAAAAGCCCGCCATGTACCGCGTCCTTTTGCTGAACGATGACTTTACACCAATGGACTTCGTCGTTGACGTGCTGGAAACCTTCTTTGGCAAATCCACGCAAGAAGCGACAGAGATCATGCTGCACGTCCATAGAAAGGGCGTGGGTATATGCGGCGTTTTCACCTATGAAGTCGCGGAAACAAAAGTCGGGCTGGTCATGGACCATGCCAGAAAAAACGAGCATCCTTTGCAATGCACGATGGAGAAAGAGTAGCCTTTAAAACAGGCGATGAGGGAACAACATGTTGTCACGTAATCTTGAGCAAACCTTGCACCGCGCACTGGCCTATGCCAATGCGCGCAACCATGAATTTGCAACGCTGGAACATCTTTTACTGGCTCTGACGGACGACCAGGACGCTGTCTCTGTCATGCGGGCCTGCGGCGTGGATGTCGAAATCCTGCGCGATGATGTGCGCCGCTTTATTGACGATAACATGGCCAATCTGGTCCATCCCAATGCCGATGAAGCAAAGCCCACATCCAGCTTCCAGCGCGTTTTGCAGCGTGCCGCCATTCATGTGCAATCATCGGGGCGCGAGGAAGTGACGGGCGCGAACGTATTGGTCGCATTATATTCCGAACGCGAAAGTAACGCTGTCTGGTTCCTGCAGCAACAGGATATGTCACGTTATGACGTTGTAAACTATATCTCGCACGGCGTTGCCAAGGTGCCGGGGCAGAGCGAATCCCGTCCGGTGCACGGCACAGAGGAAGAACACGGCGAAGAAGCCGTTAAAACAGGTCGCGATGCCTTGAGCGCCTATTGCGTGAACCTGAACGAAAAAGCCCTGAAAGGCGGCATTGACCCACTGGTCGGCCGTGAAAAAGAAGTGGAGCGCACCATTCAGGTGCTCTGTCGCCGCAGCAAAAACAACCCCTTGCTGGTCGGCGATCCCGGCGTTGGCAAAACCGCCATTGCAGAGGGCCTGGCCCGCCGCATTACCGAGGGTGACGTGCCGGACGTTTTAACCCATGCCGCCATCTATGCGCTTGATATGGGCACGCTTTTGGCAGGCACGCGGTATCGCGGGGATTTTGAAGAACGGGTCAAGGCCGTTGTTGCCGAACTGCAATCCATTGAAGATGCGATTTTGTTTATTGATGAAATCCACACCGTTATCGGTGCTGGCGCGACATCAGGCGGCGCGATGGATGCATCGAACCTGTTAAAACCGGCCCTGTCCGATGGTACGTTGCGTTGCATTGGCTCGACTACTTTTAAAGAGTACCGTAACCATTTTGAAAAAGACCGCGCCCTCGTCCGTCGCTTTCAAAAGATTGACGTGCACGAACCCGCGCTGGATGATGCCTTCCGCATCCTTAAAGGCCTGAAACCTTATTACGAAGATCACCATGGCCTGAAATACGCAGATGACGCCCTGCGCGCCGCTGTTGATCTTTCTGCCCGCTATATTGGCGACCGGAAATTGCCGGACAAGGCGATTGACGTGATCGACGAAGCCGGCGCATCGCAAATGCTGCTGCCGGAAAACAAACGCAAAAAGAAAATCACGGTCGCGGATATCGAAGATACCGTCGCAAAAATTGCGCGCATACCGCCCAAATCCATCAGCCGGGATGACAAAGAGGTGCTGGCAAACCTTGAACGCGCCCTGAAAACCATGGTTTTTGGGCAGGATCAGGCCATTACCGCCCTGTCGAGCGCTATCAAGCTTTCCCGCGCTGGCCTGCGCGAGCCGGAAAAGCCCATCGGTAGCTATTTATTCTCTGGCCCGACAGGCGTCGGCAAAACGGAAATCGCGCGCCAGCTCTCCCGCGCGCTGGGGCTGGAACTGTTGCGCTTTGATATGTCGGAATATATGGAGGCTCACGCCGTGTCCCGCCTGATCGGTGCGCCGCCCGGCTATGTCGGGTTCGACCAGGGCGGACTTTTGACAGACAAGGTCGACCAGCACCCGCACAGCATCGTCCTTTTGGATGAAATTGAAAAAGCGCATCCCGACCTGTTCAATATTCTTTTGCAGGTCATGGACTACGGCAAGCTGACCGACAATAACGGCAAGGATGTCGATTTTAGAAACGTGATCCTTATCATGACAACTAACGCAGGCGCGGCGGATATGGCCAAACACGCAACCGGCTTTGCCCGCACGCACCGCGAGGGCGCGGATGAAGATGCCATTAACCGCCTGTTCACGCCCGAATTCAGGAACCGTCTTGATGCCATTGTGCCCTTTAACCCGCTGCCGCCCGCCGCTATCAATCGTGTTGTTGATAAATTCATCATGCAGCTGGAAGCGCAACTGGGTGATCGCGGCGTGACGATTGACCTGACCGACACCGCCCGCACGTGGCTGGCCGAACGGGGCTATGATCCTGCCATGGGGGCACGGCCGCTGGCGCGCATTATCCAAGAACACGTGAAAAAACCGCTGGCGGACGAGCTGTTGTTCGGGCGCCTTGAAAAAGGCGGTACCGTACGCATCAATGCCGACGATAAAGGCCTGTCATTTGATTACCCCGCTGCTGCTAAAAAGAAAGGCGCAGGGAAAAAGGCCAAGGAGCCTGTAAAATAATGGACGATAGCCTGCAGCATGAAGACTTTATGCGCCGCGCACTTGCGCTGGCACAGGAAAATGTAAATGACGGCGCGCCACCATACGGCGCGGTTGTCGTCCATAACGGAGAAATTATCGGCGAAGGCCGGAACATGGTGCACGAAAAAAAAGACCCGTCAGCACACGCGGAAATTCTGGCAATCAGGCAAGCCGCGCAACATCTTGGGCAACACAGGCTGGAAACATGCACTATATACGCAAGTTGCGAGCCATGCCCCATGTGCCTGAACGCTATTCGCTGGGCACGATTGAAAAAGTTTACTGCAGCGCATCGCTTAATGATGCCAGCGGCGCAGGCGCAGAAAAAGGTCATGCACCGCCCCCACCCTGTCCCGTACCGGAACATCTCCTGCAAGAAGATGGACGCGCTATCCTGCATAACTTGATAAAACAAGGAGCATAATGTGACAACGGTCATAAAAGGCCATATCCTCGTCGTCGAAC
>JAPPOU010000009.1 GCA_028817795.1 Alphaproteobacteria bacterium
CGTCAGATGTGTATAAGTTAAAAGTGTAACGCTGTCATGCCATGTTGGTTTTGCGCGTTCACATCTGCGCCGTGCGCCAATAAAAGCTGAACCATGTCTTTGTATCCAAAAAATGCGGCGGAGATGAGAGGGGTGTCTTGGTCTTTATTGCGTGCATTTATGTCTGCGCCATTTTTCAGGAGTAGTTTTGCAATTGCGCCCTGTTCGCGTTGCATGGCGGTATGCAGTGCTGTTTTGCCATTAATGCCGGTGGCGTTGATATTGGCGCCTTTGTTTATCAATGCTTGCGCAAGGTCCATCAAGCCATGCATGGCTGCCATGATGAGAGGTGGTTCGTTAATGCCGCCGACAGGGGCTTCAACGTCGTGTTGAATCCATTGAAAAAGAAGCGCTTCTCCCTTGTCCTTGTTAGGCGGCATTTTTCTGAACGCTTTGAATATAGCGTTTTCCAGGCGATTTTTTTTAAGTGACTTTAGCATCAGGGCCATTCTTTTTTCTGCGCCGGTGAATTTTCCGGCGTCTTTGCGTGCCGCTTTCCGCCGTGTCGCGGAATTTCTTTTTTATACTTTCTTGCTCTAGAAGGGTGATTTGCGTGGCGCGTTCCGGTGATACCATGTCGAGCGCTGTTTTGTTATATTTGTCGCGGGCGTGAATGTCGGCGCCGTTCTCGATTAAAAGAGAGATGATCTCCATGCTCTCTTCGATATCTTGAGCGACCGCAACCATTAACGGCGTGTGTCCATAAATATTTGCATCGTTCACGTTTGCTCCCTTGTCTATCAAGGCGCGTACAAGGTCTGTGTTGCAGTGATAAGCGGACCGCAGTAATGCAGTATCGTCCTTGTTGCCTTTTGCATTGGGGTCTACGCCACGTTCCAGCAGTTTTTGGGCGAGGTTGGTGTAGTCTAATTTGACAGCTTGAATGAGCGCAGGATTGTGTGCGTCGTCAAGGGCGTTGATGTCGGGCACTTTCTCTAAAAGCTGCAGACACGTTGCTTCGTCGGTAAAGCCCGCGTTTTTTAGGTGATTCATAAACTGCATTGCGGAGATTTTTGTTTCGTTATGTGGCATCCGGGCCTCCGTTTGGTGTGCGGCGGCGGATTTTGTGTGGTTGTGCCGTGCCTTTCTGCGCGGCTGTTTCGAACAGGCGTGTGACGCGCTGTTTGTGTGCGTCAATCATAAGGGCAATCATATCAGGCTTGTCATGTACCAGCGCGAGCGCGTTCCCACCACCTCTGTTTTTTGCGTAGATGTCGGCGCCATTGTCTATCAGGGCGGTGACAACTTTCTTTTTGCCGGAAAGGGCGCCAAACATAATCGGTGTAATGTCATATTCGCTGCCCAGGTTAACATCCGCACCTTTCTCAAGAAGCGCTTTGACGAGTCGCTCATTGCCGTTGCTTGCAGCGTGTATAAGCGCTGTGTTCTCTGCAATGCCTTTTGCATTAACATCGGCGCCATGGTCTAAAAGAATAAGCGCAAGTTCGGTAAAGTTTTGTTGTACAGCCTGTACCAGTGCGGGGTTGGGGTATGAATACTTAGGATGCAATAAAGCGACATTCACGTCTGCGCCTTCCTTTATAAGGCTCAGGCATTCTGCCTCTGTGCCGTTATAGTCATAGAATACGGCCTCAAGGCAGCGGTTTGCGCAATAGATATCCGGATCAGCGCCCATGTTTTCCTCCGGTAACAGGTTTACGGCGGTGGATAATTTTGCGCGATTGCGTTGTTCCTTTTTGCGCGGCGGTGCGAAAAGCATCAGCTTTGGCAGTTGTATATATGTGCGTGATGCCTGCTACAAGTGTGGAGTCGGCTAATGAATGTATTGAATTTCCGTCTTCGTTTTTTATGCTTGGGTCCGCGCCGCGCGCCGCAAGATGGAAGGCGCTGACCGCCATTCCGTTTTTTGCGGCAATCATCAGGGCAGTCCTGCCGTAAGTATCTTGCTGGTTGATCTCTGCCCCATGGGCAAGGAGGAGGTCTATGGTTTTGCTTTCCCCTTTCCCGGCCGCCAGTATTAAGGGCGTTATGCCGAAAACATTGCAGATATTCACGTCCGCGCCTTTTTTAATCAAGGCATGCGCAAGGCGGGTGTTGTTGTTTCCGACAGCGCATATCAGGGCTGCGCTACCCACATTGCACTGTACATTGATATCGGCCCCTTTTTCGATGAGGGTAAGGACGGTATCTGTCATATCCTTTTCTGCGGCCCGTACAAGTATGGGGATACGACAAGAATCTGTGGCTTTGGGGTTTGCACCCTGTGCAAGGTATTCCAGACAAGTCTGCTCATCGGGTGATACCTGCATGATTTCATCCAGAAGCCGTTCTGTTGCTTTCTTTTTGCGGTTAAGGAACATTCTTGCTCCCGGCAACAGGGCTGTGGCGGCGGATTTTGCGAGGACGGGGCGTGCCTTTTTCGGCGGCGGCGCGGAAAACGTGCGCTGTGTAGTGCGCATGTATTTTTTTTGCAAGCTGCGTATGCCCGTTGTTCGCGGCAACTTTATGCGCCCTGTCTCCCACATCATTTTTTATGCTTGTGTCTGCGCCATGATTTATAAGGGTCATGGCAAGGTTTTCATCGCCGTGACCTGCAGCCCACATCAGCGCTGTCCATCCATCCTTGTCCTGTGCATTGACGGGAATGTTGCGCGACAGTAAATCGGACACAATGTCTGGCAGGCTGTGCTTGGCGGCGAGCAGCAGCAGCGTGTTGTTGTGGTTCTGTACGCTGCGCTTGTGGGCATCTGCGCCATGGGACAGAAGCGCGCGGGCGATGGCGGTATGCCCTCTTATGACGCTCCACATCAGAGGGGTGAGATCGAATGTATCGCGTCCCTCCAGCGCTGCGCCTTCTTCAATCAGGCGCAGGCACAGCGTGGTATCGCAGTCCTCTTTTGCGACTATGCTCAGGAGTTGGCGGCCTTTTTCTTCGGCGGCCTGACTGTCTGCAGCTGAATTCGGCCGGGTTGTGGTGCCCATTGATTCTCATCCAAAACGTTAAATTTTCATTATATTATGCAATCTTCTACCCACCGTCAATGCTTATGTAAAAATAAAGCGTGGGTGCGAATCAGGTTGTTTTTTGCTTGAACGGGGAAATAGAGGCAAGAAAATGAAATATAAACACTTGATTTATATTGATATTTAATGAGGCAGTCCCCTCTTGCACCCTCATTAATATTATGTTAGTATCTTACTATAGGTTTGAAAAGTCTTAAAAGAGGGCGCAAAGGGGGGTATCTCGTCTGCGTATGAGTCTGATCAATGTCAGACGTACAGATTTCG
>JAPPOU010000124.1:0-3184 GCA_028817795.1 Alphaproteobacteria bacterium
GGTACAGGATATTAGGTAAAATGTCAATTTTTCTAAAAAAACCGTTAATTAACAGTCATATAAATCACAACAAACCCGATTAGCGCCATGACTAGTCCCGTCGTGCGCATGTATTCTGTGGGCAGGGCCAGCATTTGGACCAAAAGGCGTTTCATGCCATCGGGGAACAGTGCATAGCAGGCACCTTCGATCAAAAGCATCAGGCCAAGGGCGGTGACAATCTCGTTCACGGCGTTACTTTTTGATCCGTGCGTCTGTCAGGTAGCGTAAAAAGTCGCCTTCGGGGTTCAGCACCAGCGTTGTGTTGGAATCGGCAAGGCTGGTTTTATAAGCTTCCATTGTCCGATAGAACGCAAAGAATGCCGGGTCGCGGTTAAAGGCATCGGCGTAAATTTTAATGGCGTCCTTATCCCCTTCACCACGCAGGATCTGCGCTTTCTTTTCAGCTTCGGCCAGTAAAACGGTGCGGGTGCGGTCGGCTTTTGACCGGATTTCCTGCGCCAGTTCTTGCCCCTGTGCGCGGAATTCGGCAGCTTCACGTTCGCGTTCGGTGCGCATACGGTCATAAATGGCTTGGCTGGTTTGCTTGGGAAGGTCGGCGCGGCCAATGCGCACATCGACAATTTCAATGCCAAAGCGTTCGTTTACGGCGGCGTTCACCTGCTTTTGAATTTGGTCCATCAGGCCCTGACGCTTTTCAGATAGAACATCCGTCAAGCCCACGTTACCCAGCGTGCTGCGGAGGTTCGAGCTGATAATGGTGTTCAGGCGCGATGTCGCCTGTGCTTCGGTGCGCAGGGTGGTATAGAACGTCAGCATATTTTCGATGCGGTACCGCGCAAAGGTATCAACCACCAAACGTTTCTGGTCGGCCAGAATAACCTGCTCTGGTTCCGGGTCCACATCCAGCACGCGACGGTCAAAACGGGCGACGGACTGGATAAAGGGTACCTTGAATTTCAGGCCCGGTTTTGTGTATTGCGCGACAGGGTCGCCAAACTGCATGACCATGGCCTGTTCCGGCTCTGCCACGACAAAGGCTGCCTGCGTGATGCCGATAAAGGCGATAAGAAGGATAAACGCAATTGCGATGAGTTTCTTTTCCATGCTTCGTTCTCCTTACTTCGCCGCTTGCTTCAGTTTATCAAGCGACATATAGGGCAGCACCGGCGCGCCGCCTTCGCCGACGATGATTTTATTGCTCTTGCGCAAGATATCCTCAATCGTCTCAATGTATATACGTTTTTCAGTGACATCCTTGGCTTGCCTGTAGGCGGCATAGACGGATTCAAAGCGCTGCGCATCACCTTCGGCTTTGTTTATTACGGATTGTTTATAGGCTTCTGCCGCCTGCAACATTTTTTGTGATTCACCACGTGCCTTCGGGATCACGTCATTGGCATAGGTTTCGGCTTCGTTCTTCAGGCGTTCTTTATCGGCCTTGGCGCGCTGGACGTCATCAAAGGCGTCAACAACGGGGTCGGGCGGGTTCACGTTTTGCAGTTGCACGCTGTCCACCAGAATGCCGGATTCGTATTCGTCGAGAATTTCCTGCATCAAGGCGCGGGTTCTTACTTCGATATCCGCGCGGGCTTCGGTCAGTGCCTTCTGGATTTCGGAACGGCCAATGATTTCACGCATGGCGCTTTCCGCGACTTTTTTAATGGTATTTTCCGGCTCGCGGATAGCAAAGAGATAGTTTTTCGCATCGTTAATGTGCCACAGCACGACAAAGTGGATGTTGATGATGTTTTCATCGCCCGTCACCATCAAGCTTTCAGATGGAATACCCTCTGTCTGGTTCAGGTTGTTGCGGCTATAGCCGACATCGCTAAAGCCGATCATGATGCGGCGGTCGCGGGCGACATCGACTTTGTACAATGCTTGCAAGGGCCAGGGCAGGTGATAGCCAAGACCGGCCTGTGTGCGGGTTGTTTCATATTTACCAAAGGTCAGAATCACGCCATGCTCTGAGGGCTGGATACGGTACACGCCCGATGCCATCCACAGGAGCAACAGGCCGATGAACAGCAGGCCAAGGCCGCTTTTGCCATCCTTGCCAAGCCCGCCGCCATTGCCGCCGCCGCCAAAACTGCGGAAACGGTTTTGGGCTTCGCGCAGCACGGCCTCCAGATCGGCAGAATCGCCGCCCTGTGATCCGGCGGTGCGTTTGCGGGGTGGTTTATCGCCCCACGGATTTTTACCGCTGCCGTTGCTGTTATTGCCGCTGCCATTTCCCCATGGACCTTTGTTCATGAGGATGGATCCGAACGAGCTGAGTGCGCGCATGGAAACTTTCCTTGTCGTAACATTGTGAAACGGTTATGCTTGCCCACACAATGCAATGAATGAGGGCCATATGTCCAGCCTTGCCGTACAGGATGTCAAGAAAGCCGTGTCTGCCGTGGTGGGAGACAGGACCGTTTCCGGTATTTCGGTAAACGATGAGAAGATTGTCTTTATGATAGAGGCTGACCCCGCCGAAGGGGCGCAGATGGAACCTCTGCGCCAAGCGGCACAAGAAGCTGTGGAAAAAATTGCGGGCGCGCGTGCGGTGCTGGCCGTACTGACGGCGGAACGCAAACAGCCGCCACCGTTGAACGTGATTTCAAAACCGAAACAGCCCGCCCAGCCGCAGCATAAAATTTCCAGCAATCCTGTTGCACCCAATGTGAAGCATATTATCGCCGTTGCCTCTGGCAAGGGCGGGGTGGGGAAGTCGACGGTATCTGCGAACCTTGCTGCGGCTTTTGCGGTTGAGGGTTTAAAAACCGGATTGCTCGATGCCGATATTTATGGCGCGTCACAGCCACGCATGATGGGTGTGCATATCCGGCCTGAAACAGATAAGGATAACATGATCGTGCCTCCCGAAGCACATGGCATGAAAGTGATGTCGATGGGCTTTTTCGTCGACCCCGAAGCGCCCATGATCTGGCGCGGGCCGATGGTGCACAGTGCGATCCAGCAGTTATTGCGTGATGTGGCATGGGGTGATCTTGATATTTTGGTGATCGACTTGCCGCCCGGTACAGGTGATGCGCAGTTATCGCTGGCGCAAAACGGCAGGCTTTCCGGTGCTGTTATTGTTTCAACACCACAGGATGTCGCACTGGCCGAAGCCAAAAAAGGCATGGCCATGTTTGAAAAAGTGAGCGTACCTGTGCTGGGGCTGGTCGAGAAT
>JAPPOU010000124.1:3194-15083 GCA_028817795.1 Alphaproteobacteria bacterium
TACCAATGCTCTTGCTGCAATCACCGTGAGGATATGTTTGGCCATGGCGGGGTGAAAGCTGCGGCTGAAAAAATGGACGCGCCGTTTCTTGGTGAAATTCCGTTGCATATTGATGTGCGTAAAGCCGCTGATGCGGGGATACCTATTGTACTGGCCAACCCTGACCACGATGCATCTAAAACCTATCGCCATATGGCGGGCGCGTTGGCGGCGGGATTGGAGCTTGGTAAGCGGAAAAAGGTTTTTGGGGTTTTCTAGTTTGGTTCTTCCAAGAGTTCATGTCCCTGCGCAGGCAGGGACCCAGCGGCGTTTTGCGCCCATTTATAAATTGCAGCCTATCGGCTGCGCTGGACCCCTGCTTTAAGCAGGGGCACGTGTTTTTTTCTGTATCTGATTATCTGGACAGTGCATTTATCATGCGTTGGCGCTCTTCCGCCGTAGGGTGTAGCTTTGCTTTGCTAGGCGGCATTTCTTCGGTGCGTAGGTATGCGGCAACGATATCCTTGTCGCCGCTATCCTGCCCGTAGTTTGCTAGTGCTGAAAGATTGTGCAGGGGCAATTGCTCTGCGTCACCTTTGGGGCCGTGGCACGTGCCGCAGTATTTTTTGAAATCGCTCAGGGCCTTGCCCTTCATTTCGGGCGTTAGTGTTAAGGCTTCCGTTTCTGTGCTTGGTTCTGCTACTGTTTTTGTCGGCGGGGTTGCGGCGCGTTCAAAATCAGGCTCTGCCAGCATGGCGCTTGAAAGAGCCGCGCATTCTTCTTTAAATCCTTGCGGATACGGGGCTGGAATGCGGTCATGATAGCTCTCGGCAATATAGGAATAATAAGGGTCTTTCCAGTGCGGCGCGGCAAGGGCCTGATGTATGGGGCTGTCCTTGCCGTGCTGTGACATCAAATCTTGACGGATTTCGCGGAAGGTATGGTCCAGCAAGGTTGCGCCACTACCCGTGTTATAAGCGGGGCCGTTGTCATCCAGCACACCGGGGATGGTGGCTTTGCCGGAGGTGAGGGGCCATTTTTTATAGGGCGCCCCCATTTCCTGTGACAGCATCAGGATACGCAGGGTTTTAATATCGTTATCGTGGTGCCAGCTGCGGTTGTTGCTGTGCTGCAATGTTTGGTACTGATCCCAGATGTCTGTGCCTTTGAATTTTTCTTCTAAAAACTTTTCTGTGTCTGCGGCAATGTGGTCGGGTAGGTTGCAGCCAAGATAGGTACTGGCCAGTAGGTGTTTTTTGTTTTGGTATAGCGGCGTGCTGTCCATTTTCCCCTGAAGAACGCGGGCTTGTATGGGGATGATCTTATCCAGAAAATCACCGTTACCCGGTGCATAGGGATTACGCGGTGCGAATGTTTCAGGTGGGGATGTTATACGGCCATTGTCACCGCGCTGCTGTTCAAGAATGCGTTTGTAGCGCGGGGAATCTTCCTGCTGCCGCCAAAAATCCACAAATTGGTGGTATCCGGGTTCATCTTCAGGGACCCATTGCAGGTCCGTTTTGGGTGAAAACGTGCCGGGCCAGTCGCGGTAACTGCCCCATATGTGATGCCCGTCATGACAACGGGCGCAGGGCGCGTCTGTTTCTTCAATCAATGGTGTTTCGCCCGGCTTGAAAGTAACGGACACAAACATATTTTCGGCGGGCAGCGTTTCATTGTGGACAATCATTTGCACTGTATTGCTGAATGCTCCATCCGGGTCCCCTGTATGGGCGATGGTCGTGCTGGCATCTTCGTTAAACAAAATTGTGCGTGGGTAGAGCGCGGACACATCCGCAGCTTCAGGGCTGTCGCTTTGTGTGACAAATGCGTTATTTCCATGCTTGAAAAATGTGTTTGGCAGGCAGGATACGAATTCTTCCACAGAACCCACGGGGGTTTTACGCGTGGTCAGGTATTTTTTTATATCTGCATAGTCCGTAGAACGTAGAGGCGCGCTCGCGCAAGGTATGGGCGTATACTCCGGAACGGTTGTTCTGGGGTTGTTGACACTGACGTTGATTTTTTCTTGTGGTGGTTCCTGTTCCGTGGAGGGGGTGCCGCTATCTTGTGCTGCTGCGGTATTGAACATGGTGTGCGGCGTATCCTCACAGCTTGCCGAAAACAGCACGGCCCCGGCCAGTGCAAGCTGGCGGGTGGTTCGCATGATTCTTTGCGCAAGTTTTTGCACGTGGGGACTGCCTTTGTTTTACAAGGCGTATAGGCTATCAATTTATTTACATATTGTCAAGGGGGGTGCACGAAGTTTTTGTTGTAGAAACATAGCTTTAATGCGCATCACTTCCTCGGGAGTAATTGATATTAGCAAACGGTCGTCATCCCTGCGGTATAATCGTGTGAAACGCGATTATACATTAACGGCAGGGATCCATATGGGTGCCGCTGCGCGGCACACCTTAACTGGATCCCGTTCGTTGGTGTTTTGCGCTAAGTTTTGCTGACGCAAAACACGCAAAACCAATGGGATGACGGGTTTCTAAATGTTGATTGGGCTTAAACCTTCTCTAGCACCGTGATTGTGTAATCCGCTGTCTCGCCGTCTTGTGCTTTGTGGAATTCGCGCTTGGTTTCTGTCCATCCCGCGCGGTCAAAGGGGGGGAAGGTGATGCTGCCTTCAGGCTTTAAATGTATTTCAGTCAGGTACAGGCGGTCAGCAAAGGGCAGGGCCTGTTTATAAATTTCGGCGCCACCCGCGACCATGATTTCATCGCACCCTGTTTCTGCGCAAATGGAGCGTGCAGTGTTCATGGCATCTTCCAGTGAATGGGTGGTGGTGACGCCTTTGTGGTGCCATGATGTATCGCGTGTTACGATAATATTGGGCCGGTTTTTCAGAGGTTTCCCGCCCAGCGTTTCAAACGTCTTGCGCCCCATGATAACGGGCTTGCCCTTGGTCATGCGCATGAAATACATCAACTCGCTTTTGATATGCCACGGCATGTCATCACCTGTGCCGATGACTCCATTTTCAGCGATGGCGGCGATAAGGGCGGTTTTGGTTTTCATGATACGGCTTTCCCTCTCCCTAACCCTCTCCCAAAGGGAGAGGGGATTGATGTGTGCTGTTAAGTTCCCTCTCCCTCCGGGAGAGGGTTAGGGAGAGGGTATGGAGCATCCCCTCCATATTGGACAAAACATCATTATTCCAAAACCTGATGACCTCAAAGCCTTTTGATTCCAGATATGCTGTGCGCTCTGCATCCTTTTTATTCTCCGCATGTTGTCCGCCGTCAATCTCGACAACCAGCATGTGCTCGATACACGCAAAGTCTGCATAGAAAGGCCCCACCGGATGCTGGCGGCGGAATTTATAGCCGTGAAAGCGCTTTGCCTTTACTTCATGCCAAAATGCCAGTTCCGCATCTGTTTGGTTTTGGCGGAAGGTACGGGCTTTTACCGTTGAATTACGGTGGTGTGGCATGGCTGGTTTTCCCTCTCCCCAGCCCTCTCCCGAAGGGAGAGGGGGCTGTATCAAACCGCCACCAGCGCCTTGATCGTTTCATGGCACTGGTAATTGACCAGTTCAAAATCCTCGAACTTGAAATCGAAGATGTTTTTGACTGCAGGGTTCAGCTTCATTTGGGGCAGGGGCATAAAGCTGCGGGAGAGCTGCAGTTGCACTTGGTCCATGTGGTTTGTGTAGATATGCACATCGCCAAAGCTGTGAATAAACTCGCCGGGTTTCAGGCCCGTCACTTGCGCGATCATCAGTGTGAGCAGGGCGTATGATGCAATATTAAACGGCACGCCCAAAAACACATCGGCACTGCGCTGGTAGAGCTGGCACGACAGCTTTCCATCGGCCACAAAAAACTGAAACAGGCAGTGGCAGGGGGCCAGCGCCATGTCGGGCAGGTCGGCGGGGTTCCATGCCGAAACGATCAGGCGGCGGCTGTCGGGGTTGGTTTTAATTTCCTCGATCAGGTTCGTGATCTGGTCAATGGTCTTGCCATCATGCCCTGGCCATGACCGCCACTGGTGGCCGTAAACGGGACCAAGATCGCCGTCTTCATTTGCCCATTCATCCCAGATACGGACTTTATGGTCTTTCAGGTATTTAATGTTGGTGTCACCCGCCAAAAACCACAGCAGTTCGTGGATGATGGATTTGGTGTGTACTTTCTTGGTCGTGACCAGCGGAAACCCCTCGGACAAATCAAAGCGCATCTGGTAGCCAAAGGTGGCAACGGTATCAACGCCCGTGCGGTTTGATTTCTTGACGCCTTTGTCGAGGACGTGGCGCATCAGGTCGTGATATTGACGCATGGGAGGCTCCTAATCTTTGAATTGATGCCCCATGATGCCCGAAATGACCGATTCAGGGTACAGCGAAAATAACGTTATGATAAATAAAAGGGGCTTGCGATTTCAGCTTTAAAGCCGCAAAACTAAGGGTTCAAAAATTAAGGGAAAAACAATGAAACTCACGCTGTCATGGCTGAAAGAATACCTGAACACATCCGCCTCGCTAGAGGATATCTCGCGCCAATTGACCGCGCTGGGGTTGGAGGTTGACGGGATTGAAGACCCTGCCAAAACGCTGGAGGGGTTTGTCGTGGGCCATGTTGTGACAGCGGAAAAACACCCCGATGCCGATAAACTGCAATGCCTGACAGTTGATACAGGCACAGAAAAACTGGCGGTTGTCTGCGGCGCACCCAATGCCAAGGCGGGCATGAAGGGTGTATTCGCGCCTGCAGGCAGTTACGTGCCGGGGATTGATTTGACCCTGAAGAAAACAAAAATCCGTGGCGCGGAATCAAACGGCATGATGTGCTCGGAAAAAGAATTGCTGTTATCGGATGAGCACAAAGGAATAATCGAACTGGATGCCGCCTGTGAAACAGGTTCGCCCGCAGCGGCGGCGCTGGGGCTGGATGACCCCATCATTGAAATTGGCCTCACCCCCAACCGTGGGGATTGCGCGGGTGTTTTGGGTGTGGCGCGTGATTTGTCGGCTGCGGGAATGGGTGCGTTGATTGCGTTGCCGTCTGATCCTGTGAAATCGTCGTTTGATAACCCCGTATCTGTGAAGATTGAAGATGAAGCAGCGTGTCCTTATTTCATTGGCCGTTATATTCGCGGCGTGAAAAACGGTGCGGCAGGTGGTTGCATTGAAAAACGCCTGAATGCGATGGGTGCGCGCCCTATTTCTGCGCTGGTGGATGTGACGAACTATATGTGCCTTGGCATGGCGCGTCCGCTGCACGTTTTTGATGCGGATAAGCTGAAAGGCAATCTGGTTGTGCGCTTGTCGAAAAAGGGCGAAATGCTGGAAGCACTGGATGATAATACCTATACGTTGGAAGATGGCATGACAGTCATCTGCGA
Source organism: Alphaproteobacteria bacterium (assembly GCA_028817795.1). Taxonomy (GTDB): domain Bacteria; phylum Pseudomonadota; class Alphaproteobacteria; order Micavibrionales; family UBA2020; genus JAPPOU01. Next base: position 8,526 of record JAPPOU010000124.1, read on the forward strand.
TGACAGTGGCGTGATTGCGCTGGCAGGGGTTGTCGGCGGTGTATCGACATCTGTCGATGAAAACACCAAAAACGTTTATCTGGAGGTTGCGTATTTCGATCCTGTACGTACAGCGCGGACAGGGCAGAAATTGCAAATCAACAGCGATGCCCGTTACCGTTTTGAACGCGGGATTGACCCCGCATTTATGCCGCAGGCAACCGAGATTGCAACGCAGATGATTATTGATTTGTGCGGCGGTGAGGTCTCAACGCTGGAGGTTGCAGGCACGCAGCCCGATATCACGCGTGAGATTTCTTACAGTCCAGGCCTCGTCAAAACGCTGGGCGGGCACGACGTTGCACCGGAAAAGCAAAAAGAGATTTTAACCGCGCTGGGCTTTGCCGTGAACGATATCGGCGCAGCATGGTCTGTGAAAACACCGTCATGGCGTCACGATGTCGAGGGCGCGGCGGATATTGTCGAGGAAGTCTTGCGCGTTGACGGTTACGATAACATTCCCGCTGTCTTTGTCACGAAAGAGCCGGGCGCATCCCGCCCGCAGCCGACAGCCGAGGTGAAAAACGCAAGCGCCGCCCGCCATGTGCTGGCATCACGCGGTCTTTTGGAGACAGTGACATGGTCTTTCATGGATTCCGCGAAGTCAGACCTATTTGGCGCGAACGATACGCAGCAGAAAAAAGCGCTGACACTGGCAAATCCCATCAGTGCGGATTTGGCAGTGATGCGCCCTTCGGTTCTTGCCAACCTGATCGATGCCGCGGGCCGTAATACAGACCGCGCCCTGCCTGATGCCGCACTGTTTGAAATTGGCAATATTTATAAATTCACAACAGCCGAGGGGCAGATCGCAACGGCAACAGGCCTGCGTTCAGGTTATGCTGTGCCGCGCCATTGGTCCGGCGCTGCGCGTAAAGTCGATGTGGTGGATGCCAAGGCTGATGCCTTTGCCGTGCTGGAAGCTTGCGGGTTCAACCCCGAAAGCGTACAAATCACGACAGATGCACCCGAATGGTATCACCCCGGTCGTTCTGGTGTGTTGCGCCTTGGCAAAAATGTGCTGGCCTATTTTGGTGAAATTCACCCCGGCGTTTCCGGTGCATTGAAACGGGATGAGGCATTGGCGGGGTTCGAGGTCTTCCTTGGCAATATTCCCCAGCCCAAGAAAAAATCACCGCAAAAACCACTGCTGAAACCTTCTCCTTTCCAGCCTGTGTCGCGCGACTTTGCCTTTATCGTCGATCTGGACGTGCCTGCCGACAAGCTGGTGCGGGCCGTGAAAGCGGCGGACAAGGCGCTGATTGCATCGGTTGATATCTTCGATGTCTATACGGGCAAGGGTGTGCCGGAGGATAAAAAATCCCTCGCGATTGGTGTGACGTTACAACCCGTTGATAAAACACTGACCGACGAAGAAATTGCCGCGATCTCAAAAAAGATTGTGGAGAGTGTGCAGAAGCAGACGGGTGGGGCTTTAAGAGGCTAGCAACAGGTGTAGCTATCCTTTTAACGCGGGTGTAAAACATAAAACATGGCCCAATAATCACCAGCCGGCCCTCCCAGCCAGTCAGCGTTTGTGACGTTTAAGCAGCCTGCACTATACCCGAACATGCCATCAATTTGTCCGCCCGGAATGCCATAGGTTCCGATAAAAAGATCTGTGGGTAGGCCGGATCCTTCTTCAATAGGCTCTCCGCCGCCGGTGAGGGGGGCGTTAAGCTTTTTGTTTAGCTCTATACAGACTTCAATGGAAAGGTCCGTCATCCATATAACAAGCTCAGATACATCTGTCGTTCCGATACCACGTGCCGGGGCCGCGCCTGATATACGCCAATTATCTGTTGTAAGCCGTACAGGCGGATTTTGCCAAGTCAGGTTGCCGCCATTTTCATGAAAGACATGACAGGAATAGTTAACGGGGGAAGTGGGGTTGTAATAGTCATCGTCACCATTTGTTTCGAGGGTGCTGTCACCATCACTGTCATAGTGAAAACTGACAGTGGTGTCGCTGCAACCGCTTAATAACAGTCTTTGGAGCGCTGCTTGTATGCTGCCGATGTATTGTATGGCTTGCGCGGCATCCAGAGACTGAGTTTCACGTTCAATCGAGCCGCTGCCACGCCCACTTTTTGTGATGGCGTAGGACAGGGCGGCAAACAGCGCTACTGCAATCAATATAAGGAATAGGGCATTGCCATTCTGTGGTGATGTTGAGGATAGGAAACGTTGCTTAATTGGCATGAACATAGGTGTATTATAACCTTGAACTATAGGAGGCCGCAATACGGTTAATCTTTCTTTTGGGTGCGTTGTGACTTGGATTGTGCTGTGTCGTAGATCTCCAACAACTGCCTGTTATCAAAATCCGTATATTTCTGCGTGGTTTTAAGTGATGCGTGGCCCAGCAATTCCTGTATCACCCGTAAGTTCCCGCCGGCCTGTAAAATATGCGTGGCGTAACTGTGGCGGAGGGCGTGGGGCGTCATGGTTTCAGGAAGGCCAAGGGCGCGGCGTAAATCACGCATTTGTTTTTGGGCAACGCTTTGTTTCAGTCGTCCGCCGCGTGCCCCCAGAAATAATGGCGTTTTCGCATCGAATGTAAATGGGCATTGGTTCATATAGCCTTGCAGCGCATTTTCAACGGCGGGCAAGACGGGCACCATGCGTTCCTTGCGCCCTTTGCCCATGACGCGCAGTGTGCCATCGTGCGGCAGGTCTTTATAATCCAGCGCCAAGGCTTCGCCAATACGCAGGCCGCAGCCGTAGAGTAGCGTGAACAGGGCATTGCCACGTGCGACGATCCAACTGTCCTCGCCCAGTGATATTGCTTTGCGGATGTCTTCTTCGGGCTGTACGCGGGGCAGGCGGTGTGGTTTTTTCGGGGTGCGGACAGTACCAATGGCGGCATTGTGCAAATGGCCGTTTTTATCCATCCACTTTAAAAAGCTGCGTACGCTGGAAATGTGGCGCGCGCGGGTGGCGGCGCTCATGCCTTGCGTTGTTTCGCGCACCAGCCATGCCCGGAAATCCTGTATCGATGTATCGCCCAGATTGTTCAGGGATGGTGGTTTACCGTTATAGCGGGTCAGAAAATCAAAGAACGATAGCAAATCATTCGTATAGGCACGCAGCGTATGCGGTGAATAATGCTTTTCAAACTGTAAAAACTTCAGCCACGCCGCAAATTTTTCGGCAAGGTCGGGGGCGGTGGAGGGGGGCGTGTCTTTCATGCAATCAGTATAGCATGGCTATTCTAAATACCGCCACCCCGCCACAAAAAGCCCTCTCCCTCTGGGAGAGGGTCTGGGTGAGGGTACTTGGTTTTTGTGCGGAAGTACCCTCATCCTAACCTTCTCCCAGAGGGAGAAGGGACTATTTTTTTGAGATTGGACTACACCTTACTCCGCCACATCCAGCCACAACCGGAAGCACCGCTCCACCACCTGCGCCAGAAAGCCAATCTGCTCGATGGCTTGATTGGGATGAAACGCTTCCGGGTCGCGGCTGCCAAAGGCGATAATGCCCGCAGGCGTGTTGGGGCTGATTTCAAGGCGCAAGAGGGCATGGCTTTTCACAAGCCCCGCACCGGGGCCAAAAATTTCTTCCTGCCCGTCGATATTATCCTGTAACAGTGCATCGCCATCGCCCAGCCATTTTTCAACAGTCCCCTTGCGTGCAAAGCGGATGCCGGATTGTTGGACAAAGGGAATTTCTTTCGATGTTGCCTCGATAATCAGGTTGACGGTATCTACATCCAGCAATACGGGGAAATCCTGCGTAATCGCGGAAACCAGTTCATCAAAGCTGTCAGCCTCCAGCATCACCAGCACGGCGGTATAAATGCGGTTCTGGTTGTGCATATTGGCGCGGACGGTTTCGATCAGGTCGCGTTGGAGGCTTTGCGCGTCGGATTTATCTTTTTTCAGCTTGTTCAAAAGAACGGACTGGAAATCAACAACACCCGTGCCTGTATCCTTGGCGGGTAGCTCCAGTTTTTCCAAAAGGTCGGGGTGGTCTTTGAAAAAATCGCGGTTTTGTTCCAGAAAGGCGGCGACATCGTCCGCGTTCGCCATCGGTGTTTTAGATTTTGCCATGGTCATATCCCCGTTCCCCCTTGTTCTATGGGGATTATAGCGGCTTTCTGAGGTAATGGAAAGAGACCCCGGCTGAAAACCCTTCACGCACGAATTCTTCAATAAATCCCAGTTTTTTATAAAAGCCTGTGGCCTGAAAACTTAAGGTTTCAACAATTGCGAAGGGGCATTTTGCATTCCGTCCGTTATCAAGGGCGCGTTCCATCAAGGCACGGGCGAGGCCTTTGCCGCGGTGGCCTTCGTCGACCATCAGGTTCTTGATATGCAGCGCACCCCAGAAAACACGGTAGGTGACCGCGCCGCATAATGTGCCATCGGGCAGCGTTGCGGTAATGGCTTGCACAGGGCCGCGCCCTTCGATACCGGTGGCGGCAAAGCTGTGTTCGCGAAAGTGCGCGCTAAACCACTTTTCCAGCGCCGTGTCTGGCACGGTTGTGGTAAAGGTGAATGTTGGCTCAGGCGGCATCCAGAATGCTCTGGCCTGTTTTCGCCCAATCGTCGACAAATGCGGCAAGGCCTTTGTCCGTCAGCGGGTGTTTATAAAGCTGGCGAATAACGTTTGGCGGCAGCGTTGCCACATGCGCGCCCATGCGGGCCGAGTCGATCAAGTGGCCCGGATGGCGGATGGATGCGACAAGCACTTCCGTTTCAAACTTGGGGTACTGGCTGTAAATCTCCACGATGTCGGCGATCAGCTGCATGCCGTCATGCCCCACATCATCAAGACGCCCCACGAAAGGTGAAATAAACGTTGCCCCGGCTTTCGCAGCCAGAATGGCCTGTGCCGATGAAAAGCACAGGGTCACGTTCACCATCGTGCCGTTATCCGAAAGGGCTTTGCAGACTTTTAAACCATCTTCGGTCAGCGGCACTTTCACCGCAACATGGGGGGCGATTTTGGCAAGGCGTTGGCCTTCCTTTAGCATGGTGGGGTAATCTGTCGCCGCAACCTCGGCTGAAACGGGGCCTTCGACGATCTTGCAGATATCCTCGATCAGCGAAATAAAGTTCTTGGCGCCCGATTTCGCGACCAGCGACGGGTTGGTCGTGACGCCGTCCAACAGGCCGGTGGCTGCTAAATCTTTGATTTCATTGATATCTGCTGTGTCGACGAAGAATTTCATGGGAGGTCCTTTTGCCTGATGTGAAGACGATGCAAGTTTTCTAACGTATTTCAGCACTAAAATCATCCCGAAAAACTTGAATTATGTTAAATAGCATGCTATATTTCCCCCATGGAAAATGCCAATGAAGCAATTATCGGGATCAGCCCCGGTAACCCTTATTTTACCGAGGCGCGGTTGACCTCTTTGCTCAAACGGGCAACGGCGGAATATGGGCATGTCACAATCATGATTCCGGATACGCCCGCCATCCACACATATCGCGCTTTGGGCTATGCACTGAACAAGGCACGGGAAAAAGCGATATCAAAAGGCGGCAATGCCATTCGTAACCGCCTTGACCGCGTTTTGCCGGAACTGGGGGAAGCGGCGGCAAAGGTGCGCGTGCTGGATTGGGAAAAAGACGTGGCGGGGCAGGTGGCATATAAGGCCGCTCATCGGCGTATTTGTGCGCTATATAATTGTTCTGACGCTTTTAATGCAGCTGTAAGTGGCGCGACTGCCGAGGTGCTGGAAAACAAAAGCCGCTATCACAAACGGAATATTGCCGATATGTCTTCTGCCGTGCAGGAAGGTGGTAAATATCTGCTGGCCGAACTGGCCTTTTTGGAGGCGGCGGACCAGATTCTTGGGGTGCCGCAGACGACGTATATATACCACAATCCATGGCCGGTTTTTGAGCATCTGATAAAGGGCGGCTTTGATGGCAAAAAGCGGGGCAGTACCGTCTTTCGGGAGATGCCGCAAGTATAATTCTATAGTTGTTTTAAGTGTTTAAAGGCTGTGGGCGGGGGGCTTTGCTTTGCCGTGCAAAGCTTGTAAACTGCCCGTGTTATGTCCCAGACGTCTTTATTACCCACAGCGCTTCCTGAAGCGCGGCATCGTGTGCAGGTCCTTGCCCCCGCGCCTTTGGCGCGTGCCTATGATTACGCCGTGCCGGAGGGAATGGCGGTAGAGGCAGGCGATTATGTGCGTGTACCACTGGGGCGGCGGGAGATGTTTGGCGTTGTCTGGGACGGGAACGCGGATGATGATATTCCCGCCACGAAAATAAAATCTGTTTTGCAAAAATACGACCTGCCGTCACTGCCTGCTGGCCACCGTGCGTTTATCGACAAAGTTGCAGCCTATACCATGGCCGATTTGGGGTCGGTTTTGAAAATGACCCTGTCGGCGCCTGATGCTTTTGACCCGCCAGCGCCTGCAACGGGATATGTGCGTGGAAAGCTGCCCGAAAAACTGACAGCCGCGCGGCAAAAAGTTTGGAATGTGCTGCAAGATGGTGTGCCCATGCGGGCGGTGGATATACCGCGGGAATGCGGCGTGTCTGCAGCCACCAT
>JAPPOU010000018.1 GCA_028817795.1 Alphaproteobacteria bacterium
TTCCATGTAGTGGATTGCCGTTCCTGTTTCCTCCTCGCCATTACGAATCGCCCATTGATAAGCATGACGCCCTGCGTATTCGGGCAAAAGGCCAAGGTGCAGGTTCAGGGCACGTCCACCGAATAACCGCAACACACGGGCGGGAATAATATGGTCAAAATTATTGACACTGACAAACCACCCTTTATCTACATCTTGCAGCCGCGCAACCACATCCTTGGCATGAATATCTTTTCCGGGAGAAACGGCAACATCCCGGTCTGTATAGCTGTTTGAAAAAACATGAACCAGCCGCGCACCGTCCTGCGCCTTGATATATGTGGCCAGCCGTTTCAACGGCGGGCCTTCTCCTATCAGGGAAAAGGGTATCATGATACGGCAGCGCGTTCCTCCGGCGCGACAAGGCTATAAAGCGCGCGCACCGTTGTATATTGCTCGATCGGCAATTCCGCAAAATCGATCACAACACCCGTTTTCTGCTCGATGGCAAGACAAAGATCGATAAAAGCAAAACTGTCCGCCGCGCCTGTCGCAATCAAATCTTGATCCGGTGCAATGTCTTTTTTCAAGTGGCCTGCAACAAATGCTTGAAACTCATTCTCCGTCATAACCATCTTTCTCCTTCATGCTCTTTTACGAGCGTTTTTCAAATCAAGGCTGTCAATGCGCGCAATTTCCAGCGGCGTGCCGCCACTTTCCGCAGGATCAGACCTAAAACCGCAACGCACGCCAAAGCCCTTTAAAATCTCTAGCGTCGCATCGTTATAAGAATTGCTGGGATGCGCCATCACGCCGGGCGCTTCTCCCAGTACTTTTGTAAGGTGCAGGACATTCTTAAAGTATTCACGCACCTGTTCACTCAACTCCAAGCGGCGGAAGTTAACAGGATGTGAATAGGAGTGCAGCCCAATAACGTGCCCCCTGCTCTTTAAATCCCGCAGACAATCATCATCCATCCACATGGACTTTACCCAGTCATGCGCAGAAAAACCCTTTTCCTGCATCAAAGACTCCATCGCATCAGCAAACTCTTGCGGTGTTAGCACAATATCCCGGATGTAACGGAACAAGCGGTCGCTTTCGGAATAAAAATGATGCTCCGATAAATGTTTCTTTGCAGAATCAGACACAACAATAGCATCCCAATCATGCGCATCAGGCTGAAAACGGCGAATACCGTCAATAAAGGACCTGTTAAAATCCTCGACACTGTCATAGGCGACATTTTTAAAAAAGCGGTGCAACTCGAAAGGCTCCATCACGCCTTCAAAAACGCTGGAATAAACAAACCAAAACGCCGTCAGCCCCAGTTCCTCCATGATGGGCAGTGCAATATCGTATTGGCACTGCAGCGCATCATCAAAGGTGATGCACGATTGCGTTGGTTTCAGTTCGCCTTTGTAAAACAAATCCAGCCAAGTTTGCGCAGGAAGAATTTCAAGGCCGTTCGCTCCTGTCAAAACATCCCGGAATTCCTCTGCCGTCAGCGCGCCCTGTATATACGGGTGCTGCTTTCCATCATGAAAATGATGAAACATGATGCCGAAAGGTGTTTTCGGGTACTGCATGCCCTGCTCCGGTTATAGGTGGAGCTCCTGTATAACAATTTTCTGCAAAAGAACAAAGGGTGGACCCCCCTTGTTTTCATAAACTACGCAGCTTTTTCCCGCTCTGCCCGCGCCAAACGGTTCAGGATGTCCTTGCGGTCAATTTTACCGCTGGTATTGCGGGGCAGCACGTCCATGAATACGATACGCGCAGGCACCATGTATGGCGGCACATGCTGGCGCATGCACTCTTGAATATCACCTGTGCTGCCTGCGCCCGCCACAACAGCGGTGATTCCCAAAACCTCGCCATCTGCCGTGGGCCATGCCAGCGCAACAGCCATATCTGTGCCTGCCACGTTGCGCAAAACGCTTTCTACTTCTGAAAGCTCAATGCGGTGGCCGCGCAGCTTGATCTGGCTGTCCATGCGGCCCACAAAATGCAAAACGCCGTTGTCGTCACACTCCACCAGATCGCCCGTATGGTATCCGGCATCAGATAATTTCTGGGCGGTCGTTTCCGGATCGTTCCAATATCCTTTAAAAACCTGACTACCGGAGAGCATTAATTCCCCTTCTGCCGAAGGACAGGCACATTGCCCGTCGAACGCCACGCCGATTGGCACAAGACCACGCCGGGCAGCATGGGCAGATTCTTTTGTCCATGCATAGCGCGTGATTGCAATGGTCGCCTCTGTCGGACCGTAAAGGTTTTCAACAATACCGTTAGGCGCGGCAGCGCTCCAGTCTTCCGCCGTGCGCACGGGCAAGGCTTCACCACAAAACAGCGACACGCGCAAATCGGGGAAAGCGCCCGGCTTTAAAAGACGCATCCGCGCCATTAATGCCGCCTGTGACGGCACGGAAAACCAGCATGTCACCCCCATATCGCGCAGTAAACGTGCCGGGGACAGTAAATCACCATCCGTAAAAGGCACAAGCGCCGCGCCCGTTGTCCATGTACAAAGCATATCATGTACGCTTAAATCAAAGCTCAGGTCAAACGTCTGGCTAACTTTATCTCCGAGGCCATAACCATATTGGTGACACACAAAATCAAGATATGCGGAGACATTGCCGTTAGAAACCGGGACCCCCTTCGGCTCCCCCGTACTACCCGATGTAAACAACAGATATAAAATATCATCGCCCTGCACAGAACGTACACGCTGCGGCTTATCCTGCGGGGCGGCAGTCATATCAACCAGCGTTGCCTGCCCTTTGGTTTGTCGTGATGTATCCTGAGGTGTCACAGCAATGCCCGTGACCGACCAAGAAAAATTATGAAAGACATCTAAAAAAACATCTTCCATGCCATCACCGACAATAACGGTTTTCAATTCTGCGCGCTGCACGATTTTTCGCAGGCGTTCTGCCGGGTTCTTTGCCGTCATCGATACATAACCCCGCCCCGCTGCAATCACAGCAAGCGTGCCGTAGTATGCCGATACATCCCGCTGCGCCAATACGCCGACCAATGGGGCGTCACCCGCAACAGATTCCACCGCTGCGGCCAGCTTGTGAATAACTGCCCAAGCCTCTGCATAAGTAATGCTTTCTTTTCGCGTCAACAGGAAAGGATGATCTGCATATCGATCTGCGGCGGCAAGGAGTTTGTCGATAACGGCTGTTGTCATGAATCTACAGGGTCAAAGAGGTAAAAACGGCGTCAATTTACAATAAAAAGATCGC
>JAPPOU010000051.1 GCA_028817795.1 Alphaproteobacteria bacterium
TTTCTCAATGAATTGCTTTCTCTACATTCATCAAGCGTATTATCACCCCACTTCTTGTTCTTATTCAGGCTTCGTTGCTGCAGTTCTTCCCCAACCGCCAACGAGGCTGCAAATTCAGCAATCCAGAATATGCCATGCACCACCCCCAAAGTGCTTGCTGATATAGCGCCAAGCAACACAGCCCCACCCGAAGCCACCGCAATGCCAGCCCCTACACCATAAACAACAGGCTTGCCGACTTTCTTCCATGCCTGCTCTTTATTATGTTCTTTTTGGTCGCGGATGAACGTTTGCAGGGCATCAATTTTCACAAACTTTTCTGCAGGGTCTTGCGTATGCGCAATATCTTCCATACGGGCCTGCAAAATAACAGCCATATTAGGTTCAGGGGCTTTCTTTTTACGTTTAAATACCATTAATCTGGCCCCTTTATTTTTGGCTTCGGTAATGTAACTGTTTTTGGTTTTTGTGCACGCCGCATAAATGCCTCTGCAAATACGGATTTGAGTTCCGGAGCGCGGTCATATAATCGCGCAACCTTTGGGTCTGCGGCTATTTCATCTATATTTTTTGAAAGAATATCGATCTTCTTTTTAGAAAGTTGATAATGGTAAGAGGAAAGAACACTCATCCACTCCTTATTATCACTAAAATAGTTCTGTCGCTGTTTGTTCATCACCTTCTCGGTAATTTTACGTCCGCCCACAACACCGCCGAATAAAAAAGGTACAGATGCCATAATGGCCAATGGCGGTGCAGTCGCAAGAAGCGTGCCGTAAACCGCCATCGTCGTGCCCATGGTCGTCCAAAACCCGTTTGAGTTTGTTTTCTCCATTTTTTTATCAAGCTTTGCCTGAACGTTCTTCTGGTGCTCTTCAATCACTTCAAGCAGTTCATGCACGGTTACGTACAGCTCCAGTGCGCTGCCTTCAAAACTATCCAGTGCTTTTATACTGTTTTGGAGCGCTGCTTGAGATGCGCAGTCATCTGGCGCTTTTTTACCAGCCATGAAAATCGCTTTCGTATCGTTATGACATTGATTGGGTTAACCTAATACCGCGACAGGCATATGTCAAAGCATTCGTGCGGACAAAAACCGCACCACTAAATAACTTAAATATAATAACTTTTTAAAACATTATCAAAAATGAACGGCGCGCCCATAGGCATCCAACACAGATTCATGCATCATTTCCGATAGCGTTGGGTGCGGGAAAACGGTGTGCATCAGCTCGGTTTCCGTGGTTTCGAGCGTTTTGGCAATGCCAAAGCCCTGTATCAGCTCGGTCACTTCCGCGCCGATCATATGCGCGCCCAAAAGCTCGCCGGTTTTGGCGTCAAACACAGTTTTAATCATGCCCTCCGGCTCACCAAGGGCAATGGCCTTACCATTCCCCATGAACGGGAAGCGGCCGACTTTTATCTGATATCCTTTTTCCTTTGCCGCCGTTTCTGTCAGCCCGACAGATGCCACCTGTGGCGTACAGTATGTGCAGCCAGGAATACTTTCGCGCTTCATGGGGTGAACATCGTTCAGGCCCTTGATCTTTTCAACGCAGATAATCCCTTCATGGCTTGCCTTGTGCGCAAGGCATGGCGCGCCTGCAACGTCGCCAATCGCATATACGCCCGGCTCGTCCGTTTGCAGCCACTGGTTTGTCTTGATAAAGCCTTTGTCTGTTTTAACCTTCGTTTTTTCCAGTCCCAGTTCCTCGGAATTGGGGGTGACGCCCACGGCTGCAATCACGCGATCAACTTTAATCTTTTCAACCTTGCCGCCAACCTCAACATGCACGGTGACAGCATCTTTGCCTTTTTCCAGCTTGGCCACCTTGGCCGAAGTCATGATCTTCATGCCCTGTTTTTCAAAGGCCTTGCGTGCAAAGGCGGAAATTTCGGCATCTTCCACGGGCATCACGCGGTCCATCACCTCGACGACTGTCACGTCAACGCCCATGGTTTTATAAAAGCTGGCAAACTCAATGCCAATCGCGCCCGATCCCACAACCAGCAATGATTTGGGCATCACATCCGGCGTCATGGCCTCACGATAGCTCCAGACCAGCTTGCCATCAGGCTCCAGCCCCGGTAGTGACCGCGCACGCGCGCCTGTGGCCAAAATAATATGTTTTGCATTCAGCTTCTGGTTATCATTCACCGACAAAGCCCCCTTGCCCAGCAGCTTGCCGTGGCCGTCAAAAACCGTGACCTTGTTTTTCTTCATCAGGTGCTTGATGCCGCCAGACAGTTGCGCGGAAACCTTGCGCGAACGCTCAATGACTTTTGTGAAATCAAAACCGATATTGTCCGCCTTCAAACCAAATTCACCGGCGTGCTTCATCAGGTTATAAACCTCGGCCGAGCGCAGCAGCGCTTTTGTCGGGATGCATCCCCAGTTCAGGCAGATGCCACCCAGATGCGATTTTTCGACCAGAGCCGTTTTAAAGCCCAGCTGGCTTGCGCGGATCGCCGCCACATAACCGCCCGGCCCGCCGCCGATCACAACAATGTCAAAGCTGGTCTCCGCCATGGCCCACTCCCTTTACGAATCAAAATATCTGCTGATGCCCCATATATAACACATTGATTTTATATGAAGATGAGAAAACGCTTGTTTTGTTTTCATAATTATTTTATAGTAGGCATGGCATTCATCAAGGAGGATACAAGACATGAAGAAATACACCGTTGGCCTGCCAAAAGGCACCTACCCCACGAATGAGGCTGCAAGCAACCTCACAACCTTTGCCGCAAATCTGGAGACATGGATAAAAGGCAAAGATAATTGGGTAAAAGATGCTTTCACCACGGCCTCTTGCACCAATGAACAAGGTGGCAACAAAGCGCTCATGACCGTGACGTGCAAAGAACCTGTTATAAAAATGATGCTGGAAGATGGGCAAATTTCGAGCTATGCCGAAGTACCGCCAAAGATGTAATTTACATCAACTATAAACGCCGTATTCAATACGTCCCAGAAGGTCGCGCACCTGTTGCGCGCCTTCTTTTGTTTTGATGACGTCTTTTGGCTTTTGACCACCCAGAGCCATCACCTTTTCCCTCATCCACTGCCTGCCCTGTTTCTTGGAGCCGAACAATATGTTTGCTTCCTTGCGAATGCTACGGCGCTCGAAAAAGGTTGAACGTTTTTTCATGGCTTTAACCTCCCGTAATCGGCGGCTGAACTTTATAATGT
>JAPPOU010000090.1:0-3292 GCA_028817795.1 Alphaproteobacteria bacterium
ATTCACGGTAATCGGCCCCTTTTACTCCTTATCTGTATATTGTATCGTGTTTTTACGCATTATGCCAGTGCGCGTTCAGGGCGGAAAACCGCCTTTGGCATGTTTTTCAATAAGATAGAGGGATCGACTATGACCGACAACACGCAAAAAGATGTAAAACAGCCCGGCATTCAGGTTGTGGCGCAATATATCAAGGACTTATCGTTTGAAAACCCGAACGCGCCGGAAAGCCTTGTCTCTGGCTGGGCTGCGCCGGAAACGAATGTGCAGATATTTTTGGGTCATAAAGAACTCAAGGAAAATACCTATGAATGTCTTGTGCATTTCAAGGTCGAAGCCAAGAACAAGGAAAAAGAAAAAACCTGTTTCATCGTCGATCTGCATTACGGCGCGACAGTTGTTTTGAACGAGATTCCCAAGGAACAGCACCAGCCTGTTCTGATGGTTGAAGTGCCAAAGCTGTTGTTCCCCTTTGCGCGTGAAATTGTCGCCAGCACAACGGCGGCAGGTGGCTATCCGCCGCTATATCTGGCACCGATCAGCTTTGAAGCGATTTACATGAATGAAATGCGCCGCCTGCAAGCCGAGCAGGAGCAAAAGGGCGGTGAAGACGGTAAAGCTGCCGACAAAACGCAGAAAAAAGTGAACTAGAGCCTTATGCCATCCCTGTTTGCCCGCACCGCGCTTTTGCCCACAGGCTGGGCGGAAGACGTGCTGGTCGCCTATGATAAAGACGGCTGGATTGTGGGGGTGGAAACGGGCAAGGCCCCGTCATCTGACGATAACGATGTAGAGGCTGTGCCCGGCGTTTTGGTGCCGGGGCTGGTGAATGCGCATTCGCACGCGTTTCAAAGGGCGCTGGCCGGGCTGACCGAGCGCGGGGCGGGGCGCAAGAAATCTTTTTGGAGCTGGCGGGATACGATGTACCGCTTTGTTTCCAAGCTGTCGCCGGACGATATGCACGCGCTGGCCAAGGGCGTTTATACCGACATGCTGAAGGCGGGTTATACATCTGTTGGCGAATTTCATTATTTGCACCATGACCCGGAAGGCAAAGCCTATACCGATATTGCCGAGATGTCGCATCAGGTGATTCGCGCTGCAATGGAGACAGGAATTGCGATCACGCATATGCCTGCGCTTTATGCCTTTGGCGGGGTAGGGGGTCAGCCCGCGGTAGAGGGGCAAAGGCGTTTTCTCAATACCGTGCCGTCATTGTTGCAAATGCTGGAAAAATTACAAAAAGATTATGCGGGTATACCGCAGGTATCGTTTGGTTTTGCACACCATTCGCTGCGGGCCGTAACGCCCGACATGCTGCGTGACGGCACGCGTGCGGCACGGCGTTTGATGCCGGATGTGCCCATACATATTTTGGCGGGGGCGCAACGGGCGGAGGTGGAGGATTGTTTGGCGTGGTCCGGCCTTTCTCCTGCCGGGTGGTTGATGGAATATGGCGATGTCGATGAAAATTGGAGCTTTATCCACGCCCTCCACATGACGGAGGAAGACACGCGCAGCATGGCGGCCATGGGCATTGTGGCCGTGCTGTGCCCGACCAGCGAAGCAAACCATGGTGCGGGCGTTTTTCCCCTGCTGCATTATTTGCAGTGCGGAGGGCGGTTTGCGATTGGCTCTGCCAGTAATGTCAGCGTCGATGCGCTGGAAGAATTGCGGTGGCTGGAATATTTGCAGCGCGTGCAGGCGGGCGAGCGCGTGATTTTATATACGGATGAGCTGACCTCTGTCGGCGCAACGTTGTTTGAACGCACCGTGCAGGGCGGCGCAAGGGCTTTGAAGCGCAAAACAGGCCGTATTGCTGTGGGATGCCGCGCTGATTTTGTGGTGCTGGATACGGATTTGCCGTCCATGGCGGGGAAACTGCGCGACCATGTGCTGGATACGGCGATTTTCGCGGCGGCGGAAACGCCCGTGCTGCATGTGATGTCCGGCGGACGCTGGGCCGTGCGTGACCGCCGCCACCGCCGTGAAGACCAGATTCGCGATTCGTTACGAAAAGTGTTGCAAAATCTGTCATAATTATTTAAATATTCCTTGAAAATCAAAGGCTACCGTTTTTTGTTGACTTATACTCACTTGGAACATAATAATAGAATTATACTCATTTTAAGCATAAGGAGCTTGTCACGATGTCCCTCGCCGCCCGTCAATCCGCCCCCGTCAATGCCCATGGCCGCCTGAACGCCGTGCTTGAAAACGCAGGCGTTAGTAAAACGGTCTATAGTTTTGTGATGCCGGAAACGGAACGCGCGCTGGATGCTGTGATGGATGCGGACAGGGAAGGTTTGCGCGATATGTACCGCGAAGCCTGGACGCAAAAACAGGATGCGATGCACGAAGATTTCATGCATACGTGGACAGCGTGGTCCGCGCCTGTTCTGCAATGGGATGCAGGTGAATTTCCATGGTCTTACACAACAGGTGGCGCAAGCGAAGCCTTGCGCGAAGTGATTTACGCCTATGGCCACCGTGCGCGGCAGGAGGGGTTTAAACCCGTCATCCATATTTTCGAGGGCGAATACGAAGGCTTTCGTGCCTATGCGGAGGCAGCGGGCATTGATGTTATCGCGCATAACCGTACAGCATGGCAGGATGTTGCGGGAAGAGTTGGTGCAACCGACCAGTTTTATATCAGCCACCCCAGCGCGATTGACGGGAATGTATGGGCAGATTTTGATGTCTTTATTGCTGATATGAACACGCGCGCGCCCACAGCCGAAGTGATGCTGGATTTAACCTACATCGGCGCGGTTGCGCGGGATTTCACGGTAAATGCCAAAAGCCCCAATATTTCGGCCTTGTTTTTCTCTCTATCGAAACCAATGGGCGTTTATTACCACCGGATTGGCGGCGTGTTTTCGCGCAGGGCCTATCCCGGCTTGTTCGGGAACAAGTGGTTTAAAAACCTTTTATCAATCCGCCTTGGCACGGTGATGATGCGCCATTACGGCGTTTACGATCTGCCGCGTAAATATACGACAGTGCAGGCAGAAGCGCTGAAAAGTGCGCGCGCGGAAACGGGATTGGATTTGCAGCCCAGCGATGTCTGGTTGCTGGCGACAGGGGCGGAGAGTGACAGCGATCTTGCGCGTTATCTTGTGCGTGCCGGTCAGGTGCGTGTGTGCTTAACGCCGCGCATTGCGCAGATTGTTGACCCTGCCGCAGATACTATTGTCCGCGCCCGCCCGCACGAGGTTTTGCCGGAAAGGGAGGGGACATGAAAAACGTAACCCACTTAATTGCCCGCGCCGATATCCATGATTACACGGCC
>JAPPOU010000090.1:3302-46650 GCA_028817795.1 Alphaproteobacteria bacterium
ACCTCACATGCAGATGGGGGTTATATCCACGGCATTATTGATCGTTTCGCCCGCTTGCCGCGCCTGTTTGCGGATATGAGCGATGAACGGCTGGAACGCGGGCATTTCGGTGCTTGGTGGTCCTGCGTTTATCGTCGTGCATATGATGACCCTGTTGTGCATGATCTTTATCTTTTGCATGAATACATGCATGGCGCGGAGATGGCGCATATCAAGGGGCAGGATATGGCCCAATTTCGCTATCGCATTGCGGATAACGAGCTAAGAGCCAGTGTGATGTCTGAAATCATCGTTTATTTCGCCCTGCCGGAATTGCGGGCCGTCAGTTTTGATCGTGAAATTTATGCGGATCGCTTCCTTAAAGATGCGTACTTTCAAAATATGTGGAAGCATGACCCCATGGGGCTTGTCACCGATATTTACAGCCGCCGCCGTCAGGCCATGTTCGCGCCACAGGCAGGCGATAGATTGGAAAAATGGATTTCGGATTTTACCGCGCAGAATGATGCATGGTTTGATGTCTGGGCTGAAAGATACGATATGGTCGAAACGCGCATGGAAGATTTTTCCCAAACCGCTTTTTCAAAAAGCCGTGTTGATGCCTTGGCATGGCATCTGGATTGGCTGCGCGGGGAAGCGGCGCGTGACCCCTCCGGCGTGCCCTTTGCGCCGGAGGCCAAGGCCTTTGCCGATATATACTGGCGGGGGCGGGAAGATGCCACGCCGCGTAGGCAGCATGCGGCGTAATTTGTAGTGCATTGATAATAAACAAAAATTTGGCAGATTTATTGACATAATGTAATAAATCTGCCATACTTCTCCTGTGCCTTTAAATGGTAAAAGTGGCATATTTAGGAACAGCGTGGAGACATCGTGACACAAAAACAGGCACAGCATCAAAATGCCACGGCGCAATTGCTGAACGCGCTTGCCTTCGAGGGTGCCTTTGATGAAGCGGCGTGCCTTGCCTTGATCGAAAACGGTGCGGACATTCATGCGACAGACGATAATGGGGATACGTTGCTTGTCCTTGTTTTGGAGCGTGCTCATATGAAGCAAGCTGATTTCCTGATCGATCAAGGCGCAGATGTCAATGCAAGTCGATTGTATGATAAGACACCGGCCCTGCATCTGGCTGTATATAACGATATATCTGGAGATACTGTGCGCAAGATACTGGAAAAGAGCGCAAACCTGAATGTACGAGATGAAGACGGGGATACGGCACTTATGGCGGCCATCTCCGTGAACGCCTCTATAGAAATTATAAATGTTCTGTTGGAACATGGCGCTGCATTGGATATCGAGAAAAAGGGCGGAGACACGGCGCGAACCATGGCCGCTTATGAAGGGCGTGACGATGTTATTGAAGCCATCAACGTTGAAGAAAAACGCCGCACGGCTGCTGCGTTTCGTGCTGCGGCTGAACAAGGCACGACCCGTACGCGGCGAATTAGGCGGTTTGGGAAGGGTCATGGGATGCAGTCATGACTGATAAAAACGACGAAATTGTTAAAGAGCTACGTGAAAGACTTTCTAATTTTGGTCGTCCGTTTGACGAAGAAAGATGCCTTGAGCTGATCGCGCAGGCAGCAGATGTCAATGGTAATGATGTCAATGAAAGTGATACGCTGCCGCTTTATTTTGCTATAGCAGCGTGGCGCCCCCTGTCCATTTTAAAAGCTCTTTTGGATAAGGGAAAAGATGTTGATGTCAATACCAACCATGACCTGGAAAAGCCGTTGCACGTGGCGGTTAAATGGAGGCGTGATGAAGCTGTGCAAGAGCTTTTGGAGCGTGGCGCAGATGTCAATGCCATAGACAATAGTGGAGAAACGCCGCTGGATAAGGTATTGGCTCGCACCCCAGATGAAGCAAACATAAGGATAGCGCATATGCTTTTGGACAATGGCGCTGATCCGTGCTGTGGCACAACGACATTGCTGCAAGCTATGGAAAACCATGTGCCTATGGGGTTGTTTTTTAGGCTGGTTGAGTGTGGTCTGGATATGAATGCTGTGAACCAGAAAGGTTGGACGCCATTGATGCATACAGTTGCTTTTGATAAAGGTGGAATGGCCATGGATTTTCTGATGGAAAAGGGCGTGAACCCTTTCCTGAAAAACTGTAAAGGCTTAACAGCGGCAGAGATAGCAGAAGCCTCCAATTATCCAGATGTTGCAGATACTTTGCGGGAATATGAACGCACATACACTGAAAATCTTTTCAAGAAGGCCGCTGCGCAAGGTACACCCCGCACACGGCGAATTCGGCGCGCATCCGGGCCGAAAATGGGGCAATAATGACGCAAGAAGACGCCAGTTCAAAAACAATGAGTAAACTCCGGCGCATGCTTGTAAGTACGCATGAGTTTGATGAAGGCCAGTGCCTTAAGATCATTGAAAGCGGGATTGATGTCAATGCGCGTGATGATGAACCTTTTTTGCATTCTGCGGTCAGGTATGGGCGCCCCCTGTCCATCCTGCATGCGCTTTTGGGTAACGGCGCTGATATAGAAAAAAGAAACAAAGAGGGGGAAACGCCCCTGTTTGTGGCGGTTAGCAATAGGGAATTTTACCATCTTCAAGCATTAATAGCCCGCAAGGCTGATGTGAATGCTTTAAACGAAAACGGTACATCACCTCTTGTGAAGGCTTTGCGTAGAGGGGATCATTATATTATTGATTCCTTGATCGACCATGGCGCGGATGTGCGCCAGAAAGATGTGGGAGGTATTGTTATCTCTCCCCTTATCATTGCTGTGGAATCGGGCCTGCCTATCAGGGTTATTGAGAGAATTTTGAACCATGGGGCAGATGTTAATGAACGGGATGAACAAGGCTGGACCGCGCTTATGCAAGCAGCGCAAGTGGATTGTGATGCCGCGTTTTTGCAAGCCTTGCTGGATAAAGGCGCAAATCCGTGCATGAAAGACGATCAAGGCCGGACAGCGGCAACAATTGCCGGGAACATTGGGTGGACGGACACGCAAAAATTTCTGCAGGACGCGGAGCGGCGTTATACGGAGAAAACGTTTAAAAAAGCTGATGCAAAAGGTACGCCCCGCGCCAGAAAAATTATCCGCAAAAAAAAGCCACAGCCTTGAATTTGTTATCTCAGGTGTGTTCTAAACCAATCCAACAGTGTTTCGGCGACGAAAACGGCGTCCTCTTTCCGTGCTTCAAACAGGTGTGTGGCGTCATCTGACAGGCGCACCAGTTCCGCATCATTGGCGGGATTGTCGTTTGCCGCGCTGAAAAGCGCTTCCGCGTTGGCGTAAGAGACGATATCGTCGTGCGGCGCGTGGAAGACAAACAATTTTTTGCTAATTTTTGCGATATCCGCCTCCGTGTCATGCTGCATCATGTCATCAATGAATGACGGTTTAAAGGCGACGGGTTGGCCCAGAACGTCAATGTCAATCAGCCCATCGTTCCTTTCCGTGATGCGGTTTTGTGATCTGAACTTTTCAATGACATAGGCCGGGCTGCGCGGCGATCCCACCGTGGCGACAGCCTGCAGGGGCGGCAGCTTGGGCACGGCATGGATAGCAGCCGTGCCGCTGATACTGTGGCCGACCAGCAATTTGGGCGGTTCGTATTCCACCGATAAAGCGTGGCAGGCCGCGATGATGTCTTGTATACGGTTTGAAAAATTTTGTTCGGCAAAGCTGCCCTGGCTGCCGCCAATGCCTGTAATATCAAACCGCAGCATCGCTGCGCCGTGTTCCGCCATTTCGCGGCATATTTTGGCAGCGCCGTGCGATTCCTTAACGCAGGTAAAACAGGGTGCAAAGACGCCGAAAAACAGGGGTGCTTCGGCTGGAAGATCCAGAATGCCCGCAAGCTGTTCGCCACGGCCATTGGGAAATGAAAATGGAATGCTGGTACGTTTCATGCCGTTACTATAGCAGAACATGCGCAAAGAAAAAGCCGCAGAGCGCGGCTTTTTCCTGAAAGTGGGGGTGGCTTATTCAGCGCCGCCGCTCTCTGCGGGCATGGGCGCAGCCTTCGGCTTTTCATTGGCGTCATGTTTTTCACGATGTTTGTCTTTTTTCTTGTCTTTGTCATGCCATTTATGGCGCTTTTTGAACGCTTCACGTTCTTCCGCCGACATGCTGTCCAGACGTTCTTTCATCCGTTCTTTGCGGTCTTTTTTAAACGCTTTTCGTTCGTCGGGTGTCATGTCCTTCATTTTTTCGCGTCTTTCTTTACGCTTTTTGCGGTGCTCCATGAACTTTTCGCGTTCTTCGGGGGACATATCCTTCATGCGCTCTTCCATGCGGGCTTTGCGCTCGGCCTTGAATTTTTCTTGCTCTTCCGGCGACATGGCCTCCCATTTTTCACGCATGGCTTTGCGGCGCTCTTCGCGCATATCGCTTGTCTTGGCGCGCAGTTTTTCCTGATCTTCTGCGGGTAGAGATTCAAACCAAGCCTTGCGCTTTTCGTGATAGGCTTTGCGCTCTTCTTCGCTCATATCCTTGAACGCTGCGCGGCGTTGCTCAAAGAACGCCTTGCGCTCTTCGGGGGATTGTTGTTCCAGTGCCTCTATTTTTTCAAGGCTCAGGTAATCCATAGCCGGAGATTCCGCCCATGCGGGAGGGGATATCATGACGGCGCAAAGCGCAAGGGCCAGAAAAGATGTGTATAGCGGTTTCATGTTTTACTCCTTTGATTTTAAAGAAAAATCTTGTTTTGTTTGCGTGTTGTCCTGCTTTTGACACGGCCTTATGGGCAAAAACCCTGCGCCCCCAAAGCGGTTTTTTTAAAGGAACACCGCAGGAAAAACCGACCCCAGCACGTGATAATTGTAACAGCATAGTCACGCACCGGAAAAGTGTATATTTTGACGATGATGATAGCAGAACACAGGAGCAGCCAGAAGGGGATGCAAGGCAGGGCCGCAACACAGGCAGGAGAACAGGCTGCGGATACGGACGAGGATGCGCAGCTTATGCGTGCCGTGGCAACGGGAGACCAAAGGGCGTTTCAGGCGCTGGTCCACCGTCATCTGGCGGCGACTGTTAGACTGGCGACACGCGTTTTGGGGAGCGATAGTGCCGCCGACGATGTGGCACAGGAAGCATTCCTTCGCGTGTGGCGGCATGCAGCGCGATTTGAAGACCCGTCCGCCCGTGGGGCGCGGTTTACGACGTGGCTATACCGGATTGTCGTTAACCTGTGCATTGATGAAAAGCGCAAAAGAACTTTTGGCACGATTGATGACATACCAGAGCCTGTGGATACAGGCGGCACGCCGGAAGACGCGCTGCACCGCGATGAAGACCGCGCCCGTGTGCGCGGGGCGCTGGACCAGTTGCCTGCGCGGCAAAAAACAGCCTTTGTCTTGTGCTTTTATGAAGAGCATTCCAACAAGGAAGCGGCGGATATCATGGGGATTGGCGTGAAAGCCGTTGAATCCCTTTTGGTGCGGGCGCGTAAGGGGTTAAGAGATATTTTAGGCGGCATCGCTGCGCAAAATGATGGAGATGGAAAATGAAAACAGAGGCCTTTAAAAAATATGTAGACATGTATTCGGCGGACTTGTCGCGTTGGCCGCAGGATTTAATTCATCCAGCCACGGCCTTGATGGAACATGACGACGCGGCGCGCGATTATTTTGAGGCTGCTTTGCGTCTTGATGATATGTTGCGGCAGGGTGATAGCGCAACGGAAAGAGATTTAACGGCATTGGAAGCGCGTATTCTAGCGGCTGCCGGGCCGTTGTCGTCTGCGCCGTCATCATCAGTGCCGTTGCATTTTTTGCCCGTGCCTGCACGTGCTGCAATGGGTGGTTTTTTGGCAGCGGCCATTATTGGGTTCATCATTGGGGTGACGCCAACAGTGCCTCTGACTTATGATACGCTGGTTGATCCTGTGTTTTACGCGCCGGAAACGGTGATTGCGGAAGATGATGTGTTTTTGGGCAAGAGGGGAATTTTTTAAATGAATGCGGTACAAAGCAAAACGCTAAAAATTATATCTGTCCTTTTATTTATATCACTGGCGGGGAATGTGTTTTTGGGCGGGATTATCGTGGGGCGCACGATAGACCGCGCAACGCCTGCATGGGTTCAAAAAGACCAACAGTTGGAAAACAGGCTCTCTGCGCAGGACCGTGCCGCGCTGGACAGCGTGATGTCTGCGCAAAAACCTGTATTGGCCAACCTGAAAACCGCGCTGGACGTTGCGCGAAAGGACGTGCGCAGGGCGCTGGATGCGGACGACCCTGCCGCGCTGGATGCCGCCCTGCAAAGGGAGCGTATGGCCAAGGCCGCGCTATTGCGCCAGATGCGTGACGCTCGTCATGCAGCGTGGGAAAAACTGTCGCCAGAGGGTCGGGAAGCTTTAAAGGATGCAGGCGTGGCTGTGAGAGAGCGGGTCAAAGAAATCCGCCGTCAGACGTCGGACATGGTAGCGGAATTGCCCTTTGATCTGGGCGGGCCGGATGATTTTGACGATATTTTCCTTTTACTGGAAGAAGAGGGGACAGCTCCCGCGCCATAAAATACGGAAAAAGCGCGGTGAGGGGGCGCGTGTCTTGATTTTGCCGGCGCGTCCAGACTATATTGGGCGCGAGGTTCTTTTAAGGGAGATGTATTCCACATGACATCGTTTGCAAAAACTGCTGTTCTGCTTGTTCTGCTGGTTGTAATGACAGCCGGCCTTTCTGCCTGCAATACCATGGAAGGCCTGGGCCGTGATGCCAAGGCGGCAGGCAGCGCCATCAGCGGTGCTGCGTCTAACGCAAAAGGTTATTAATCGACCGCATCAGCGAAACCACGGAAGGTGGAAGGTTCGTTTTAGTATGGGCCTTGCTGGGTGCTGGGCGTATTTTTTTTTTGTGGCTGCGGCCTGTCGGATGCGATGCGTCTTGTGGCGTCCTTCAAGTTGTCATTAAACCCTTCCGGTGTAACCGGCGCAGGCGGCGGCCTGTAACCACGCATCGAAGATACAAGTTTTGCGGTATATTCCCCGGCGGTGTTGCGCTGGCGCCCGGTGTTTTCCAATGCATCCAGTATGCGGTCTGCCTGTACGCCCGGTGTTCCCGGTGTTGCAGAGGCGTCATTGAAAATGCCGGACAGGTATTGCTCCAATTGTTCCAACGCTTGTTGTAAAATATCGCCTTGTTGAACAGGCCATGGCCTGCTGGGGGGCAGACTGATATCTGTCATGCTGCCACTGTGCAGGGCGCGCATTTTGCGTCCGCCATCAAAAGATTGCAGTGTATTTGTTTTTTCAAGGTTCAATACCGTGTTTGCAGTGCACTGCAATGTGCCGGGCTGTTGCGCAAAAGCGGCTAGCGCCCGCATACCGTCCCTGCCTGATATGGGCAAGGGGGGCAGGGTATCGTCTTGGCAGACGACTTTAAGTTCTTTTTTCTGCGCATCCATTGTCATGCTTTGCATGGCGGGGCCATAGAAAAAGGCGTTATTGCCGGCGCTGATAATCTGCGGCATGCTGGCCAGACTGTTTTTGAACTCTTGGACGTGTTGCGGCGATGCCCCTAATTCGAGAGATATGCGGTTTCGAGCGCCTGCATCTTCCGTGCGGCAGTAGAAAGTCGTCGCGTTTGGATCATTGTCAAAGATGACATAGCCGGCTTGCGCTATGTTGAACCATTGATCGTTGTCAAAGATATCGAAATAGCCGGGTGTGCGTGACAGTGCGCGGCTGAGCGCAGCTCTTTCTTGCGGGCTGGCTTTGATGTGGATATAACCGTCTTCTTCGTCCTCTGCTCTTGCAATGCTGGGCAGGAACTTACCGAAGGTGTCGCTTTCGATTTTGAGCATGACGTCCCCGCGCTTGTCATCTATAACAATCATGCGCAGGTTTTCCGGGTTTATAAGCGTGGCGGATCCAATGGGCGTGAAATGCGATGGGAGCAATGACATGTCAAGCGTGTCCACAATTTCATCATTGCCGTATTTATCCATGATAAGCATGCTGTCTTCGTATGTCGTGATAAGTGCGATGTTTTTCATGTTAATGGAGACAGTGGAATCGGCATCGGAATCGGACAAATGCAGAAAATCTTTGCGTGTCAGGATGTCACGCCTTGTCGCATCGTCGATATGCGCTGGCGCTGTTTGTTGGCGCCATACGAACGTGCACTGAAGCTCTCCGTCTTCGTCTTTGTGCATGTTGATGCGGTCAATGCCATCGGCACGGAACAATGCGCCGCTTTCGTGCTGGAACGAACCCGCCCTGTCTATCGCGTCAATAACGGCTGTTGCGTCTTCTATGGACATGTCTCCGGCTAGTTTGTGGCATCCTGTCGACGTTACGCCGTAAATGGATTGTTCTTCCGGATTATACCAGATGTTGGAAAAATCGTGCGGCGTGTCAATCACGGTATCCGGCATGATGCGCGGACGGGCGCTGACCAGATTTGTGCCCAACGTTTCCAATGGAACTTTATTGCCATGGGAATTGCTGGCCGCTTCAAGAAGGATATTCGCCTTCACGGCTTCATGCGCAAAGGGGGCCAGAAAAACGGTGAGCCATTCTTGTCTGGCAGCTTCAGAAATATCAGGGCTTCCCATGACGCGATGCAGCCAACCGTTGGTCTTGGTCAGGGCCTTTTTGTAGCTTTGCGTGCTGCTGGCGTCTGCGTCTGCGCGCTCAAAAAACCACGATATGGTTTGCGCGGCGCTCTGCGCCGACCAGGTATTCAGGTTGGGAAGAACATCTTCTTCAATTGTTGTGCGCAGGCGCAAGAATGCACTGCTATCTTCCCAGTCCTGCGCAAGGCCTGTACCAAGAACAAGCGGCATGGCAGCCGAGGTGGCAGCAGGGTCTTGCGCTTGCCGCAGAATTTCTTCACCCAGCGTACCTTTGATGGGCGCATCCTGCGCTTGATTCCACAGGGCGCGTAACAGCGGGACACCGTCCTTTTGCGCGGTATCTTGCAAGATATCTTGTGTGGGCGCGGTGGCCGCATTCAGGCGCGCATAGTTTTTTACGACGGACTGGATGTTTTCTGATGTTTCGCCTGTTAGTACACCAAGTATGTTGTTCAAAAGTGCGGCATGGCTGGCCGAGTCATGTGCAAAACGCTTGGCGGCGCGGGTGCCGTAATCGGTGGCATCAAGCGCTTCTTGTAAACCTGCCTCCGGTCCTGCCTTGGTCATGACGGTTTTTAATACAGATGGCGGCAGCGGAAATTCTTCTGCCAGCGCTTCGTCCATGAGTCTGGGGAATATGCTCTCAAATCCGGGGGCGCCAAAGAAGCCGCTGCGTGTTTCGGCATCGGCAAGGCTTTGGATCAAATTGGCTTGTTCTGTCCTGTCGGAGACTTGTTGCAGGGCGAGGTCTAAAAGAGATGTTGCATCGTAGTCATCCAAGAGCGTGGCGCGGATCATGTTTGCGGTTTCAGGGGCGTTTTCCTGCTGCGAGAAAATATGCTTGTGCAGTAGCTTTGTGAAAGCAGGAATGTCTTCAACCGCCAACGCTTCGGCCAGTTCCGTATAGCCCAGCGCAAATTCGCGCATGCTGCGGGCGTTTGTGCCGATCGCGATTTTCAGGTCTTTTTGCGCCTGCCCGACAACGAATGACGGGTCCATGTATTGGTGCATGCGCCATGTCTGGCTTTCCTCGCGGTCAGACAGGGGGGCGCCCATTTCCAGTGCCCAGTCCATCAAGCTATCGACGTAATAGTGGTGGTCGCTGGACAGGGCCAGCATGTCGTTGCGCGCGCTTTTCCACAGGCTCTCGGCCTCTTTTTGCGCGGCTTCTTTTTTGCGTTCTTCCTCGCGTTCTTCCTCGCGTTCTTCTTTGCGCTCTTTTCGTTCCTTGCCTGTCAATTTTCCAATGAACGATGACCAGCCGCTTTTTTTCTCAGGCTCTTCCTTTTTTTCTTCTTCTTCTGTTGCGGTGGCGGCTCTTGCAGCGGCTTGCGCGGCCAGTTCTTCTTGGCGGCGTTCTTCGGCGGTGCGAATGCGTGGCAGTGCTTCAATCACGCCGGGCGGAAAATTTTCTGCAACATCGGCAAGACCTGCATAGGTTTGAGAGTCTTCACCAAGGGCATCCTTCACTTTTGTTTTGAAGTCGTCCATTGCCAAAACAAAACCCAGTGCATCGCCGGCACCTTGAATGGCGCGTTGGCCCACGGCATCATCTTGCGCTGTCATGGCGCGGAGCAGTCGGTGGGATGGTCAGGCGGTGGTATGTTTTGGCAATTGTCGTGCGGTTCGTTTCAAGCCAGCTGTTGACGTTGTCTGTATTGCTTTCAATCGTGCGCAGATAGGCGTTCAGGTCTTCGCCCATTTCAGCCAGTTGCGCCGGTGTCTTTGGTAAAATGACCTGGTCTTTTTGTTCTTCGGCCATGGGGTCCGCGAATCCCTTTGTTGAATGATTAACGATATTGTTATGCGGACTATAGCAGGCGTCGTTATTTTATGCAAATTAATTCTGAAAATTAAGCGGTCAGCTTTTCTTCCCTTTGATTTTTAAAAGAAAATCATGCGGTTAGAGTGTTTCCAAAGCTGCGCGCAAACGCTCTGTGGTGAGTGTCGTTTTATGAAGCGCCTTTGATATCTTGTCGACGCGGGCGTCAAGATCGGCTTCGTCAAGGGCTTCTTGCCCGGCCAATACGGCCCGGTTGAACCGTTCGACTTCAAGGCCGCTTTCCATGTTTTGCAGCAATTCTTGGCCTTTTTTTGCGGTTTCAGGGGAAATAGGCTCCCCTTTGGTGATAAGATTGATAAAGGCCTTGGCCTCTTTGGCTTGCGTTTTCACAAGCCGCGTATGCGCCGAAAATTGCGCCCGTAGTGTGGGTGGTGCAGATGTTTGCGTGGTATCCGTCATACGGCTGGCCCCTTTCCATCACTGCCCTTTAGGGCGAATGAGATGGTCTATAATATAAAATATCAAAACATTATTAAAACAAAGTTAACGCCGAAAGGGCCGAAAACTGTTTTTGTTTCAATGCTTTGGTATGGGGGGGGTGCCTTTGTCGTGCGGGGGTAGTATGGCTAGGCGCGGCTTTTTGGGCGCGGCGGCATGGTCCAATGGCAGCATTTTACTGTAAGTGCCGCCGCCCGTAATCAGGCGCTGGACGATAGGGCTTTCCCGGTCCTTGGCTTCGGCAAGACGGTCCAAAAGCGTCCAGCCCCGCCCGTCTATCAGGTTGGGATCGGCCCCTGCATCCAAAAGACGGTCAAGGCAGGCCATGTTATTGGCTTTAACAGCGATGTGCAGGGCGGCCTGCCCACTGACGTTGCGCAGGTCGGGATTGGCCTGTTTTTTGGTCAACAGATGCTCCACGAAATTGGGCTGGTCATAGGCGACAGCGTATTGCAACAGCGTTACGCCGCTACGCTCTGTCGTGTTGGGGTCTGCACCATGATCCAAAAGCGTTTTAAAACTTCTGAGCAGCGTGGGGTTGGGTGGTATGCGTTCATTGATCGCGTATTGTAAAAGCGCCTGCAGCGGCGTTTGCCCGGCATGGTTTTCCTTGGTCAGCAAGCCGGGTTCTTTTTTGAGCACCTTTGCCATCATGTCCGTATCTTGCGTCATGGTCAGCGTGTGCAATACGGTATTGCCCTGACTGTCTTCGATGGAAAGATCGTCTTGTTCCAGTGCTTTTAAGAAAAGTTCGCCAATGCGCATGCGCCCTGCTGCGTGCAGCAGGGGTTCGCCGCCGGCGGTGAGCACGCCGGGGTCGGGCTTGCTGTGCAACATAAGCAGTTGCAGGATATGGCCGTATGTTTCCAGCCTGTCTTCTTTCAGCATCAGGCTATAGGCAGACAGGCCATCGTTATTGCGCAAATTGGGGTCCGCGCCGTTTCTGAGCAGGTAGGACACCGTTTTTTCTTTAAGAAGATAGCGGTGCAGTGCCGTGTTGCCATGCATGTTCTTTGCGTTGATTTCTGCGCCGTTCTCGACAAGCATGTCTATAATTTGTGGCGCGGCGACAGACACGCTGTGCAGGGGCGTATTGCCTTTGTCATCTTGCGCATTGGGGTTGGCGTTCATTTTCAAAAGCGTCATGACAATGCTTTCCTGCCCCAGCGCCGCTGCATAGTGCAGCGGGGTCTGGCCGTAAGCATCCGGCGCGGAAATATCGGCCCCGGCAGCGATAAGAATGCGCGCCACGTCTTGCTTGTCTTCCAAAAGCGCCATGTGCAGAGGCGGGTGGATTTTGCGCCCGCTATAGTTAACGTTCGCCCCTTTTTCGATCAGGCGTTTTATTTTGCTGGCGTCATTGTAATAAATAGCGCGTTGCAGCCGCGTATACCCGTCATCTCCCACTTTGTTGGGCTTGGGTTTAAAGGCATCGCTGAGACTGTTGAAAAAGTTTTTCACGCGGCGTTGTTTTCTTAAAAAGTGAACAATTCTTACTCTATAGAGAGATTGTCAGCACTTTAGCATGCTGAAAATACCAGAGTCCATGGCAGGCGTGGAAGATTCTAAGCGAAAACAGGGTATTTCCGGAAATTTATAAATAATCTTCATTTTCGTGCCCGGAAAGGGGTGTGGGTGTGATTATATTGACATAATAATTGATTTTTGCCATGTATTTCTTTATACTTAAAGACGGAAACATAGGAAGGGATGATGGCTTACCGCCTGAAAAAGATTTTTGGTTCTGGAGTTGAAAAACGGACAATCGCCCTGTTTGAAGAAATTGAAAAGGGCCGTGACTGCGATCAGGATAAGTGCAAGCGCCTGATTGCCAAAGGCGTGGATATCAATGCAACGGATGATGTGGGGTTTACGGCACTGCACAAGGCGTCTTGTCGCGATCTCCTGGATGTTGCGCGTGCTTTGCTGGATGCCGGGGCGGATATTGATGCGAAAAATAAAAATAATAATCGCACGCCTTTGCAGATGTGCCTTGTGTACGGAAAGAACCTTTATGTGGATAAATGGGACAAAGAAAGCCCCGTTGCGCCTCTTTTAGTGGAAAGGGGGGCAAGCTTGAATGTAAAGGATGGTGATGGTTGGACGCCGTTGATGCATGCGGTGAACAAAGGGTGGCGTGTTGCTGCGAAAAAGATGATTGCGCATGGCGCGGACATAGAGATAAAAAACAAGCGCGGGTTTGGTGTGCGTGCCCTTGCGTTTGAAATCGATGATGAGGGTTTTATCAATCTTGTCGATCAAGCCCCTGGTATTCGCGCAGAATATTTGGAAAAGGAAATAAGGGCGGCTGCCGAAAAGGGCACGCGTACAAAGCGGCGTATTATCAGGCGGTCCCCTGCGCCGGGCGGGTAAAAACAGCCCGCGATTACCTTAATGCTGCCGCTATGTGTGCGTGATGCATTTTCCCCTTGCCGTTCTTGCTAAAATGCCCAGAATGGCTACAGTTCCATGCGTATTTTTGTGACAGCAATTATCATTCTTTTGGGCGCGGCTTTTGCGGTGCCTGCGCTGGCGTCTGACAAACAGGGCACCGACGCGGCGCAGCGCGTTTTTGATGCCTATGGCGATGCCATTTATCAAATACAGGTGATGGATATCGCATCAGGCAAGAAAAACGGCATCGGGTCCGGTTTTCAGTTCACGGCAGATGGTTTATTGGCAACCAATTATCATGTTGTCTCCGGCGCTATTCGCAGGCCGCATGAAAACAGGATTGAGTTTTTGCACGATAAATACGGCAAGGGCGCCTTAACGATTATGGCGGCAGACGTTGTTCATGATCTGGCCATTTTAAAAATGGAAAAGCCGGGCGATGTTCATGTGCAGCTGGGCACGCAGGATTTGCGCAAGGGGGCGCGTCTTTTTGCGCTGGGTAATCCGCGCGATATTGGCTTTACGATTATAGAGGGCACGTATAACGGATTTTTGCAGGATAGCTTTATTGATAAAATCCATTTTTCCGGATCGCTCAACCCCGGTATGAGTGGCGGGCCTGCATTGTCGCATGACGGGTTGGTTTACGGCATTAACGTTGCGACAGCGGGCAACCAGATCAGTTTTTTGGTGCCTGTAGAGGCGTTGCGCGCCCTGCATGCGCAGATGCCGGAAGAGGGCTGGCAAGGCAATGACGGGTTTATTGAAGACCAGCTTTTGGCGCAGCAGAAAAAAGTGATCGATACAATTCTGGCCGCCGATTGGGATGCCGTGCCCTTTGGGCCGCTAATGGTGCCGGGCCGCGTGCATGATGCCGTGCGCTGCTGGGGCGAGTCGGCGCATGAGGAACGGGACCCTTTTCGCTATACGCGTTCGGCCTGCGCCACGCAGGACAACATATATATTGATGACGGTTTTGTGACGGGAAAAATGACATACCGTTACGAACATATGGCAGGCCGTGGTGATATGACGTTGCCGCGTTTTTACGGCTTTTACGAAGCGCAATATCGCCTGCCGCCCGGCGAAGCTTTGGGGCGCGAAGACGATGTGGAGAATTTTGATTGCAACACGCGGTTTGTCAATGTGGCGCAGCGCGTTTGGAAGGCATCGCTCTGCGTGCGGCCATATCGTCGTTATAAAGACCTTTATGACATGCAAATGCATATGGCGATGCTGGCAGAGGGGATGGAGGGGTTGCTCATCTCTTTGGATATGAAAGGCCTGTCGCGTGAAAACATTCGCAAGGTCGCGGGGCGGTTTTTATCGTCCGTGACTGTGCCTGAAAAGGATGCGCGATGAAAATCATTTTGACGGTAAGCCATCACGGGGAAGACGAAGACCTTGCGCATGTCGTCAGCACCTTGCCTGTGCATATTGGTCGTGGCTTCGATAACGACGTGATTTTGACAGATCCGCACGTCGAAGCGCACCATGCCCGCATTGAGGCGACAGAAGAGGGGGGCTGGCGCATTGTGCATTTGGGGCGTGTGAACCCGACTGTTCTTAACGGCGGGGATGTGCCGGAATGTGCCGCGATGTCTTCCGGTGATGCGCTGAAACTGGGGCGGACGCGGTTGCACGTTTATGCCCCGGACCATGCCGTGCCGCCGCCGGTGCCGTTAAAGGAAACATCATCTGCCTTTTTCCGCTTGTTATCCGGGTATATATCATGGCCGTTATTTTTGCTGGCGCTGGTTGTGATGATCGGCTGGAGCTATACGGCCATCTGGAGCCGTGAAATTGGGCAACTTTTGGCAGCAAACGGCGTATTCGCCGCCGTTGCCATGGCGGTATGGGCGGGGATATGGGCGGTTGTGGGGCGTTTGTCGCGCCGCCGGGCCAGCTATACGGGGCAAATTGGCGTTATTAGCCTCTATGCTATTTTATTGTGTGCCGCGTGGTTTGTGGGCACGGGCCTCTCTTTTTTGGCAAGCGAAGCGCTGTGGGCCACTATTGTTTCTGAAATATTATTTGCGGCGGCATTGGCGTTTTTGTTGTACGGCTGTCTTGCACTGGCAACACGCATGCCACGCCGGAAACGCCGCCAGTCTTCGCTGTTTTTGGCCTGTGGCTTGACGTTGGGGATGGTGGTTGTGGATATTGTGGTGGCCCGTCAATTCTCGCCCGATCCTAATTATCCCTGGCTTTTACGGCCCTATCTTGCCGGGATGGCACCGGCCGTGACGCCGGATGCGTTTATCGACGACAGTATGACATTGTTTGATGCGGCGGCCCGTCAAACACCCTGACCGGGTGCGGGGCGAAGAATTTTTCGGCGTTTATTGGTTCCTTTTGCGTCAGCTTCTTTGAATTGCGCGGTAATGCGGTCATGAATAGCCGTTGCAATGATGTTTTGTGTTATGGGGGTGGCGGCATGATTAAAGGCACTAATGCCATCGCCGTCTTTGACATCAGGGTTCGCGCCGGCATCTATCAAGGTTTGTGCAACCTCTGGCCAGGGAGATGATGCGGCCATTGTCAGCGCCGTATGGCCGTTGCTACCCCTGATTTCTGTATCTGCCCCATGGTCTAACAGCATTTTTACAACATCCAGTTGCCCGCGCATGCTAGCGCGCATCAGGGCGGTGCGTTCATATGGATAGAGCTGTTTCTGGTTGATATCTGCGCCAGCTTCCAAAAGCGCCTTTGTAATGTTCAGGTATCCGTTGATGCTGGCCTTGATTAAAGCGGTTGCACCTTCGTTCATGTCATACATTTTTAAATCAGCACCGTCTTTGATAAGCTGCAGGCATGCTGCTTCCATCTCTTCATCCGGAAAGGTGTTGAGCTTATCAAGCAGTTTTTTTCCCAGTTCCAGAGGAATTTGTGTTGTGGTCGTATTCATGTCGTTTTCCCCGGCGTTGGCCTGCGCCGTATGGTATGGCGTTTTTTTGTGCCTTGTGCGGCTGCGGCGCGAAATTGTTCTTCTGTACGTTTGCGGATTGCGGATTCAAGGTTTTTTCTGTCTTCGTCTGTTACGACATAATCAAAAACTGTTTTACCTTTCGCATCTTTTATTCCCGAATCGGCACCGGCATCAATTAAGGCATTGATAATTTCTGTTTCTCCATCTAGCACAGCTTTCACCAATGCCGTGTTGTTATTTTTGTCTTGTGCATTTACATCCGCGCCTTTTTCAAGAAGGTATTTTACGCTGTCTATGTTTCTTGCGCCAACGGCGTACATCAGTGGCGATGCGCCGCATTTGGCATCTTTGGCGTTGATATCAGCGCCATTTTCTAAAAGAGCTTTCATGACTTCGGAATGGCTGCAAAATGCAGCCATTGTCAATGGGGTGTCACAATAAGGGTTATCGCTGTCCCGTAGGGTTAAATCTGCCCCATTTTTTATAAGTTGCAGGCAGCGGTTTTGGTTTGCAACGTTCATGCTGACGCCGTATCTGGAGAGTATATCGATAAGTTCTTGCCCCATCGCGGTCGCGGTTTTGTGCGTGTTTTTTGTCATGGCGTGGCCGTGTTCTTTGACCTGCGCCGTATCGGGCGGCGTTTTGGGGTGCCTGCGTCTGCAGCCTGGCGAAAATTTTGGGCGATACGTTGTTCGGTTGCAATTTCAAGCATGCGCATGATTTTCGGAAAGCGATCGTCGTTTAAAACCATAGCTTCACTATCGGTTTTGGGTCTGGGATCAGCGCCGGCGTCCAACAGCATTTTAACAATGCTGTCACATCCGTTTGTGACGGCCCCCATCAAAGGTGTCATACCTCTGTGGTTGCGTATTTCAGGGTCTGCGCCGTGTTCCAGCAAAATCCGGGCAATGTCTTGGCGGCCATATATAGCGGCACATATCAGCGCTGTATCTCCGTAATATGCATCTGCTGTGTTGACGCGGGCGTTTTTTTCCAGCAATGCCTGCACGGTATCCGTATGCCCGTAAAGGGTTGCAGTTATTAAAGCTGTTATGCCCTTTTTATCGGCTGCGTTGATGTCCGCGCCTTTGTCCAGCAGGGTGTTGACAATATGTGTGCGTCCACGCATGCCCGCAGCTACCAGCGCTGTCAGGTTGTTATTCTGTATCGTCAGGTCCGCGCCATTGGCGATGAGCTGCAGGCATGTCTCTTCGCTGCCGGGCAAGTTGTTATATATATTTTCTACCAGGTCATACCCATTTTGGGCGGGCGTTGTTTCTGTGTCATGATTTTGGGTCATGGTTTAGGTTCCGGTTTTGGGGCGGTGTTACGTGTGGCACGCCGTATTGGGCGGCATTTGGGGGTGCCTGCGTCTGCAGCGTTTTGAAAATTTTTGACAATACGCTGTTGGACGGCATCATCAATTGCGGCTTTGATGTCTGTGTCTTCGGTATAGTCTGTCGCGTTTTTGCCTTTATTGTCTGTCAGTTCCGTGTTTGCGCCTGCTTTAATGAGTGCTTGTAGCGTGGAGACATGGCCCCCTTCTGCCGCCACCATAAGCGCGGTAGTGCCGTTTGCATCGCACATGTCAACATATGCGCCATGTGCCAAGAGGATTTCCACGCTCTCTTTGCAACCAATGTTTGCTGCAATCATCAGTGCTGTTGCATTTTCGTTTGCTTCATCTTCTTCACTTTTGGTCTTGGCATCTACCAGCGCGCCATGATCCAGCAGGGCTTTCAATACTTTTGTACGGTTATAGGCGGCAGCGAGTATGACGGGCGTTGTATTGCCCCCACTCTCTTGTTCCCGCATTTCCAAATTGGCGCCGTTCTTAATTAAATGCAGGCATCGCGCTTCTTCTGCGTCAGACAGATCTTCGGCTTTTGTGTACAGCATTTCTGCCAGTTCAAGGCCGTCGCGGTCTTTTTGGTTATGTGCGCTCATGTCTGTCCTTCATTGCAGGTTCAGAACATTGTAGCGCGTATACCGCTCAGAGTCAATGATTATGTTAAATTAAATCGTTGGCTAACATATTGATATTAAATGTTTTACTTGGGTATTAATGTTTTGGCCCTGCATTATTCCCTTTTTTCCGGGGCGGGGGCGGTTGATAGGCAGCAATTTTGGCTTTTTGGCAGGCAGCGTCCATATCGGCCGTGGCCAGCGGCATCAGTTGTGCTTTGCGTGTATATAAAAGGGCGCATTTCACGTTTTTATCGGGGTAGATTTGCTGCACGGCCAGACGATAGGCCGCCATTTGTATGATGTGCTTTTCATCAATATCGGCTGTGGCCTTGGGTACGCGGCGGCTGTTTTTGTAATCGACGATCAATACCGTATCGCCATCGACGACAAGACGGTCGATCTGGCCGTTCATCATTTCCTTGCGGCCATCGTGTTCGATATAGCCTGCAATGGAGACTTCGGGCAGGGAATTGTTGCCGAACAATGTGCCAAATTCCGGATCGTTCAAGGTCGCCAGAACGCTTTTCAGCGTGCGTTCTTGTTCTTTTGGCGTCAGTTTCCATGCGGGTTTTGACAGGTATTTTTTTGCGGCCTCTTCCCGCTTGTCATTTTCAACGTCGGGCAGGAATTCAAACAGGCTGTGCACAATGGTACCCAGTTTTTGCAAATAACTTTCGTGATGATCGTCTAGCGGCGAGCGGGCGGCGGGCACGTCTTGCCTGTCCATGGCGGCAGAGGGAGTGAATTTGGGCATGACGGGCGCAGCAGTTTTGGGCGCGGATTTTGCCCATGCGGGCACAATGGTCTTTTTGCGGCGGGTGGCAGGTTTCATGCCATCCGGCACAGGCGCTGCCGTTTGCGGCACGGTCAGGCGGATCACGCCGTTTTTATCTTGCGTTGCGCGGTGCGTGAGTTTTTCTTTAAAGCCTTTTTCAATCAGGCCGTACCAGCTTTGCGGGTCCAGCTTTCTTTCGCCATGGTGGCCGAAAACATACAGCCTGTCTGCGGCGCGTGTCATGGCGACATACAAAAGGCGGCGGTATTCGCGGTCACGGTCTTTTTCCGCCTTTTCGCGTTGTTGGCGGAAGACGTCGTTTTCAAGGTCTTTGCGTGGCGCCCACAAAGGAACGGGCCGCCCTTCATCTGGCCACAAAAAGCGCGGACGGGTGCGTGCGTTGTCGGCGGGTACGCCTGTTGTATCGGGCAATATGACGATGGGCGCTTCCAGCCCCTTGGCGCCATGCGTTGTCATGATATGCACGCGGGGCGCATCGGGGTTTAAGCTGATCTCGCGTTTAACCTCTGCTTCGCCCGCTTCCAGCCATGATAAAAACCCTTGCAGTGTCGGCACGTGGTTTTTGGAGAAACGCTCCGCTGCGTTCAAAAATTCAGTGACCGGGTCTTCTGCTTCGGCCCCCAGACGGCTGTAGATGGCAGCCATGCCGGATTCGCCGGCAGGGCAGGCGTCTGTCAATACATTGGCGTAGAATTCATAGGGCCTTTTGTCGTTGACGTGCGCTTTAAGCTCTTCAAGATAGCTATGCGCTTCTTTAAACAAAGGGTCTGCGCCGTCTTCGGCAGCTTTGGTGGCTAAAGATGACCAAAGATCATCCTTGCGCCGCGCTGCGATTTCTTCCAGTTGCGTATCGTTCATGCCGACCAACGGAGATTTTAAAACGCAGGCGAGTTTGTAATCATCCTTGGGGAATAAAAGACAATCGCCAAGGGCTGTTAAATCCATCACCGCTATTTGCGTGCGCAGGGCCATGCGGTCGGCGCCTGCAACGGGGATATCGCGTTTTTTCAGGGCGCTAATCATGTGGTCAACAAATTCGGTGCGACGACGCACGAGAATCATGATATCGGCAGGGCTGATGGCGCGGCCACGGGATTCCAGTTTTTCTCCCTTGTCCAGCCAACCCTTGATTTTGTCGGCAATATTGTCGGCAAGATCGGCGGCGGGGTGGGGCGCGTCTTCACGTGTCAGCGGCAAAGACCACGGCTCCGGCTCCATTTTTTCCTTGGGGCGGATGAGGGGGTGCAGCTCAACCAGCCCGGCTTGCCCGGTGCGGAATGGCGTGTGCCGCACTTTTTTGTTTTGGCCTTCGCTGTCGATGAAAAGCCCGTCAGTTGCCTCCGGGTTGTCAAAGACAGCATCCACAGCTTCTGTGACGGCAGGGGATGAACGAAAGGCCACACGCAATTCAACTTCGCGCCAGTCACCGCCGGCTTCGTTGACAAGATTGCCGAACAGGCGGCGGCGGTTTTCAAATTCCTTTGGGTCTGCGCGCTGGAAACTGAAGATAGATTGCTTTTCATCTCCGACGGCAAAAATTGTGCGGTCTTTTGCGTTTTTGACCGTGGGACCTTTAAAAAATTCCTGCGCAATGGCAGAGACAAGGTGCCACTGGTCGGGGTTTGTATCTTGCGCTTCGTCGATCAAGATGTGCTTGAGGTCGCCCGGCAATTTTTGCAATATCCACGCGCCTGCATGGTCTTCACGCATCATTCTGTTGGCGCGGTGAACAAGGTCGTCAAAATCCAAAAGGTTGTGGGCGCGTTTTCTGGCTTCGTAGTTTTCGAGAATGGCCGCCGTTAACCGTAGAAGCGATTCCGTGTTTTCGGCAAGGTTTGCAGTCGCAATGGTATCAAGCCCTTTGACAAGCCGTTCGGCCTCGATCCGCAGGGCGGGTTCCGCGAAAGCGGCCTTTTTCGTGGCAAGACTTTTGCGTGGCGTGCCGTCGGCTTTTAAGAACGTTGCGGCGTAATCGGTGAAAATGTCTTCACGTGTTTCTGGGTTTAGCAGCCAGGCTTTTATGATGGTTGCGCGTTCACGGTCGGTGTCGCTGCCTGTCGCAAGGATATCTGCAGCATTGTTCAGGGCTTCGAAGTCAGGTGCGCGACCGTTAATGCCGATGGCGCTGTTGAGTTGTTGTATCAAATTCTTGCCGGTCAATCCTTCGGGCGTGCCAAGCCAGTTGTAGACATTGCGCGTCGTTTGGTCGACGCCACCTTGATCTGCGAATATGGCCAGCAATTGCCCACGCCGCGCTGTCAGGGTGTTGATGAGCGTGTTAAAGTCATCTTCTGCAACTTCGGGCGTGATGATGCGCACGGCCTTTGCCAGCGGCGTGTCAGGTTCATCTTGGGCGCGGCGCAAAACATCGGCTTGTGCCTGACGCAGCATGTCTGCGGCGGTTTGGTCATCCATGACGTCGAAATAGGGCGGTATACCGCTTTCAATCGGGAAACGATGCAACATTTTTTGGGCAAAGGCATGAATGGTTTGTATTTGCGCCCCGCCGTCTGCGTCCAGAAACGCGGTAAAAAGCTTACGGGCTTTTCTGATCTGCTTTGTATCAGGGGTTTCGCCTGTTAGGTTTTTTAGGCGTTTTTTTAGCTCCGGTTCAGGGCAAGAGGCCCAAATGCTTAACTCATCCCGAATACGAATGGTCATGACGGCGGCGGCGGCCTTGGTAAACGTCAGGCATAAAAGCTGGTCTGGCTCTACGCCATCCAGCATCAGGCGAAGGGTGCGGTCCGTTAAGACCTTTGTTTTTCCAGAGCCTGCCGAGGCCGTGACCCAAACGCTGGCTTTCGGGTCAGACGCATGCCGTTGCGGCACGCTGGGGTCGTTATCGTTCTGTGGCTGTTTATCTGCGGGGGCCATGTGTTTTCTTTCTGCGTTTTACAGGGGCGCGGGCCTTGCGTCCGCGTGCGCGGCGGCCTGTTTTTTTCACGCTGCTCCATTCCGCCGTGCGGGCCAGGTGCGCATAGGTATTGGCATAGGGGGCATAGGCCGGGCGTGGCGCTGACAGGTAGGGCGTTTTGGCATCATTAAAGGCACGGACGAGGGATTCGATGCCTTTTCGCGCTTCGGTCATGGATTGCGCGACATCGCCTTTGACATGTGTCACGGATGCGGCGGGGCGGCCACCTGAAAGCTTCCAGTATTGCAAGCTGCCGGGGTCGCTGGCGGCAATGCCGTCCATGCCGCCGGAAAAAGCAATGGCGGCTTCCAGCGTGAGCTGGGGCGAAAACCCAAGCGCAACCGATTTTTGTGAGGGAATGCCGCCTGTTTTGTAATCAATGATCTCGATCCGCCCCGAAGGGTCGCGATCAATCCGGTCTGCGATAGCCGTGAGCGTGAATATCTCGCCGCCGACGTCAATGTCGAGCTTGCCGTTTACTTCCGTACCCAGCGTGCGGGATGTTTCGCGCCTTTCCGCTTCAAAGCGCACAAACCATTCGGCAATGCGCTCAAAACGCGGCCACCAAAACGATTGCACGGTGGGGCTGTTCATGCGTTCGCTGAAAACATCGCGCCCAATGTTTAGCAATTCTTCCTTGGCGTTGTCGGGGAGGGTGTCGGGGTATTTTTTCACGAACCTGTCTAGCGCATCATGTATCAATGTACCACGTTCCGCTGCTGTAGGGCTGGCATCAATAGGTGCGCGTGGACGCAGTTTCAAGATATAGCGCGCATAGACGGCATAAGGGTCTTGCATCAAAGTCTGTACGCCGGTGACGGGCAGTTTTTTGGGGCGAAGGGATACGGGCGGCGTTGGTGCGGGCGGCTGCATCGGTACAACGTCGCCGGGCGTATAGAGCGTGTTGTAGATTTGCAAAAGGTTTGCGTTTCTGTTGATTTTGTTGTCCAGCCCCGCAGTTTTCAGCGTCATAGCCAGACGCGTTAAGAAAGGGGAGGCGACAGCGGGTGCGTTACCGCTGCGTTCTGCATGCGTCATTAGAATGTGCCGTTGTGATGCAAGGCGTGTAAAGCGCAATGCCGATTGGCCACTGGTTTCGTTGGCGGGTGGCAGGCCCAGCGCCTTTGCCATGGGCGGTGAGAGCCACGGGCTTTCTGACGGGCGCGGCGGCCAGACATCGGCCGTTAGACCGCCAAGCGCAACAATATCCGTTTTGCGCAGCAGGGCTTGCTCCGGCGTTAGTATGTGTAGTTGGGGGTGCGCGGATTGCAAGGGGTAAGCGGTAACTTCGCGCAAAAGCCCTTCAACTACGCCTGCATATTCATGGCCTGTGACAGCCGGCATGAGATCGGCGGCATCGCGCAGTTCAGATAAAAAGCGCGCCGCCTTGACGCCATCATCGCCCCGCCACAATCTTTGCGGGCCGGTTTCTTCTGCGGTTGTGGCCAAGGCTTCGGCAAAACGAATATGATCTTCCAAAAGTGTGCGGAAGGGTTGTGGTGTGGTATCTGACATGTGCTTAAAGAAATCTTTTCCGGCAGCGTCAATATCATCGATCCATTTTTGCAGCGTATCCACGCGGGTTTTCAGTTCCGGTATGTCTTCGGGTTTTTTGCGCGCGGCAGCGCGGTTAAAGGCTGTGCTGAGAGAGCCTTTTAAGCCTTGCGTGCCCCCTTGCGGCCGTGGGCCATGCAGCGCGAGATTTTCAAGCTCGGCCATGCGGGCCTGAAAGTCTTCGGGCGTGCCGCCCAGCCCGGCCAGCGGGTGTTTCATGGCCTCCAGAAATGCGACGGGTGCCAGATTTTCCGCCGCCATATGCGCAGTTGATGCCAGATAAATCCCGGCGGCTGTGTCGGCAAGGGGGGTGCCTGCGCTGTCAGCGATATCAACGCCCCACAGCTTCATGCGTGCCGCGACGCGGCGGGCCAGATCGCGATCATTCGTGACCAGCGCTGCTGTGCGCCCTTCGGTTTCCAGCGCTTGCCGAAGGCGCAGGGCGATGACACCGGCTTCCTCTTGTGGTGTGGCGCACAGAACGACGTCGAAATCTTGCATGGCGCGGGCGGCATCTGTTTTTTTCATTTTTCCGATGCGTCTGCCGCCGGACCGCATGGCTTCTCGTAAAAGGTCTTGCCGTGCCGCCTGGTTGACGGTAGGCCGCGCCGGGTGCCAGTCGCGCACTTGATCGCGGGTCACGTCCAGCCCGGTCATGATGTTTTTCAAAAGATATTGCGGATGTGTGGGAGATAGTTGATCCCAGTGCTTGTCATCCAGCTTTGTATCGATAGCGGGCAATACAACCTCGCCGTTTGGCAGGGCGCGCACAGTTTTCAAAAGGTCCAATACAGGCGGCGCGGCCTCGGTAAAGCCTGCTGCAATGACGGGCGTGTCGTTCGCATGGGTATTCCAGTATGTTGCCTGAATGCGCAGGATGGCGTTTTTACGGTCTTCAGGATCGACGTGGCCAATGCTTTCAAGATAACGCGGCCATGTTTCGGTTACGATTTTAAGGAAGTCTGCCGTGCGCGCCCATTGCGATTGAAAATTTTCAGGCACAAGCTTTTCCAGCTTATCAAGCTTGACATCGTTGCGCTGCACGTCGTCGATAAAACGTCCCAGCTCCCCCCCCAGCTTAACGGCTTTTTGCGCCGAGCTGGCCATGCCCGGAATTTTCAGGATTTCGGACGCCAGCACCAATTGCCGCTGCAGGCGTGATACGGCGGGCGGCATGTCCAAAAGCGTTTCCGAGAGAACATGGTGGTCTGAAATTTTCAGGCTGAAGTCGTCATCATCAATATCGCCGGGCGTCGTGATCTTGGGCAGGATGCCGGGCTTTCCTTGCCAGTGGCCGGTAAAGGTGTTTTTCAATGCACGTGCCGCATCGGCATGGGGGACAAGAATGGTATAGCCCGCAAGTTCCATGGGGTCATCCGCTGTCCTGTCAAGCAGACCCTTGGCCAGTGTATCCATGAAGCTTTGTTGTGGCGGAATGGTATAAATGGCTCCATCCGCTTTGCGCGGCGCGTTGGACACCTTGTTCGTTGTGGTGGCGGCAGGTCGTTGGCGAGGCTTGGCCATGATACCCTTTCAGTCGCGAAATCCTGAGATGACGACAGAATATATGGTTAATATAGGGAGTCAAGAGCGGAACTGAATTACGTTTATTTTGTTTACGTAATCTTATAGCGGTATTGCTATTAATGAGGTTTTAAGGGGGCCTGTTTCTTGACAGTGGGGCGCATAATCTTGCGGGGTTTTATGGTGCCTCTTGCGGCGGCGGTTTTGAAGGCGGCAGCAGTACGTTTTTTTTCTTCCGTGAGAATCAAGCGGGTGTGATTTGGCGTTAGGGCGTAATCAAGTGCTGTTTTTCCGTCTTTGTTCTTTGTGTTGATGTGCGCGCCGTTTTTAAGCAGCGTTTCTAAAAAATACGTGTTTTCCAATTGTGCTGCGATTATCAGTGCCGTATCTCCGTGTTCGTCCTGTGCGTCCATATTGGCGCTGTTTTTGATAAGCAGGTTGACCATCCCGGCATCCATTGAACAGAGAGCGGACATCAGCGGTGTCGTGCCGCCATCGCTGACGACATTGACGTTGGCACCGTTCTTGAGAAGTCTGCGGGAGGAATATGCGTACCCTGATCGCAGGGCGTAAAGGAGAGGGGTTTCGCGTTCACCCCACGTGCGGTGTTCTATATCGGCACCGCGTTCCAGCAGGACGTTGATCATGTGGCCAGCGACCTGTGGGTCTTTATGCTGCTCTTCTTCTGCAGCATAAAATAATGCGGTGTATCCAAAGGCATTGCTCTTATTGACATCTGCCCCGTGGTCCAGAAGAAGGCGGGCGATATCTATGGATGTTTCATGAAAGCTGTTTCTTGCCAGAAGCATCAAAAGGGTTTTGCCACTGTGGTTACATGCGAAATCGGCTTTTGCGCCGTGTTCCAAAAGAATGCGGGCAGCGGCTGTGCTGCCAGCTTTCATGCAGGCGTCGTATAAAGGGGGATGGTGCAGTACATTGCCTTTCTCGGTATCTGCCCCCAGATCAAGCAGAGCCTTCATAACTGTGATATCTCCTTTGCTGGCGGCACAGTGTAATGGTGTCATGCCACCGCTTTGGGCGATGCCGTTAATGTCGATACCTTGACTGATTAAATCCAGACACTTTTTTGTGTCATGTTGCGCAGCCAAAAGCTCAGTCCCTAACTGGCGGGTACGCCTGTGTCTGGCTTCTGCATTGTTTGTTGGCACGATGTCACTCTTTGACGGTCTGTAGAAAACCGTCAAAAGTTAACATAACGCAAGGGGCGTGTCAATGTGCCGTGTTGTTATGCAGATTTATAAAGTTTCTCAGCCAGATCATAGAGTTGCCAGCGTCCGGCGGCTTTTTCAAACCGGAATGGCGCGGCATTGGGGCTGTGGGTGAGGGGGACGGTGGCAATGGCGCGGCACAAAACGCGGTACAACCCGCCATGCGCGACGAATAAAACGTTTTTCCCGGCAAAGTTTTCAAGGTGCCGTGTCATGGAGGATAAAACGCGGGCCTTAAAATCGGCGTAAGATTCGCCGCCTTCCGGACAGGGGTAGCCGTTTTCCTCGCAGAGTTCAGAGATGCATTGCCCTTTTGCGACAAAGGCTTTGAAATCTTCGGCAGGCGCGCCTTCCAACTGGCCGAAATGCCTTTCGCGCAAGTCTGCATCTGTAATGATAGGCAGGTCGAGCGCGGTATTGACGATATCTGCCGTTTCCTTTGCGCGCACCAGCGGGCTTGCAACGATATGGTCGATATCAAGGCCGCGCAGGTGCGCGATAGCCGTGCCAGCCTGTGCGCGGCCCGTATCGTTCAAGGGGATATCCGTCCACCCCTGCACGCGTAAGGCGCGGTTCCAGTCTGTTTCACCGTGGCGGAGGAAGTAGAATGAACGTGGCAATGGCATGGCGGTTCCTTTTTAAGGTTTAATGACGTGGTTTTGGTTTATGGCGCTTTAGGCGCGGCAAGGTGGGCCAAAGTCTGCGGAAGGCCTGAAGCACGCGCCGTGTTTTGTGGCGGTATTTTTTTGCGATGTCGCAGTCAACCGGACCTTTCAGGCCAAGCTGGCGGCGCTGCTTGAGCCAATCAATTTGCGCCCATTGCCCCTGTGCATTCATGGACAGCGCGGTAAAGCTTTCGACCCAGTCGCCGGAATTGGCATACATGAAGCCGTCTTTGTGCGTTTTCAGTTCCGCGAAATGGGTGTGGCCGCAAACAATACCGTCAAAACCGCCATCAAGGGCATGTTTGCGTGCGGCTTTTTCAAAGGCTTTTTTGGTGCCGGATACTGTTTCCGTCCAGCGGTGCAGGTGCGCGAAAATGCGCGGGCCTTTCATTCCGACGCACCGTGCAGCGCGGTCAAAAACCTTGCTAAGGGATATAAGGCCCACGCCGACATCTTCCGCCAAATGGCGGAACCAGCGGGGCCAGTTGATATCTGCGTCACTGCCCTTTTCTGCGATGTCGCCATGCGTCATCAAAAGCTTGCGCCCGTCGGGCGCGTCAAACGCATATTCGCGGTGCACCTCTATGCCCAATAGCTTAATGCCATGCCATTCCGGCTTGCGCACATCGATATCGTGATTGCCGGGGATGTAAACGACACGCGTGCCATCCTGCCCGATTTTTTTATTG
Source organism: Alphaproteobacteria bacterium (assembly GCA_028817795.1). Lineage (GTDB taxonomy): Bacteria > Pseudomonadota > Alphaproteobacteria > Micavibrionales > UBA2020 > JAPPOU01. The sequence continues at coordinate 30,812 of JAPPOU010000090.1, forward strand.
ATCTCGTCCAGAACGCGAATGTGTGTTTCAGGCAGGTCGCGGGTACCGCGCTTGATGCGTTCTCCGTCGATGATATCGCCGTTCAAGATCAATGTATCGCAGCGTGTGTGCTGTAAAAACTCCAGCAGCAATTCAGCGCCTGCGCCACGCATGCCCAGATGTGCATCGGATACGACGACAAGGGGCAGGTGCTGGACAGGTTCGGCGGATCGGCGCTGTTTTCTCATGTTTGTGTGTGTTTTTAAATAATTCCAGATGTGGCCACAATAGCCCTGCAGGTTGTATGCGGTCAACCCGGCGGTATTGCACTGCAACACTGGCGGCGTGGTTATAATATTAAGATTACTTTGATGGTTTGCGGGTTTTTAAACGCGGCGTTCCAGCACGTAATGCGCCAGATCTTTCAAAAGATCGGCCCTGCCGTTGTCAAAAACGTGCAGGTGGCGCACAGCTTGGTTCACCAGCATTTCAGCACGCATGCGGGCCTGTTCTGCACCCATTGCGGTCACGAATGTTGATTTCTTGGCATCTTGTTTTTTTGGTTTTCCGGTTTTCTTGGGGTCACCTTCGATATCCAAAAGGTCGTCCGTGACCTGGAACGCCAGCCCAAGATCATGCGCGTAATTCCGCAGCGCCTGACGGTGCGCAGGGTTGGCTTTGCCAAGAATGGCGCCGGCTTCGCAACAGAATGCAATAAGCTTGCCTGTTTTTAAGCGTTGGAGGCGGCTGATGGTGCCGACGTCGAATTCTTCTTTTTCGCCGATCATGTCGAGCATTTGCCCACCGACCATGCCGTGCCCGCCGGAGGCGGCGGCAAGACCTGAAACCAGCTCCACGCGCACGCGTGGGTCTTCGTGGGTTTCAACATCTGAAAGCACTTCGAATGCCAGCGTTAAAAGCGCATCCCCGGCTAAAATAGCTGTGGCTTCATCGTACGCTTTGTGTAGGGCGGCCTTGCCACGGCGCGTATCTGCATTGTCCATGGCGGGAAGATCGTCATGCGCAAGGGAATAACAGTGCATGAATTCAGCCGCCGCCGCGACGCGCCTGGCGCGCATGGCGTCAACGCCGAAAACGCGCGCGCCCTCCATCACCATAAAGGGGCGCAGTCTCTTACCGCCTGTGAGAACGGCATAGCGCATAGCTTCAAACAGGGGGGCTTCGGCCAGATCTGTTTCGGGCAAAAGCGCGGCGATGGTTTTGTTCACCTTTTCGCGGCAATCTTCCATGGCTTGCTGGAGCTTGGGTGAGGCTTCGCGGGGTGAGGGGGCCATATTTTTACCTTGCTTGTCAGTCGGTTAAGAGGGGCTGTGGATAAAATCCGGTGATCGTCTGCCGTCCTTTATACCTGAAAAGGGCACGAAAAGGCACCTTTTTAATCTATTGTCGTGTTACGTAATTATGGGGTTTTATTCTGCGGCAAAAGCTGTTGTGTCTGCCGTACCATCAGGTCCAATAGATATTTTTTCGATTTTCATCTGGGCGTCTTTTAGCTGGGCAGCGCAGTGCTGGCGCAGCTTGACGCCGCGTTCATAGGCATCGATAGATGTTTTCAGATCTGCATTGCCGGATTCAAGCTGGCGCACGATGTTTTCCAGTTCTTTCATCGCGTCTTCAAAAGACAGTTTTTCGATATCGTTCTTGGCCATGCTGTCCTCCATAAAAAAGAAAAGGCCGCACCGTGATGCGACCTTTTCTATCAGTTTATGTGTTCTTAATCAAGCCGAGGCGCTACGCACTTCCTGTGGCGCATCGTTGTCTGCAGCGGGCGCACCACCGGCGCGTTCAATGCTTTCCGCGACATCCAAAAGGTCAAGGAAATGGTCGGCCTGACGGCGCAGTTCATCTGCAACCATGGGCGGTTGCGTGCGAATCGTGCTGATAACCGTTGTACGCACGCCTTTTCTTTGCACGGATTCGACAAGACGGCGAAAATCGCCATCGCCGGAGAAGAGGACAATGTGGTCCACATGGTCTGCCAGTTCCATCATGTCGATGGCCAGTTCAATATCCATGTTGCCCTTGATTTTGCGGCGGCCCTGCTGGTCGGTGAATTCCTTGGCGGGTTTTGTGACCATTGTGTAGCCGTTGTAATCCAGCCAGTCGATGAGCGGGCGGATGGGGGAATATTCCTGATCTTCGACCAGCGCCGTGTAGTAAAAGGCGCGAACCAGACGTGAATGGCCGGAAATCCATTTCAGAAGACGCTTGTAATCGATGTCGAATTCAAGGCTGCGGGCAGCTGCGTAAAGATTGGCGCCATCAATGAAGATGGCCAGTTTTTCTTCGGGATAGAAAAAGTTTGCCATGTTATTATTCTTGTTTTTCAAGATATCTCCTCCGTTTGTCCTTTTTTTTAGGTCATTGTCCCTGTGGCCGCTTTGTACAAACCGGCCTGCGGGCGTTTTTATTGTTCTGATGCAGAGGGCTGAATTTGCTATAATGTCTAGCGTCTTCTTCTGACCAGATTTCAGGATATCTGTTCAAAAACGGTTCTGTCAACCATAAATCTATATTCATAAGAAATATCTTGCAAAACTGTTTCATCCCCTTTAAAGTCCGCCGATACAGGAATGGCGCTGTGCCTTGAAGTAGGGGGCGGCGTGAAAATATCAAGGGTTATAAGGTGAAAATATGGCACGGGTAACGGTAGAAGATTGCGTCTTAAAAATTCCAAACAGGTTTGAGCTGGTTTTGCTCTCCTCACAGCGCGCGCGTGAAATTGGTTCCGGTGCATCGCTGATGGTTGATCGCGATAACGATAAAAACCCTGTTGTCGCCCTGCGCGAAGTCGCGGATACGGATATCTCTTTGGACGGCCTGCGCGAATCCCTGATCCGCAACCATCAAAAAGTGATTGAGGTTGAGGAAACGCAGGAAGAGATTATTGACGTCATGGAAGGCGAAGTCGAATGGACGCAGGCTGCGGCGCAGACGGCGGAAAACGAATTTGCCGATAACAACATGCACGAAGACAGCGCTGAAGCCGCACCGGCTGATACGGCAGAGCCTGCCCCGGCAATGGAGCCTGATGTTACGCCGGCCGATGAAGAAACGCCGATTGTGTGACGTTGACAGCCTTTTGATTTAAAAAAAACCCGCTCATTGAAGCGGGTTTTTTTTATCTTATAAAACGCGTTGTGGAAGACACGTAATCGCTGCCCGCGCAGTCATCTGCAATTTTGGCGAAATATTCCTGTTTTGGGGTGGGCACGATATCGCCGCGCCCCCATGTGCCCATGGGCAGCGGCACGCCCAGCACGCGCGGAACATCCCATTGACCGTTCAGGCCATAGTGGTAGTGGTGGCCATTAATATCATCAAAAATGTAAACGCCTTTTTTCATGCCCAGCGCGTCGTGTATCGGCGTTGACCGGGCGGCGGCATTGAACATGACAGCGGTACCAAGCTGGTCGTGAATGATGCCCGTTGTGTGTGCTGCGCCCGCAATGCGTGATTCGATGCAGTCTTCGAACATGCGGTTTTTTAGATCAACGCGCTGGGAAACTGGCAGCGCTGCCGCAAGGAACAAAGCCCCCAGCGACAGCTTGCCGATGTGACGGCGCAGAAAGTTTTTTTTCTGCAAATTTTTCTTTTGCGCCGTCATCGCTTTACGTGCCTGATGGTGTGGGAGCACCCGGCTGTGGCGTCATGATTGGCGCGGGCGTGGCAGGTACTTGCTGCGTGGCGCCACCCTGTGGTTGTGCCGTAATCACGCGGCTCATGGGGGCTTGCGGTGGTTTCACAGCCCATTCTTGCGTGAAGCCGTTTTCGCCACCATAGTTAAAGAACCAGCGTAGCGGGTGATCGCTGCCCTTGATCCGGCTGATCTTGCCCTCCAGTTTATAGTTTTGCTGATAGGATGCGGCAGATTGTACGGCGGCACCTTGCGGCCCTGTTTGCTGTGCCTGCTGGTGGGTCGCGCCGGCGGCATCGCGCCATTGCCCGTTTTGTAGTTGCAGGGCAGATGATGTGGAAACGGCATATTCCGCGCCGTTGTCAAATTTAACGACATGGGGTTTCGGTGTGCCGTCTTCTGCTGTCATCTTGCCTGTTTCGGCAAGGTAGCGGACCTGAGATTCGACTTCGTTGAATTCGCGGTAAGACGCGCAGCCGTTGCTGACAACTGAACCGACACCTCCCGCGCCTAAGGCAACGGCGACGGCAAGGAAAGCGTTTTGAAGTTTGGGGGAGATGGACATCTTGGGACCTCTTTCGTTGTATTGTCATGCGCACATTTTATACATAACCGTTAAATGTTCAGTGTTAAGTTGTCAATGGTTTTCGATATTAATTTTTCAAAAAGCAATGCAATGATATGAAAAATATTTTTCATTATCATTCGCGCAAAAAGCGTTTAGAATTACAGGCCCGAAAGGTTTTGGGGTGTGAAGTAACGGGTATGTTTTCATAAATGATTCGCCAATACGAACTTGTCGAGCGTATTAAAGCCTATGATCCTGACGTGAACGAGGATCTGGTGAACCGTGCCTATGTCTATGCCATGAAAATGCACGGCAGCCAGATGCGGGCGTCGGGCGATCCTTATTTCTCGCACCCCTTGGAAGTCGCCGCGATCTTAACGGACATGAAGCTGGATGCGGCCTCTATCTGCACGGCGTTGTTGCACGATACGGTGGAGGATACCGAGGCGACACTGGAAGAAATTAAAAAACTTTTCGGCGATGAAATCATGCGCCTTGTCGATGGCGTGACGAAGCTGTCGAAAATTACCTTCCAGACCGCGCAACAAAAACAGGCCGAGAATTTTAGAAAGCTTGTACTGGCGATGAGCGAGGATATTCGCGTTTTGCTGGTCAAGCTTGCTGATCGTTTGCACAATATGCGCACGCTGCATCATATTCCAAAGCCTGAAAAACAGCGTCGTATCGCGCTGGAAACGGTCGAAATTTATGCGCCCTTGGCCGAGCGTATCGGTATCCACCAGATCAAGGAAGAGCTGGAGGATATATCCTTTGGCATTCTGAACCCCGAAGCGCGTGACAGCATCACGGCGCGGTTGAATTACCTGCGCGCCGAAGGGGGCGAAGCTGTTGTGGCGCGCATTATCGGTGAGCTAAAAAAGAAAATGTCCGAAGGTGGCGTGGAGGCTGAAATTTACGGCCGCGAAAAAACCCGTTATTCCATCTGGAAGAAGATGCAGCGGAAAAATATTTCGTTCGAGCAATTGTCCGACATCATGGCCTTTCGCGTCATTATGGAAGACATGGCCGGGTGCTATCACGCGCTGGGGGTTATTCACGGGCTGTACCCCACCGTGCCGGGGCGGTTCAAGGATTATATCTCCCTGCCCAAGCCCAACGGGTATCGCAGCCTGCACACCACGGTGATCGGCCCTGAAAACCACCGTATTGAAGTGCAGATCCGCACGGCAGAAATGCATGAAGAAGCCGAGCTGGGGGTGGCAGCGCATTGGAACTATAAGCAAAGCGGCAGCGATAAAAAATCGGACGGTCGCCAATACCGTTGGCTGCGCGAGTTGATGGATATTGTGGAACAAGCGCAAAAGCCCGAAGAGTTTTTAGAAAATACCAAGCTGGAACTATATCAAGACCATGTGTTTTGTTTTACGCCGCAGGGCGATTTGATTTCCTTGCCGCGTGGCGCAACGCCTGTTGATTTTGCCTATGCCGTGCACTCTGAATTGGGAGATAAGACAGTCGGGGCAAAGGTGAATGGCCGCATTGTGCCGCTGAATACGCAGTTGGTGAACGGCGATCAGGTGCAGGTAACGACATCGAAAAGCCAGACGCCATCCCCCAACTGGGAGCGTTTTGTGGTGACGGGCAAGGCAAAAGCCCGCATTCGCCGTTTTATCCGCCTGCAGCAGCGCGCCCAGTACATGGGGCTTGGCAAGGCCATGCTGCAAAAAGTGATGAAGCAAGAAGGCGTTGAGTATAGTGACAAAGATGTTACCGCCGATATTTTGAAACATTACAAAGTCGATGCGGTGGAAGATTTGCTGACGGCTATTGGCTCCGGCCATGTAACAGCACGTGATGTTTTGTATACGGTGCACCCTGACGTGCGGAAAAAAGCATCCGCCACGCCGACGCTGCAGAGTATTAACGATGTGGCCTCGCGCCGGGGGCAGAGCCAGCGCAGCAGCTCTTCTGCGCCAATGCCGATCAAGGGGCTTATCCCCGGCATGGCACTGCACTTTGCGCGTTGCTGCCACCCGCTGCCGGGCGACAGTATTGTGGGCATTGTGATGACGGGCAAGGGTGTGACGATTCACACAATTGACTGTGAAACACTGGAATCTTTCGCGGATACGCCGGAACGTTGGCTGGACGTATCGTGGGATGATGGTGCCGATGCGCCGGAAACGCATACCGGGCGCCTGATGGTGACGATCGCTAACACGCCGGGCGCGCTTGGGAATATTTCAACCGTGATCGGGAAAAGCGGTGGGAACATCACGAACCTTAAAATCGTCAACCGCGCACTGGATTTTTGGGATATGATGATCGACGTTTATGTGCGCGATTCACGCCACCTGAATGACATCATCACGGCATTAAGGGCGGCGCCGGAAATTATGTCCGTCAACAGGGCGCGGCGGCGATAGGGGAAAACACATGTTCTGCAGGCGCAAGGCCAGAACGCTTTGGGAACGCATCCGGGAATTTTTGTGGCCTTCCATGGGGCTGGCCCGGCTGGCGCTTTATTATCGTTACCGTATTTGCCGCATGCGTGAAACGCCCTATGCGCTGGCGGCGGGGTTTGCAACGGGGGTGGCGATCTCGTTCACGCCGTTTTTGGGGCTGCATCTTTTGTTGGGTGGTATTATCACATGGGCGCTGCGCGGATCGTTGGTGGCCATGGTGGTGGGGTCTGTCGTTGCGGGCAACCCGTGGACCTTTCCATTTATCTGGATGACGACCTATTCCATTGGCCGCCAGATGCTGGGTGAGGCGCTGTATGTTGATAAAGTGCCGAACCAGTTTATTTTTTATGACCTGTTCCACAAGCCTGTGGAATTATTGCTGCCGATGTCGATTGGCGCGCTGCCGTTTTTTGTGGTGTCATGGGTGGTGGCGTTTTTCTTTGCCCGCCGCGTTGTCCGGCGTTACCGCACGCAAAAGCGCCGCTATCGCGGGGTAAGTAAGCGGGTATCACATTGAAAAAAAAGATAAATCAGTTCTGGCTATCGTAAGGTGATACTGGGTAAACTTACCGCATGATTCTTGGTATTGGCACAGATATGGCCAGCGTTGACAGGCTGGTGCAGGTTTTAACGGCGCATGACGCCCGTTTTGTGGCGCGTTGCTTTGCCGATGAAGAACGCGACAGGGTCGAGGGCGTAGCGGCAGGTGATATGACGCGCCGCGCCGCCGGTTACGCCAAGCGCTGGGCAGCCAAGGAAGCTTGCGCCAAGGCACTGGGCACGGGCGTGTCGGCAGATGTCTTTTTAAAGGACATGGTCGTGGTCAACGATGATGGCGGCAGGCCGTCGCTGGATTTGCGCGGCGGCGCAGCGGCACGGCTTCAATATCTGACGCCTGCGGGGTTTATGCCGCGCTTGCATTTAAGTATAAGCGATGAAGCGGGCATGGCGATGGCCTTTGTTGTAATATCAGCGGAACCGCAGCAACCATGAAAGATGACACAGAGATGACGGAAGATGTGGTGAAGGCACCAACCAAGACTGCCCCCCGGACGGAAGAGGGTGATGATATTATCGAGGTTGCCAAAGCCATGGCGCTGGCCGCGCTTTTGGCGGTGTGCATTCGCACGTTTTTGTTTGAGCCGTTTAATATTCCATCCGGTTCCATGCTGCCCAGCCTTTTGGTGGGGGATTATCTGTTTGTTGAAAAATATGCCTATGGCTATAGCAAATATTCATTCCCGTTGGATATTGTCTCGTTCGAGGGGCGCGTTTTCGGCAAAGACCCCAAGCGCGGCGACGTTGCGGTTTTCCGCCAGCCCAAACGGCCCGATATTGATTACATCAAGCGCATTGTCGGCTTGCCGGGCGACGTCGTGCAGGTGAAAAAGGGTATTCTTTACATCAATGGGAACGCTGTTGTGCGTGATTTTCGCGGCATTGAAAACGTGCGCGATGAAGAGGGAAATTATATTATCTACAACCGCTATGTCGAAACATTGCCCGGCGGGGTTGAGCACTATATTTACGAGATGAACGATGAAGAGCCGTATGACGATACCCAGACATACGTTGTGCCCGAGGGGTATTATTTTGCCATGGGCGATAATCGCGACCGTTCGCAGGATAGCCGCGTCACCCATGCCGTTGGCCCCGTGCCCGCCGAAAATCTGGTGGGGCGGGCGTGGTTCTTATTCTTTTCCACGAATGGTGTGGGCGATGCTTGTGATCGTGATGGTTTTCTGGCCCCTGTGCGCAGCATTGGCTGCAAACTGGTAACATGGCCGCGTGTTATTCGATATAAAAGGATATTCAAGCGTGTCCAAAAACTCTGATCTGGAAGCGACTGCAGGCTATGCGTTTAAAGACAAGCACCTTTTGGATATGGCGCTGACGCATGCCAGCGTGCAGGGCAAGGAGTTTGATTATGAGCGGCTTGAGTTTTTGGGCGACCGCGTTGCGGGGCTGGTGATTGCTGATCTGCTTTATAAAACCTTCCCGGAGGAAGAAGAGGGCTGCCTTGCCCGTCGTCATACGGCGCTGGTGCAGCAAAACGCGATGGTGGCCGTCGCGCAAAAACTGGATATTGCGCGTTATCTGCATTTATCAAATGGCGAGTCTTTGGCGCAAGGCGATGTGAAGGACGCGATTTTGGGGGATGCGGTTGAGGCTTTGACAGGCGCGATTTTTCTGGATGGCGGCTTTGCGGCAGCGGAAAAGTTTGTTGAAACGTTTTGGGCAGCCCTGTTGCACACCCAAACCGTGCCGCCGCAGGATGCGAAAACAGCGCTGCAGGAATGGGTGCAGGCCCGCAGCTGGCCGCTGCCGGTGTATGATGTTGTCGGCAAGGAAGGCCCGGACCACGCGCCGGAGTTTGAGGTTGAGGTGAAAGCCGAAAATCTGGGCGCGGCCCGCGCCAAGGCAGGCAGCAAGCGCGCTGCCGAAAAAGCAGCTGCGGCTGAATTGTTGCTGCGGATAGAGGATGTGACAGCACATGAGTGATGCAAAAACCCATTGCGGCTTTGTGGGCGTGATTGGCGCGCCGAATGCCGGAAAATCGACGCTGGTAAACACTTTGGTGGGCGCGAAGGTTGCGATTGTCAGCCCAAAGGTGCAAACGACGCGCACGCGGGTTATGGGCGTTTTGAACGTTGGTGCCACGCAAATGGTCTTTGTCGATACGCCCGGCATTTTTGCGCCAAAAAAACGGCTGGAAAAAGCGATGGTTTCCGCCGCATGGCAGGGGGCTGTGGATGCAGATGCGCTTTTACTGGTGGTGGATGTGGGGCGCGGCAAAATCAACGCCGAAAGCCGCGCCATTATCGACAAGCTGAAAGAACAGCAACGTACGGCCATGCTGGCGCTGAACAAGGTTGATCTGGCGCATAAAGAAAAGCTTTTGGCGCTGGCCGCTGAAATGAACGATACAGGCATTTTTTCCGATATTTACATGATCTCGGCCTTAACGGGCAGCGGCACGGACAAGATTGTGACAGATATTGTCAAACGTATGCCCGAAGGGCCGTGGATGTTCGATGCCGAGCAGATATCAGACATGCCCATGCGCCTTTTGGCGGCCGAAGTCACGCGGGAAAAGATATTTTTGCAGCTGGGCGATGAGCTGCCCTATGCCTCCACCGTTGAAACGGAGGAGTGGGAGGCGTTTGACAACGGCAGCGTCAAAATTTCCCAAACCGTTTATGTGATGCGCGACCAGCAAAAGGCGATTGTGCTGGGCAAGGGCGGGGCGCGCATTAAAAAAATAGGTACGGCAGCGCGGGAAGAGCTGGAAGAGATGCTGGAGTGCCGCGTGCATCTGAATATTTTCGTGAAGGTGCGAGAGAACTGGGGCGATGACCCAGAGCGGTACCGCGACTGGGGGTTGGATTTTAATGCGTGATTGCACGATCCTGCTTATTGGATGAGGTAAACGGTTAATCCCGCACCGGTGAGAAAGGCGAATAAACCCAGAGCGATAAGTATTAGGGATATTTGTAAATATATTGTGTGGCTGGGGAGCGTATTGTTTGGGTTTTCACTTTCATTGAATAGCGCAAGCTGGGTGACATAGGCTGTTACGGATGCCAGGCCCCCCAGAAAAATGCCGATGATAAATGGTAAAAACGCCCATTTCAAGGAAGTGGTTTGGTTGTGGGAATGGCCAACAAAAGTAAGAAGTGAGATAATAGCGCCGCCGTTTACTAACATGATATATTTAAGCGCGTTAAGTCCGTATGTCATTAACGAATCGTAAGTGGCTTTGGTGTGCCAGTTTACGTTCTCCATCAATAAACCCTAGCCTTCGGCGGCACGGCTTCCACATCATTCGTCAGCGTGTTCAGATGTACGGGGCGATAGTCGATATTTGTATCGCCTTTTTCGTTCACGGTAATCACGGTGTGCTTCATCCATTCTTTGTCGTCACGATCCTTGTAATCTTCGCGGGCATGGGCGCCGCGTGATTCAAGGCGGTTTTCGGCAGAGACGATAGAGGCTTTGGCCTGATACATCAGGTTTTCCAGTTCCAGCGTTTCGACAAGGTCCGAGTTCCAGATCATCGAACGGTCGGTTGTTTGCAGGTCAGACAAGCCGCTCCAGCAGTCGGTGATTTTCTTGATGCCTTCTTGCATCACCGGGCCTTCACGGAAGACAGCGCAGTGTTCCTGCATCGCTTTTTGCATTTTCAGGCGGAGGTGCGCGGTACGTGTGCCGCCGGACGCGTGACGCAGTTTATCAAGACGCGCAATTGCGGCTTCGCCCGCATTGGCGGGCAGCGTTTTATGCGGTGCGCCTGCTTCGACGACCTCTGCCGCGCGGTGCGCGGCGGCCCTGCCAAAGACAACCAGATCCAAAAGCGAGTTCGAGCCAAGTCGGTTCGCGCCGTGCACCGAAACGCAGGCGGCTTCGCCCACGGCCATCAGGCCCGGTACAACACGGTCAGGGTCGTTCTTGGAGGGGTTAATCACCTCGGTCCGGTAATTGGTGGGAATACCACCCATGTTGTAATGCACGGTCGGCAAAACCGGAATGGGTCCTTTTGTCACATCGACATCGGCAAAGATACGCGCCGTTTCAGCAATGCCGGGCAGGCGCTCCCTGATGATCGCAGGGTCAAGGTGTTCAAGGTGCAAGAAGATATGGTCGGCATCCTTGCCAACGCCACGCCCCTCGCGGATTTCCATGGTCATGGCGCGGGAAACAACATCGCGGGACGCAAGGTCTTTGGCGGACGGTGCATAGCGCTCCATGAAACGCTCGCCTTCGGAATTGGTGAGGTATCCGCCCTCGCCGCGCACGCCTTCGGTAATCAGGCAGCCTGCGCCGTAAACGCCGGTCGGGTGAAACTGGATAAATTCCATGTCCTGCAGGGGAAGGCCCGCACGCAACACCATCGCATTGCCATCGCCCGTACAGGTATGCGCAGAGGTGCAAGAGAAATAAGCGCGGCCATAACCGCCCGTTGCCAGCACAACCGTATGGGCGCGGAAACGGTGGATGGTGCCGTCTTCCAAATTCCATGCCATGACGCCCCGGCACACGCCCTCGTCATCCATGATGAGGTCGAGCGCGAAGTATTCAATAAAAAACTCGGCCTTATGCTTTAATGATTGCTGGTACAGCGTGTGCAAAATGGCATGGCCCGTGCGGTCGGCAGCAGCGCAGGTGCGGCGTGCCGTGCCCTTGCCGTATTCGGTTGTCATGCCGCCAAAGGCGCGTTGGTAAATTTTGCCCTCTGCCGTGCGGGAAAAAGGAACGCCGTAATGTTCCAGCTCGATAATCGCGGGAATGGCTTCCTTGCACATATATTCAATCGCATCCTGATCGCCCAGCCAGTCCGATCCCTTGACCGTATCGTACATATGCCAGCGCCAGTCATCCTCGCCTGCGTTGCCGAGCGCGGCGGAAATGCCGCCCTGTGCCGCGACAGTGTGCGAGCGTGTGGGGAAAACCTTGGTGATGCATGCGGTGCGCAGGTTCTTTTCCGCCATGCCGAACGTAGCCCGCAGCCCCGCGCCGCCTGCGCCGACAACGACGACGTCATATTCATGTTCAATGATGGGATAGGATTGTTGCATTGTTCTGGTTCCTTACATGAGAGGCGTTTGGCCAAAGAGGGCAAAGCTGATATAGATCACGGCATAAAGCGCGGTGATGCCAAGCGCGGCAAAGGCGATTTTGTTCAGCAGCAGCATGACGATTTTCAGGTTTTCGCCATGGACGTAATCTTCAATAATCACTTGCACACCCACGGCGGCATGGTAAAACCCGGCCAGAATGCCAAAGATCAGCGCCAGCGACATGATGGGGTTTGCCAGCGTCACGATCAGGTTCGGGTAATCGTGCACAGGCGGCAAAAAGAACGGCGCATTCCAGATAAAGTAAATACACAGCGGTAAAAGCGCCACCGCCGAAACGCGCTGCCACCACCAGTGGCCGACGCCGTCGCGGGCCGAACCGCTGCCGCGCGCGCGGCCCAAAGGTGTGCGGATAGATGTATCGTTGTTGCCGGACATGAAGCAGCTCCCTTAAGATTTAACCGTAATAGCCTTGCAGGCGGAATATCCACAGTGCGGCGGAAATCGCCATGGAACCAAACACGATCAACCATCCTGTTGCATAGGCGCTTTTGATATTGACCCCGATCGCCATATCCCAGAACAGGTGCCGTACGCCGTTCAACAGGTGATAGACCAGCGCCCACAGCCAGCCGAACAGTAAGAGCTGCCCTGTCTTTGATGCGAAAAACGTGTAAAACGTTTCATAGGCCCCGGCCCCCAGCATGACAGACCCCAGCCACCATGTTGCGGCCACTGCGCCAAGGGCAAGCCCGAAGCCTGTGATGCGGTGCATGATCGAGGTCATGGAGGTGAGCTGCGGGCGATACACCTGCAGGTGTGGCGAAAGCGGCCTGTTTGTCGTATTTTTCATGTAAACCCCTTGGATATGCTGAAAGAATCATAAAAGTATCTGACCGCTACGTCCAGAGGGATAACCTAATGAATTGCGCGACAAATGCGCCGCCCTTGACAGGCGATAAAATTATGTTTATTTTCAACATCGTACCATAAAATACGCAGATGAAAATGCGGAATGGCAAGACCTGAAAGAAACAAGAATGATGGCCAGCACGGCTCCGGTAAAGGGGGCTTGTGGCGTCCTGTTGAAAAAATTAAATCCCTCACACAGTCTTTTCACCAAACACGGTTGGATCAATCTTTGGTTGAACACGCCCGCAAAGGGCATGAGTGGCGGGTGGCGCGCTTACTGGATGCAGGCGCGAACCCGAATGCGCAAGGGGGAAAACCCTTGGAAGATGCCGCCCGTGGCGGTCATATCGAAGTTGTTGACGAATTATTGAGCCATGGCGCGAAAGCCGATGCCAATGGCGCGCGCGCCATGCTGATTGCCGTGAAGCACGGGCACCGCCCGGTGGCGCGGCGGTTGATACAGGCAGGCGCGGATGTGCATAGCGATAATGATGCTGCGATTGTGCTGGCCTCTGCCCTTCGGAATGTGCCGATGATGGAAATGCTGGTGCGCTGCGGCGCGAACGTGAATGCGCAATCGGGCATGCCCTTGCAAATCGCGGCGTCACGCGGCCATCCGCATGTGATCCGCCTGATGCTGGAAAACGGGGCCAAGTTGACGTCTGAGAATGATCCTGCCTTCAAAATCGCGCAAAAGAATAATCGCAATTTATGTCTTGAGGTGATGCGGGCGCATATCGCGGCACAAAAGACAGTAAAGCCCCCCGCGCCGCCGGTGCCGTGAGAGACTATCGGGCATAGAAAACGTGAAAATAAAGATAAGAGCCGCCTGATAACCGAAGGCATCCGTTGTGTTGACCATCCATAATGCCGCCGAGATTGTCGCCGAGGTGGAAGTAGGGGTTGGTGGCGGGCGTATTTTTCCACAGGGCAGCACCACCGCTGTTGCCACTGTCAACGGGCGGTTCGCCGCCGGGGTTGGAGAGCCCCAGCCCCGTATTGATGGCGAGGCAAATTTCTCTGGTGACATAGTTTAGTCTTACAAGCATTTCCCGTTGGCTTGGCGTGCATGTGGGTTCCGAAACAGGAAGCTCATTGACGCAAATGTCGTTGGGAAATATCCAATCCGCGTAATCAAGGTTCGCGCTGAAGGATGAATCCAGCCATGCGGTGTCTGGGGGCGTATACGTCAGACCGCCGCCCGCAGGGTTAAAAACCTTGTCGCTATCGGGGCGCGGCACGGTATGCCCATAGCCCCCGCCATAGCCGGGGTCGGGCGCATCCAGAAAACTGATATTTTCAGGCGCGGTGCCCGATAAAATCATTCTTTGTACCGTTGATTGAATCATGGCGGCGTGCTGCGTGATTTGCGCGGCTTGCAACAGGACTTGCTCTTTGTCAACGCTGCCGCTGCCGCGTCCGGATTGCGTGACGGCGTAAGACAGCGCGGCAAAAAGCGCAACGGCAATCAGAACAAGGAACAGGACGTTGCCGTTTTGTTGATCTGGGTGCTTTGTTTTTTTCTGATATGCCATGCGGCATTTTACCTTTTTGGCGCATATATCGCCAGTGGGAATAGGGCTGTTGAGTGTCGGTAGTCGATTAAGGACCGCTTAATTTTTTCTGCTATATTTCAGTGCCTTACACAAATTATATTTACATATTAATTAACTTCCTGTACACTGCTTAGGAGCTATGCGTATAGATTTTGGGGGATGTGTTTTGTCTGACACCGAAGATGATTTTAATGAAGCCGCAACGGCACGCCGGGAGATTTCTGAGGCTTTGTTGTCAGCCGTTTGTGGCGGTGCTGATGAGGAGAAATGCCTGCGTCTTTTAGAGAAGGGGGCGGACCCCAATTATTGCGATGATTTTGGTAATGTCCTTTTAAGGTCTTCCATTATTTCTGGCAAAAACAAGGTGACGTTGGCGCTCTTGGAAAAGGGCGCTGACCCTAATTTGCTGCCGGAAGTGCAGGATCGCACAGCGCTGATGCAGGCGGCACGGCGCGGGGATGGGGAAATTGTAAAAGCACTGATTGAAAAAGGCGCGAAGCTCGACGTGCAGGATAGATTGGGCTGGACGGCTTTGATAGGTGCGGAAGACTTTTGCAAGTTAGATGTTGTAAAAACGTTGCTGGAAGCTGGTGCGAACCCCGATGCTCAGGACTATAACGGGATGACAGCACTGATGCGGGCCAGTGAAGCAGGGCGTGTTGAAAGCGTGAAGGCTTTGATTGCAGGTGGTGCGGATACGAAGATAGAAATGGAATTGGAGAATGGAGAGCGGTGGTGCGCGCTTAGCCTGGCGATTGATGCCGGGCGCGTGGATTGCGTTCAGGTCTGGGTTGATATGGGGTTGGATATAGAATCGTGCGCTGGTGGAAGGCTGCCCTTATCCTTGGCTGTTATACGCGGCGATGCCGGTATTTTTTCGATCATTGTGGATAAGGTGCGTGATATTAATGCGCGTGACGAAGATGGTTGTACAGCGGTGTTTTCTGCAGCTTGGAGTGGGCATGATCTTATGATTGGGTGGTTGTCAGAAAAAGGGGCGGATGTTAATTTGGCCGACAACGCGGGTGTTACGCCATTAATGGCCGCTGCTGAAGCGGGAAATAGAAACGCTGTGACTACTCTTTTGGCGTTGGAAGCTGACGTCGACAGAAAAGATCACAAAGGGCGCACGGCGCGCGACTATGCCTCAGATAAGCCTGAGAT